>NZ_JACJFQ010000018.1:0-116070 GCF_014164835.1 Serratia sp. OS31 | reverse complement strand
ATCAGATGTGTATAAGTTACACAGTCAGTACTGAGCCGCTACATTTTGGCGGCTTTGATTTCACCATCATAGGGCTTGTCCCGATCATTTTACTATTAATACTATATATAATACCCAGCGATCGGGACAACTGTTTAAATCAATCCACTTTTAATATCACTTTTAATGACTTCAGCCATTTCCAGATAGGCATTTAGATTAGAACTACTAACTATGCTTTTGGCTATTGTACTATCAACAACATATACCATAGAAATTTTCTTTGTTAAATTAGCAACTACAAAAGTATAGTTCCCATTATCCAAAATAACAGTAATTACATAAACATTGCCATTTACATTATACTGACCAAACTGTGTTCCAACTACATTCATAACTTACCCCTTTCATTTAGTCTTCTCACATCTCAAATCAAAACTATCTAACCCATCTGGACTAGAGTACAAATGCCCGTAGTAATAACCATTATTTTCAGGATGGTTAACTACATTGATTTCTGAGTAGTATTTACGTTTTTCATCAGTTGCATACTTGAAAATTTCATAAGAAGCAGGTACTTGTTCAATACTCATACGGGTATAGTACGATTCATTTGTTCTCCACGAATCACCACGTATATCAGTACAGATGAAGTTAGGTATAGTTGCTGCGTGAAGTACTGGGGATAGCATAGCCAGTACAAAAAATATTCTTCTCATCTGTCGTCCTTGTTTTCAGTACTGTAGTAGTATCGCCATCATCTTAACCTTAGTGTAGAATAAGTACAAAGTATTCTCATTCAAAAATACACAGAGACTCTATGACCAAACAAGATTGGATAATGCAGCTCCGTCGCTGCGTAAGTATTGAAACGCTAGAGAGAATAATTGATAAGAACAAGTATGAATTGTCTGATGACGAACTTGAAACCTTCTATGCGGCATCTGATCATCGACTGGCAGAACTTACTATGGGGAGGCTATATGACAAAATCCCAGCTACTGTATGGCAGTATGTTAGATGAAATGGACAAATAGAATAATTATTGGTTTGGTTATAGTACTACTCAGTCTTGTGCTACTACTGTTGATTAGTACTATCTATTATAGTTTGGATAAGAAGATGGAAATAGGTTCATTGACAGACTGGCTTAGTGTAGGTGCTAACATCGTAATGGCAGTTACAGCAGTTGTTTCTGCAACATTATGGTTCACTCAAAAGGCTAAGCTTAACACTCTAGATATATCTCATAAGTTAGCATTTGACTTTGAAAATAATCTTTGGAAAATTAATGAGAGAATGTATTCCAATGTTTTATTAAGGAATGAAATTCATCATGATATAGTCCGCAAAGTTTCACCTAAAAAAGAAATAGAAAAATTGGTTCTTGCTGAGTTAGATAAAAAGACAACAACAGATCTATCAGAAATAGCATACCTGTACAGCAACATTACAAAACTGGAAAGGCACAATGTAAAAATCAAAGCAAGTTTATATGGTATATTTGAGGAGGTTATAAAGGCAAGAAACGACTATCTAAATAGTCATTACACATATCTTGGTGAACTAGCTTTATCACAAGATGACTTAAATAGTGAAAAGTTATCCAAAGCAAAAAACCTTCTTGAACGAAAAAAGAGGATTCTTTCCAACATATTTGAGAACAAACTTGCTAAGCTTGACATCAATAACGATTATGAATTTAAACCTTCAAAATAATATTTTTAGGGTATGGGTACATACCCTAGTAATTAACATGCTAAACTGCCTTTTTTATTCTACTTTCAGCCTTTATTAGAAAGGCCTTATCTCCGTCCTTGTTCCATATAGTATCATTTAGTCCCCAATGAATTATATAAATCTTTGCACCAGAATTTTCTACTATTTGGTCTGTGCCCTTACCAGTATAGAGTACAACATAATCCCCACTATTTAAGATAATTGCATCTAGACAATCAAAATCAAAAACATGACGTAGCTTATTAGATATACTACCATCACCACGATACGTCGTATCAGTTAATAGATAATTCCAAATGTTAACGTTATTACTAGTAGCACGTAGAGTTATTTTCTCTGTCGATAAGTCACCGTGATTTTCCACGTCTACAATTTCTAGTCCCATCTCAACTCTCCTAGATAAATTCATTCTGCCGTAGTACTTAAATTTACCATCTATTTCACTGCTATTTAATAAGGTGCTATCTATTTTCTAAAGATGATTAGATCTACATCCCCAGCAAAGCGAGGGTTCGAGGGATGTGTAATGATTATTCCATAGTGGTCACGTATGTTATGATAAAGCTTAGTGAACTCAACACAACTTCTAGAACTAGTACGTTTTGCTTCCCAGTTACCATTTTTATCTTGCTTTAGTTTGTAGTAAGGTGATTCAAAATCAAGAAATTCAATCATATCTCTGACCTCAATAACTTGTTAGTACTTCAACCTATCATGATGGGATCTTACTGTCTATTGTGACGAAACAACATCAAGCAGTCTTTTTACTAAGTCTTTTGAGTTTTTAATACTGTGTTCTTTTCCTTGAATATCTAATACTGTGATATCCTCTAGAAAATACACCTCCCCCTCATCCCCACTATCTATAACCATATCACTAGTTACTTTCAATACAACCCTTTCCTTTTCTTTTAATAAAATCCCTCTTTCCGTATATATATGACTCTTCATTCCATTTTCGTAATGCCGCCTAACACCTTCAATAACAGCTACTCTTTTGCCAATATTAACTATTTTAACCTCAATTTCATATGGTGCGTCATTTAACGAGTCTGATACTGCACGTGCTGTTATCAATAGTTTTTCTCTATCTCGCAGAGCTGTCCTTGCCGAGAAGAACAATGCAGTACATGCAATTATGAATGATAACGCACTAAAACTAATAGTAAGCAAATCTTTGTACTTGCTTGCGAACTCGGTCATCTATTGTCCTTTATAGTTCATCCTGATAGTACTTTATCATCGCCTCATGCAAGTACAAGTGCCAGTGCTACATGTCGAAATCACTATCATAGTGTTGTTCAATTGATCGGGTGTGTCAGTACTGCCTGTCGGCCATTGGGCGTCCCTACTCACGAACGGGGCGACGACTTGTCTTTCTACTTACTGACTTTTCAGTAGTTATTTTGAGTAGTTTTATCTAAGGGCTTTAACAGCCCGATCCCTAGACAAACGAAGTGCGTCAGTTACTAACAAGGCCGTTAAACTACCAAAAAATTTTGTGTCTTTTAAATTATTTTAGTTCTTTTCAATTACTTCTAATTCTTTAAAAAAAACCAAAAATGCCGAGTTCTTTTCGACTGAAAGGAGAAAAAACGCAAGTTTAATCCCTATTAATTTTTTTTAGTTAAAGCGAGGTACGAGCTTTGACTATAACAAGTTTACTTGGAGATTCTTTATTATAAAATTCGAATAGAGAATAATATTAATATAAGGTCGCAAGATGCGAACCAATACCACATATAGTGCGTAAGTCATTGATATTCCCACCATATATTGTGTCATCGTGCGAAGCAAACGCACCATCTTGCGAAGTAAATACCCATTTTGCGAAGTGGGTGGTCGCAACATAAAGTAAATCACTTCGCATCATCAATCATTCTCTGTAGTACTTCAATAAGTTCTTGTGCTGATCCGCCGTCATTGTATAGTTTGTCGATTTGATACTTCTGTACTGTCGTTGGGTAGTAATGACCATCCTTTGAAGTCTTGAATAACTTAATGCCTTTAGTATTAGCAATAACGAGTGATGCAGATAGCTGCTTAGTGATAGTTAGAAACTTTCTTACTGTGTCCTCTGTAGGTGCCGAATCACCACTAGTTTTCCCGTAGTAGTACTGGAGCCAGTACTTAACCCTATCCCTGCTAATTTCAGTGCAATTGAATAGTACGTAGTATACTTTCTCTTTTTGGTAGCCTTTCTTACCAGCACATTTGTTAATAATATCAATAACGATTGCTTTACCCTCAGTAGTAAGATCCGAATACTTAGAATTATTACCAGCAATACTAATAAATTTTGAGTTATCTGTTTTTTGTTGTTTTCCAGCCATTATAAATACCTTAGTTAGTTTTAGATAAGCCCCTTCGTCCGGGGCTTTCTTTATTTCGTTTCAATATTGTTGTCATAATCAGATTGGATACTGTCTCTGACTTCAGTAAGTCGAACGATAATGCGTTGATCAAGGCGTTGATCAAATCTGAATTCGTTAATGACGTTATCAAGCTCTTCAATCTTCCATAGCTGCCACTGCCTGTGTGCGTCGTGTGAATTTTTGAAATTCTTACATTCACGAACACCACTAACACTGCACCGAGCTCGAAAGTACTTTATTTGATGAATACTGACGCCCTTCGGTAATCCATTGTTCGCACCACCGTCATTCATCAGCGTATTGATTTTCTGCGGTATCCAACAACATTTATCAGGATGGTATTCTTTATTGCCTGCAATGAGCCAGTCCTTGTCAATGCACCAGTCTTCAATGTGAGTTTCTAGCCACCACCGTGCAAAGTTTGAGTAGGTTAACCATACAGTACTAACAGTCGCCCTTTTCTTAACTGTTTCTGCCTCTAGACGATCTTTCCACGCTTGGTAGCACTTTCGTTGAAGTACTGGCGTCAATCCCATTTCTATTTGTTTTTCAATATCGTTTACTAAGTCATTAGTACCAATCCCAGCTACTAGTTTTTCCATTTTCAAATTCCATTTACATATACCACCACGTGCGGGTGGTACTCCTTTCACTGCACTACTATTATTTCTTGGTACCTCCGAGAATTAGGAAATTATTAACAATATATTGTACTGCTGCCGCTCTTGTTTTAACGACCCCAGTACTGATAAGTTTATCAAGCCCTTCTGCTTGTAATGGTGTCAATCGTACTGTTACTTGTTCTGTTTTGTTGATTTTCATGAATTCATTTCCTTTGATTTTTATTGTAAAAAAACACCCCGCTGTCACCACGGGGTATTTTTCTTCTTTGGATATTACAACTTATTTATTAAATTGAGTAAAATACATTCCCTAATGCAATTCCAAGCTTTTCATCTCGAATCACAAAGGCTATTGTACTATCAGTATCATTACTACTATTTAGTATTTTCACTTTATAAAGCGTGAATAATACAGGCCAAAAAACACTGTTAAACTGTTCAATGTCTTCGGTTAATTCTAGATTATTGTCTTGAAGAAATCGTAGCATCTCATTTACCAGTACTAGATGTTCTGGTAGATCGGGGAATAGTACTTTTACTAGCCCACAAGCCGTTATAATATTAAGCTTGTACATCTATTGCCCACAAGAAGGCAATGCCCCAAATTATACTTATTGGGTTAGCGAGTATTAAAATGATTACTACGAAAATTGTAGATAGTACGATAAATTCTTTAAAAAATTGTTTCATTAGGTGTTCCTGTGCAGTTTCACTGTACTTATTTAGTGAATAACTACTAGAACACCCCTATTATACCTCGGAAATTCACGGCATTTCACCACAGACGAAAAAAACCTGCCCCTCTATTATAGCTGGAGTTATTTATTCTCTCGTTTCATTAACCTTCTTGTTTCAACACCGCATTAAGATGAGAATCCAAAAATTCTTTGGCCTCAGAGTCCACAAAGTCAACGATGTTCATCAAAAATAGATAATCATTCAATACCACTTCGCTTATGTTACAATCCAGTGAGAATACCCCACCTTCATCCTTAATGATTTTAACACTACGGCTTTCATATGTAGTACTCTCGCCATTCATTCTTATAACAACATCACCAGTCACAACACCTTTTTTGTCGGCTACAAGTACATGCTTTACTACATCGTTAACGTAAATCATCTCGATCAAACTAAACGATAGATCTTTTGTGTGATAAAGCTTAATTTTGTTCAACAAGCTAGATATCGTTCTTTCCAGTCTTGTTCTCAATGCTATCTGTGTTATATCAAACAATTCAGTACTTACTGCAAACTCACTTAAATCAATCTTTGATAATGAAAGTTGCTCTAATGTTTTCTTTAACAGTTCAAGTTCATCCTCAGAGTTTTGCAACTCTGTTAACATATCAAAACTTGGCTTCTTCCCACGCTCACGTAATTGAGTGATACCATTTTTATACTCTTCGATATGTGACATTAACGTTTTTACGCGTTCCTTAGTTATCACTTCCTGACTGTCATTGCTTTCGTACACCTGCCCTAAATCCATATTTCGAATATGATTGACTACAATCTTCTCTAATGCATCATATCGTATTGGCTTAGAGTAACATCCGCCCTTCTCTATGGTTTTCAAACAACCGACATAACGATACGCTCCAGCAGCACGCACTGTTAATGCCTCCCCACAGATCGAACATTTCAAAAGCCCATTTAGAATGGTAACTTTTCGATCATTACGTACACGCCTATTCTTATGATTACCATCCAGCCGGTTCAGTACTAACGTGAACTCATCATCAGTCACTATTTTTGGATACAGTCCTTTGATAACGTGTTCAGTGGATGATGATGTACCCTTCTCATAGTTTCTTTCCAAACTATTTGAAATGAAATCACCATTGCACCGAGGATTTCTCAACAGTGCACAAATCTTTGGAGTACTCCAACGTTTGTCTCGAATGATTTTTCCAACCTCATTCATTTTCTTAGCAATCGTAAACGAGCCATACCCTTGTAGGTACAGATCAAAGATCTCTCTAACGATCGATGCATTGGCATTAACCACATACTTGTCATCCAGTACATCTATCCAGAATGGAGTGTTCTTGATCATGTACTGCCCTGACTCCTTCGCCTTCTTCCTGCGAGAGTCCCACGCCGCCTTTATGCGTTTAGATTTTAAAGTTGACTCTTCGTGTGCACGGTTCGCGATTATTGATGAGATTGTGCTAGACCAAGGGTTACTTGGGCCGATAACTAGATTATTTTCAACATCGATGATATCAATGCCGTGTTCCGCAAGTTTTGATATGTATCCAGCCACACGGAAGGGGTTCTCTCGACTAAAGCGATCGAGCGATTCGACGATTAGTACCGAATCGTCAATCTCGTCCGATTCGACACGCATGAACAACTGACCTAGGGCGGCTGTATCGCCCATATTGGAGCCTTTCCAACCGCTGATGCCTGAATCAACAAGAATTTCATAATCGATGGTGGAAAGATTCAATCGTTCGGCATTCTGTAACAAATATTGTTTTAACTTATCTTCCTGACGGACCAAGCCATCACCTGAAATCTGTGCATCACTACTTACACGGCTGTAAAGGAAGCATTTTCTCATCGTCAGTACCATTATTTTTTATCGTAATGTTCCAAAGTATCACATTATGTTACATCACAAATTCATATAAAAAAGGGTGGAAAAAGGCTCGCAATCCCCAATTCGTTACGGTAATCTCGGATGCGTTTGTGCCTGGTTTAACCTGACTCAGCTTCAAATCCACTAAAAATGTGCGTTCCAGCACGTTTTCAGAGGTAACTGATTGTCGTTAAAACAGCTGCAGATTAGTCTCGTTCCGTTTGGCATTTTTCAGGTAGCGACTGACGTCGTTAAGGACTTCAAGGGAAAACAATAACAATGGTCAAATCTCAACCGTTTCTGAGATATTTTTTGCGGGTAGTACCTGCAATTGCCGCAGCGGTAATGCTCTCCGCGTGCAGCACGACTCACACTTCGAACTTGAATAACGCACAAACTGAGATGCGTGCAGTTAATGACAAAGACGGTCTTTTACTGCAAGCCTCTCAGGATGAATTCGAAGCAATGGTCCGTAACGTTGACGTCAAGTCAAAAATTATGGATCAGTATGCAGACTGGAAAGGCGTTCGCTACCGTTTAGGCGGTGAAACCAAGCGCGGCATCGATTGCTCGGCGTTTGTACAGCGTACTTTCCGCGAACAGTTTGGCATGGACTTACCGCGTTCGACCTATGAACAGGAAGACATGGGCAAGAAAATCTTGCGTACCAAACTGCGTCCTGGCGATCTGGTGCTGTTCCGCGCCGGCTCAACCGGGCGCCATGTCGGCATCTATTTAGGTAACGATCAATTCGTTCATGCCTCTACCAGCAACGGCGTGATGATTTCGAAACTGAGCGATAACTACTGGAATAAACGTTATCGCGAAGCCCGCCGGGTGCTTACCAGCAGCTGACGGCGCATGACCTGATTGTCCTGAATACCAAACGAGCGATAGAACGCTGCCCTCGGGCAGCGTTTTTTTTGCGCCGCTGCCTGCCCCCGGATTGAGAACTTATTATGCGTTCGCAGCGCTTTGCCCCTACCCCAGTATTTCGCGATATTATTTGTAGGAAACTACGCACCGATGAAAAACTCACCTATTATCGTCAAATGGGATAATGGTGGTTGTGCCTGATTTAAACGATTAACAACCGTTAAATAAACAGTAATGACTGCAATAGCGCCGTTGGGATATATTAGGCAGTCACTCTATAACAAAAACAAATTGATACGCCGTGCTCAGGGGGCAGGTTTATGGGCTTGAAAAGGGCATTTGCACGCCACGTCTCTCACAGGCGACGCAGCTTGGCTAAAAGCGCCATCGTAGCCCTGGTATTTTTTATCCTGTTCGTGGCGATTACACTCTCTTTGATTGACCACCAGCGCACCCAATATCAACACCGTGTTGAACAACGCACGCAGAAATTCACCGTCGACACGCTCAATAACCTGACGGAAATCATGCAGCAGTTAATGCCGTTGATTGACCACCCCTGCACCGCCAGCCAACCGGATATTACTTACCAGGCCGCTTTCCATTCCGGCGTACGTACCTTTATGCTGGTAAAAAATGGCTTTGCCTACTGCTCTTCCGCCACCGGCGACATGATGCTGGCGCTGAAAAATATCTATCCGGAGATTGACCCCCATCAGTCGCTGGATCTCAAACTGCAGCAAGGCACCCCGCTGGTACCGGGTAAACCGGCAGTCGCGGTGTGGTTACGTCAGCCCGGAAAGGAAGATTCCGGCATACTGGCGACGCTGGATATCGCACTGATGCCCTATCAGCTGTTCAGCTCCAACGCCGAACGGGCGCCGGGCATCGCCATTATTCTGGGCGATCGCGCCCTGACCAGCTTTAGCCCGAACCTGATGCCGGTCAATCAGTTGCCGGACGAGAAAGCCGATCGTATCTCCATCGCCAATACGCCGATGACCATTCTGTTTTATAACCAAAAACTCACGCCCAACGATATACGCCTGACGCTAATGGGCAGCCTGGTGCTGTCATTGATGATCGGCGTGTTGTGCTATTACATGCTGTTGCTGCGCCAAAGTCCGGAACGCGCCCTGATGCGCGGCATCAAGCGCAATGAATTCTTTATCGAATACCAGCCGGTGTTCCATACCCAAAGTGGCACCATCGGCGGGCTGGAGGCCCTTATCCGTTGGCAGCATCCGATCGAGGGCCGCATCCCACCCGATCTGTTTATTCCCTATGCCGAAAGCGAAGGGCTGATTGTTCCGTTAACGCGCCATCTGTTCCGCCTGATTGCCGAAGATGCGCCAAAGCTGGCGACGGCGCTACCGCAGGGGGCCAAGCTCGGTCTGAACATCTCCCCTTCCCACCTTAGCGCCCCCTCCTTCCACCACGACGTGTATGAATTGCTGGCGCAACTGCCGGGCGATTACTTTACGCTGGTGTTTGAAATTACCGAGCGCGGCATGGTGGAAGAAGGCAACGCGCTGGCGGAGTTCGACTGGCTGCACCAGCAGGGCATTGAAATCGCCATTGATGATTTTGGTACCGGCCACAGCGCGCTGATCTATCTGGAACGCTTTAGCATGGACTACCTGAAAATCGACCGAGGCTTCGTTAACTCCATTGGCCGCGATACGGTCACCGCCCCGGTATTGGACGCGGTAATTTCGCTGGCGAAAAAGCTGAAAATGCAAACCGTGGCGGAAGGCGTAGAAACCGCAGAACAGGTGAGTTTCCTGCAGGAACAGGACGTTAATTTTATGCAGGGTTACTATTACAGCAAACCACTGAGCATCGACAACTTCATGGCCTTCTGCAATGCCCATACGGTCATGGATCATCAGGCGCTAAAGGGCTGATCTTTTAACTTCTTTACCCTGCGGCGCGGCGGCAAATGTTATGCTGGCCGCAGGCTTAATTGACTCTACAGCAGGAGCTTACCGTCAAGATGTCCGTGCGCGTTTTTGCTGCCCTGGTGCTCTCAGCACTGAGTTTCGGTCTGCAGGCTGAAACCCTCAATGAAAGCTATGCTTTCGCCCAGCTCGGTGAGCCTAAGTACTCCACCGACTTTAGCCATTACGACTACGTTAACCCTGCGGCGCCCAAAGGTGGCGATGTGCGGCTGGCGGCGATCGGCACCTATGATAATTTCAACCGCTACGCCCCCCGCGGCGTGCCCGGCGAACGCACCGACGCGTTGTATGACTCTCTGTTTACCACCTCGGACGATGAAATAGGCAGCTACTACCCGCTGATTGCCGAATCCGCCCGCTTCCCGGCCGACATGCGCTGGGTAGAGATCGATATCAACGCCCGTGCCCGCTTCCACGATGGCACGCCCATCACCGCCGCCGACGTGGCATTCACCTTTAACAAGTTCATGACCGAGGGCGTACCGCAGTTTCGCGTCGCCTACAAAGGCATTACGGTCAAGGCAATCTCACGTCTGACGGTACGTATCGAATTCCCACAGCCGGATAAAGACAAACTGCTGGGGTTGTTCAGCCTCCCCATATTGCCGCAAAGCTTCTGGAAAGATCACAAGTTGAATGAGCCCCTGAGCACACCGCCGCTCAGCAGCGGGCCATACAAGATTTCCAGCTACCGGCTAGGCCAATATATTACCTATCAGCGAGTGCGTGATTATTGGGCGGCTAACCTGCCGGTTAACCGTGGCCGTTTTAACTTCGACAGCATTCGTTACGACTATTACCTGGACGATAAAGTGGCGCTGGAAGCTTTCAAGGCCGGTGCCTATGACTTCCGCATCGAAGGTTCGCCAAAAAACTGGGCAACCCAGTATCAGGGGGGCAATTTCGCCCGCAACTATATAATCAAACAGGACGAAACCAACCAGTCGGCGCAAAATACCCGCTGGATGGCCTTCAACATGAGACGCCCGCTGTTCGCCGACCCCAAGGTGCGCGAGGCGATCACGCTGGCGTTTGATTTCGACTGGATGAACAAGGCGCTGTATTACAATGCCTATCAACGCACCAACAGCTATTTCCAAAATACGCCTTACGCCGCCAGCGGTTATCCTGACGCGGCCGAATTGGCGCTGTTGGCGCCGCTGAAGGGCAAGGTGCCGGCGGAGGTGTTCACCAGTATCTACCAGCCGCCGTCCTCCGACGGCAGCGGCAACGATCGCCAGAACCTGCTGAAAGCCACGCAGTTGCTGAATCAGGCCGGCTGGGAAGTGAAAAACCAGCGGTTGGTGAACAGCAAAACCGGTCAGCCCTTCAGTTTCGAACTGATGCTGCTGAGCGGCAGCAACTTCCAGTACGTATTGCCGTTCCAGCACAACCTGAAACGGCTGGGCATCGATATGCAGATCCGTGAGATCGACATATCCCAATTCACTAAGCGTATGCGTGACGGTGATTTCGACATGATGCCGACGGTTTATTTGGCCATGGCATTCCCGAGCTCCAGCCTTGAGACGCTTTGGGATTCCAAATACATCAACTCCAGTTGGAATACTCCCGGCGTCACCGATCCGGCCGTCGACAGTCTGGTCAGGCAGATTGCCGCGCACCAGGGTGACGAGAAAGCCCTGCTGCCGTTGGGCAGAGCGTTGGATCGGGTACTGACCTGGAACAGATACATGCTGCCGATGTGGTATTCCAATCACGATCGCTACGCCTACTGGGACAAATTCTCCACGCCGCCTATCCGCTCGGCCTATGTGATCGGCTTCGATAACTGGTGGTTTGACGTCAACAAGGCGGCGCGTTTGCCGACTCAACAACAATAAGGAATCTGCGATGGCGGCTTATTTAATTCGCAGACTGCTGCTGATTATCCCCACCCTGTGGGCGATCATCACCATTAACTTTTTTATCGTGCAAATCGCGCCCGGTGGCCCGGTCGATCAGGCCATCGCCACTATCGAAATGGGCCAGAGCAGCGGCTTCGGCGGCGGCGGAATGGGTGAAGGCCTGGGGCATGCGCGTACCGGCGTTGCCAGTGCCACAGACAGTCAGTACCGTGGTTCCCGAGGGCTGGATCCGGAAGTGATCGCCGAAATCACCAAACGCTATGGCTTCGACAAGCCGCTGCACGAGCGCTATTTCACCATGCTGTGGAACTATATGCGCCTCGACTTTGGCGACAGCCTGTTTCGCGGCGCGTCGGTGATGCAGCTGGTTGGCCACAGCCTGCCGGTCTCCATCACCCTGGGGCTGTGGAGTACCCTGATCATTTACCTGGTGTCGATCCCGCTGGGGATCCGCAAAGCCGTACATAACGGCAGCGCCTTCGATACCTGGAGCAGCACCCTGATTATCATCGGCTACGCCATTCCGGCCTTTCTGTTTGCCATTCTGATGATTGTGCTGTTCGCCGGCGGCAGCTACCTCGATTGGTTCCCGCTGCGCGGTCTGGTTTCCAGCAATTTCGACACTCTACCGTGGTACGGCAAAATCACCGATTACCTGTGGCATATCACCCTGCCGGTGCTGGCGACGGTGATTGGCGGTTTCGCCACCCTGACCATGCTGACCAAGAATTCGTTCCTCGACGAGATCCGCAAACAGTACGTGGTCACCGCTCGAGCCAAAGGGTTGGACGAGAACAAAATCCTTTATCGCCACGTATTTCGCAATGCCATGCTGCTGGTGATCGCTGGCTTCCCGGCGACCTTTGTCAGCATGTTTTTCACCGGTTCTTTACTGATCGAGGTGATGTTCTCGCTTAACGGACTGGGCCTGTTGGGCTATGACGCCACGCTTCAGCGCGACTATCCGGTGATGTTCGGCACGCTGTATATCTTCACCCTGATTGGCCTGCTGTTGAATATTCTCAGCGATATCACCTATACCCTGGTCGATCCGCGCATTGATTTCGAGGCCCGCCAATGAGCCGCTTAAGCCCGATCAACCAGGCGCGCTGGGCACGTTTTCGCAGCAACCGCCGCGGCTACTGGTCGCTGTGGATTTTTCTGGTGCTGTTTGTGCTCAGTCTGGGGGCCAACCTGATCGCCAACGACAGGCCGCTGCTGGTACGTTACGAAGGGCGCCTGTACCTGCCGTTCATCATCGACTACAGCGAGACCACCTTCGGCGGTGAGCTGAACACCGCCACCGACTATCAGGATCCCTTCGTAAAAAAACAGATCGACAGCCACGGCTGGGCGGTTTGGCCACCGATCCGCTTCAGTTACGACACGATCAATTTCGCTACCGAAGTGCCCTTCCCCTCCGCGCCTTCACGCCACAATCTGTTGGGCACCGACGGGAACGGCAGCGACGTGCTGGCCCGCGCGCTGTATGGCTTTCGTATTTCGATGCTGTTCGGGCTGGCGTTGACGCTGTTTTCCAGCGTGATTGGCGTTTGCGTCGGCGCCGTACAGGGCTACTACGGCGGGCGCATAGATCTGTGGGGCCAGCGCTTTATCGAGGTGTGGTCGGGCATGCCGACTCTGTTTTTGATCATTTTGTTATCGAGCATCGTACAACCCAATTTCTGGTGGCTGCTCGGCATCACCATTTTATTCGGCTGGATGAGCCTGGTGGGCGTGGTGCGCGCCGAGTTTCTTCGTACCCGCAACTACGACTATATCCGCGCCGCACGCGCCATGGGGGTGCAGGACCGGGTCATTATGTATCGCCATATGCTGCCCAATGCGATGGTGGCGATGCTGACTTTCTTGCCGTTTATTCTGTGCGGCTCCATCACTACCCTGACCTCGCTCGACTTCCTGGGCTTCGGCCTGCCGATTGGCTCGCCGTCGCTCGGCGAACTGCTGCTGCAGGGCAAGAACAACCTTCAGGCGCCGTGGCTCGGCATCACCGCTTTCCTGGTACTGGCGGTGCTGCTGTCTTTACTCATCTTTATCGGCGAAGCGGTACGCGACGCCTTTGACCCCAGCAAGGCGCATTAATATGGCTAGCACTCCTCTGCTTTCAATTCAGGATCTCGGCGTGGCTTTTCGTCAGGGAGAGGTATTGAACCCGGTGGTCAACGGTCTTTCGCTGCAGATCGAAAAGGCAGAGACGCTGGCGTTGGTGGGTGAATCCGGTTCAGGCAAAAGCGTCACTGCGCTGTCGGTATTGCGCCTGCTGCCCTCACCTCCGGTGGTCTATACCGCCGGCGATATCCGGTTCAACGGCAATTCGCTGCTGCATGCGCCAGAGGCCGAGCTGCGCAAGGTGCGCGGCAACCAGATTTCGATGATTTTCCAGGAGCCGATGGTGTCGCTCAATCCGCTGCACACCATTGAAAAACAGCTGGCCGAAGTACTGGCGCTGCATCGCGGCATGCGGCGCGACGTCGCACGCGGCGAGATCATCCAATGCCTGGATCGCGTCGGTATCCGCAATGCCAAAGGACGGTTGAAAGACTATCCGCATCAGCTTTCCGGCGGCGAACGACAGCGGGTGATGATCGCCATGGCGGTGCTGACCCAGCCCAAATTGCTGATCGCGGATGAACCCACCACCGCGCTTGATGTGACTATCCAGGCACAAATTCTGCTGCTGCTTAAGGAGCTGAAGCAGGAAATGGGCATGGGGCTGCTGTTTATCACCCACAACCTGAATATTGTGCGTCGCCTGGCGGACAACGTGGCGGTGATGCGTCAGGGCCAATGCGTTGAGCAGAACGACCGCACCCGCCTGTTTAGCCAGCCGCAGCACCCTTACACCCAGCAATTGCTGGCGGCGGAGAACGTGGGCGATCCGCTGCCGTTGCCGGCGGATGCCGCTCCGCTGCTGAAGGTGGAAAACCTGCAGGTCAGCTTCCCGATCAAACGCGGTTTGCTGCGCCGTACGGTCGGCCATCATTATGCACTGAAGGATTTGAGTTTTGAGCTGAAGGCCGGGGAAAGCGTAGGGCTGGTGGGAGAATCCGGTTCGGGAAAAAGCACCACCGGGCTGGCGCTATTGCGTCTGCTGAGTGCCAAAGGCACTATGTGGTTTAACAGCCAGCCGCTGCACCAGTTCAGCATGAAGCAAATGCTGCCGTACCGCAGCCAGATGCAGATTGTGTTCCAGGATCCTTTCTCGGCGCTGCCCCCCCGGCTGAACGTGCTGCAAATCATCGCCGAAGGTCTGGAGGTACACCAAAAACTGAGCGCCGAACAGCGAGAACAGCGGGTGATCGAGGTGTTGCAAGAAGTGGGATTGGATCCCGCTCTGCGCCACCGTTACCCCACCGAGTTTTCCGGCGGCCAACGCCAGCGTATCGCCATCGCGCGTGCGCTGATTTTACAACCGCAGTTGCTGATCCTCGATGAACCAACCTCGTCGCTGGACAAATCGGTGCAGGCGCAAATTCTGACGTTGCTGAAATCACTGCAACAACGCCACCGGCTGGCCTATCTGTTTATCAGCCACGATTTACAGGTGGTGCGTTCGCTGTGCCATCAGGTCATTGTATTGCGGCAGGGAGAGGTGGTTGAGCAAGGCGATTGTCAGACGATCTTTAACTCGCCCGCCGCCGCTTATACGCAGCAGCTGTTACAGTTGGCGGACTAGCGGCGGGAGTCAGAAAGGGTATTGCGCACTCATCGGTTCGGCAATAGCGGCACCGACGTTTTTTAGCCGGCACAGGGTGGTGCTTTCGTCACAGCGTTGCACAAACAGGCAAGGCTCGCCTTCCCACTCCACGATGGCGCAGTCGACCTGAATCTCCTGCAAAGACAGATTAAGCTGCTGCATGACCTGCCAGGCGTCAGCCCCTTCATGGCTGAGCAGTTTCAGGCCAATCAGGTTGTTATCTTCGTCTATTCCACTGAGCGGGATCGGTTCAACCTTGACGCCGGTAAAACCTGATAGCCAACGATAACTTTGCGGCAAGCGATGCACTACCGAAAGTTGGATACTTTCCACATGAAATCCCTAGTTTGAAAAATGAAACGCTTTTTACCTGACAGGGTAACTAAGTTATAGCCGCTGCGTCCCGACTCTGCCGCCCATGAATGTTATTTAAATGTAAATAATATCACAGGCAGTTAACTTTCCCCTGCGCTTACTGATGTCCTGCCGTTTTTCAGACACTCTGCGTTGTCGTTTCACCGCATTTTGCGACTCAGCTCGCATTTTTGCGTTATATGTAACCCTTTCCCGCCGCAATCTCAACTCTTTTTTCTTTCAATGCGGTTACTTTTTGCTCGCCATAATTTTACATTGTGGAAACATTTAACTTCTTGACGCCGACGTCAACCTTAGGTTAACGCCTTGATTATCAATGACCCTAACCTAAACATCTGCCGATTCCCCATCAAAACCCGGGGTGTAAATACCCGCTGCCGCTTCCAGCAGGCAGAGCAATTTATTTAACAAAAAGCACACAGCCTACGCGGCAAGCTGTCCGTTGACGCACGGATGCTTAGCGATAAACCGACTGACGTCATTGAATTTCAAGGAGGCAAAACGGAAGGTGCTACCCACTCAGGCCCAAACGCAACGTTGAACCTGAGTCAGGGAAGAGAACTAAGGCGTGTCCGGTGAGGTTTTTTGGCGTGGCCGGCTGGCGTACAGGTAGAACAGCACCGCAACGATGCTGCATAACGCCATCGAAGAGACCATCGGCCAGGCGCTCTTGCCGGGCGCCATCGCCAGTATCGCGCCCACCAGCGCACCGATGCTGAAACGTAGCGTACCGGCCAGAGAGGAAGCGGTGCCCGCCATATGCGGGAAATCGTCCAGGATCACCGCCATGGCGTTTGACGAAATCATGGCGATACAACCCAAATACACCGCCACGCCCATCACCAGCGCCCAGAAGCCAAGGCCGACGGCACTAACCGCCAGCAACCATAACCCCATCGCCAATTGAACAAACAGGCCCAAACGGAACATTTTGATCGCCCCCAGCCGCCGCACATTGCGGCTGTTGACCAGCGTCGTCAGGAACAAAAACACGATATTCAGCGCAAAATAGTAACCAAAGTGCTGCGGCGATACGTGATTAAGCTCGATATACACAAACGGCCCGGCGCTGAGGAACGAGAACATGCCGGCAAACGAGAAGGCGCTGGCCAGCATGTAGCTCAGCACCCGCTTGTGCCGGAACAATGAAGCGAAATTGCCCAGCGTGGTTCGCAGATGAAATTTCTGCCGTCGCTCTTTCGGCAGCGTTTCCTTGATAAAGAACGCCACCAGCAGCGAACCGATCAGCGCCGCAGCGCCCATGGTCCAGAAAATCGCATGCCAACTGAACCACAGCAGCAGCGCACCGCCGATCATCGGCGCCAACAAAGGTGCGATGGTCATCACCAGGATGACGAACGACATCATGCGTGAAAATTCGTCCTTGGTGAACATATCGCGCATCAGGGCGTTAATCACCACGCTCGCCGCCGCCGCCGACAGCCCGTGCAGGAAACGCAGGTTGATCAATTGGTCGATCGACTGCGCCATCGCACAGGCGCCGCCGGCAATCGCGAAGATCAGCGTTCCCCACAGGATCACCGGCTTGCGGCCGATACTGTCTGACATTGGCCCGTAGAACAGCTGCCCCAAAGCAAAGCCGAGCATATAGGCGCTGAGCGTCATCTGCACGCTGCCCGCCTCGACGCCGAACTGTTTGGCAATCACCGGCATACTGGGCAGGTACATGTCGATAGCCAACGGCATCAGCATGGAAAGCAGGCCCAGAATAAAAATCAAACCGAGGTGAGATGACCGGTTCTGTTGCACGTTCAACGACTCCTTCATCAGCCGTAATGTAGTAATGAATTAATCCTGCAGGTGCGGAGCGCCCACGCTGGCAATCTCTTCTTCGGTCAGCGGACGGTATTCGCCCTCGGCCAAATCCTCATCCATCACGATGGCGCCGATACGTTCGCGGTGCAGCTCGATAACCCGGTTTCCGACTGCCGCAAACATACGTTTCACCTGGTGATAACGTCCTTCACTGATGGTCAAACGCACCAGGTTGTCTTCTATCTTTTCCAGTTGCGCAGGACGGGTCAGATCTTTTTCGTTATGCAACTGTACGCCTTCGGCAAAGCGCTGCGCGGTGTCTTCCGCCAGCGGCTGCTCCAGCGTCACCAGATAGGTTTTCTCACAGTGGTGTTTCGGCGAGGTGATACGGTGCGACCATTGACCGTCGTCGGTCATCAACACCAGGCCGGTGGTGTCGATGTCCAGGCGACCGGCGGCGTGCAGCTTATAGGCAACCGGCTCATCGAGGAAATACAGCACCGTCGGATGATCGGGATCGTCCGTGGAACACACGTAACCCTGCGGTTTGTTGAGCATAAAGTAGCGCGGGCCCGTGAGCTGCTGCAGCGGGTTGCCGTCAAACGCCACCACCTGCTCCGGAGCCAGTTTCAGCGCTCCGCTCTTAACCACTTCACCGTCGACGGTGACGCGTTTGGCCCGAAGTTCACGCGCTACCAGCGCACGGCTAACACCTAACTGCTGAGATAAAAACTTGTCCAGTCGCATTGAATCTGCTTTGCCTGTCGTTGTTATGATCGCATTGATCGTATTGCTAAAATATGACACCCACCGTTGCACTGAGTGCAACAGGGCAGGTTCGAAGAGGGGGGAACAGCGATTACTGTCACACGAGTATAGCGGCGGAAACGGCCCCCTGACAGAGGTAATTTCCACGCTTCTCGCACCGCGCGCGCTCAGAAGGCATAATAATAGAAATTTTTTAGCCGTCAGGGGAGTAGAATGTCACAGTTTTTGTGGGTTCAGATGTTACAAAACCTGTTCCCGATGGCCCTTCTCAACCCACGGCGTTAATTTATGGCCTTTACTCTGCGCCCCTACCAACTGGAAGCGGTCGAAGCCACCATTAAACATTTTCGCCAGCACCCGCAGCCTGCGCTGATTGTGCTGCCGACCGGCGCCGGGAAAAGCCTGGTGATCGCCGAGTTGGCAAAACGCGCGCGCGGTAGGGTGCTGGTGTTGGCCCACGTGAAAGAACTGGTGGCGCAAAACCACGCCAAATATCGCGCTTACGGGCTGGAGGCGGACATCTTTGCCGCCGGTCTTCAGCAAAAAGACAGCGCCGGCAAGGTGGTATTTGGCAGCGTTCAATCGGTGGCGCGCAATCTGCCGCTGTTCGACGGCGCGTTTTCCCTGTTGATCATCGACGAATGCCACCGCATCAGTGACGACGACGAAAGCCAGCACCAACAGATTATTCAGCATCTGCAGAAAACCAACCCACAGCTGCGGCTGCTGGGACTGACCGCCACCCCCTACCGGCTGGGAAAAGGCTGGATTTATCAGTATCACTATCACGGCTTTACCCGCGGCGATGCCAGCAGCCTGTTCCGCGACTGCATTTATGAGCTGCCGCTGCGTTACATGATCAAGAACGGCTATTTGGTGCCGCCGGAACGACTGGACATGCCGATTGTGCAGTATGACTTCAGCCGTCTGGAAGCCAGAAGCAACGGCCTGTTCAGCGAGGTGGACCTCAACCGCGAACTGAAGCAGCAAAATCGCATCACTCCGCATATCATCAGCCAAATCGTGGAATACGCCGAAACGCGTAAGGGGGTGATGATTTTCGCCTCCACCGTTGAGCACGCCCGTGAAATTCACGGTCTGTTGCCCTCAGGCGAAGCCGCGTTGGTCAGTGCAGAAACCCCTGCCGCCGAGCGCGATGCCCTGATTGAAGCGTTCAAACAGCAACAGTTGCGCTATCTGGTCAATGTCGCGGTACTGACCACCGGTTTTGATGCACCGCATGTCGATCTGATCGCCATCCTGCGCCCCACCGAATCCGTTAGCCTGTACCAGCAAATCGTCGGACGCGGATTGCGGCTGGCCCCCGGCAAAGAGGATTGCCTGATCCTCGACTACGCCGGGAACCCGCACGACCTGTTCACGCCGGAGGTGGGGGCCAGCAAGCCGCACAGCGATAGCCAGCCGGTGCAGGTATTTTGTCCCGGCTGCGGCTTCGCCAACCTGTTCTGGGGCAAGTGCACCGAGAATGGCGACATCATCGAACATTACGGCCGCCGCTGTCAGGGCTGGCTGGAGGACGATGAAGGCCATCGCGAACAGTGCGATTACCGTTTTCGTTTCAAAAGCTGCCCGCACTGCGGGGCGGAGAACGACATTGCCGCCCGCCGCTGCCATCAGTGTCAGGAGGTGCTGGTCGATCCCGACGATATGCTGAAGGCGGCGCTGAAGCTGAAAGACGCTCTGGTATTACGCTGTGGCGGCATGGAGCTGCAAAGCGGTCGCGATGAAAAAGGCGAGTGGCTAAAGGCAATCTATTACGACGAAGACGGCACCAGCACCAGCGAACGTTTCCGTTTGCAAACGCCGGCGCAGCGCAAAGCCTTCGAAATGCTGTTCCTGCGCCCACATCAGCGCGCCCCTGGGGTGCCCTTCAGTTGGCAAAATGCCGCCGACGTGCTGGCCCAACAAGCGCTGCTGCGTCATCCGGATTTTGTTGTGGCACGCAAACGCGGGCAATTCTGGCAGGTACGAGAAAAAGTGTTCGATTATCAAGGACGCTTCCGCCGCGCCAATGAGCTGTACTGATCTTTGCCCCTTGCAAATCAGGCAGGTTTCCATTGCCCTGTGGGCGGCTTTCCGTTAAAATGCCGCCCGCTTTGCCTGGGTTCGCCCGGTGCTAAAGCAGGTTATACCCTATGAATTTCAAGTTACAGTTAGGCGCCCAGCTTACTCATCTCCTGGCGCTTACTTAGGTAAGTAACTGGAGTGAGTCAGTGCAGGTAACAACACTGTGACTTGAAAGGCGACGGGTAAATCGAACTTGCTACTGGGTCGCCTGTAGCAGGGTAAATTTTCTTTTAAGAGAAAAAACAATGTTCACTATCAATGTAGAAGTACGTAAAGACCAGGGTAAGGGTGCGAGCCGCCGCCTGCGTGCAGCAAATAAATTCCCAGCTATCGTTTACGGTGGCGAAGAAGCTCCAGTTTCCATCGAGCTGGACCATGATTCTGTTAAGAACATGGAAGCTAAAGCAGAATTCTACAGCGAAGCTGTAACTCTGGTTATCGACGGTAAAGAAACCAAAGTTAAAGTTCAGGCTGTACAGCGTCACCCGTTCAAGCCGAAGCTGACCCACATCGACTTCGTTCGCGCGTAATCGCAACGTATTCGAGCTTTTCGGGACGCCGAAGTAGAAAACGCCGCAATTGCGGCGTTTTTTATTGTCTGCGATCCGGCGAAATTATTTGTTGCCACCGCCCAAACGACGTTGTAACTGATCGCGCAGGTTCGGCGGCGTGCCTTTAATGGTTAGCGTGTCGGTCGCCGCATCCCAGAATACACGTTCCCCCAGCAGCATGGCGTCAAAGTTCATGCTGATGCCGCCGCCGCTGCCGGCAAACTTGGTTAACTGACGCAGCGTACCGCGATCGGCCGGGAAGCTGTCTTCCAACTGATAGCCCTGCTCGCTGGAAAACTGCAGAAAATCTTTCTCGCCCACCGGAGCGATCTCTTTCGACAGCTCCTGCAGCTCGATCTCTTCACCGGCCTGCAGCTGTTCGTTGCAATAGCTGTAAACCTGCTGACGCACCGACTGGCGCTCATTTTTGTCCAACTGCGCATCGGCGCAATAATCGTCAACCGCCTGCAACAAGCCGCGGTTCTGCGCCTTGGTGTCCAGCCCTTCCGCCGCCGCCAGGAAGTCCATAAAGAAATCGGAAACCTTACGGCCCACACGCCCTCGCAGGAAGGTCAGGTAACGGGTCGATTCCGGATTGGTTTCCCACTCGGTCAGATCGATACGCGCGACGATATCGGCGTGGTTGATGTCCAGATAATGAGTGGTGTTGATATCCAGCTCTTCGTTAACGCGCGAACTGTTGCGGCTGTTGAGTACCGCAATCAATAAATACTCCGCCGCCAGATAACGGTACAGCCCAAACAGCACCACGCCACCTTCGGCGAACGGGTATTTGGCCAGCTCATCGCGCAGACGCCCGGTCGCGGCACGGCTGAAAGCCAGAAAGTCTTTGTCTTCCTTGCGGCAGGTGCGCAGCGCTTCCGCCAGCTCACTGCCCTCGTTGAACAGGCCGTAAGCCTTGCTCTTGGCGCTGTAGACACGATGCAGCTCTTCCATCATCTCTTCCACCGCCGCATTGGTGGGCAGCAAAGTATCGCGCAGCACCACGTCCAGCGTTTGTTCGTCGCGTTTAATCAACTGGTGCAGAGCAATCTGGTCGATATCCAGACTCATGGTAAATCCTCCTGTTCTTTTAGCGCGTATTCAAACACTGAAGGCCCCCGCGCTGCAACTTTAAAGCAGTGCACATCCCGCCGGAGATCAATAAATTTCTACCAACCATAAAGCAGACAAATACCCGAAATCAGCGGTGGATTTCAGGCTGCGCCCCGCAAGTCGCGCAGAATCATTGATATGGCCCGCAGCCTCCTCTCGTCACGCTAGGGTTTGAAAGACAAAGGGAATCGATAAAAGAGCAGAAAATCACTGTCCTATACGGTAAGATATGGGACTTTGTCAGGCTTTGAGCGCAATTTTTATGCCACAATCATCCCGTTACAGTGACGAACACGTCGAACAACTGCTCTCCGAGCTGGTTAATGTTCTGGAAAAACACCATACTCCCACCGATCTGTCTTTGATGGTGCTGGGCAACATGGTGACTAATTTGATCAATACCAGCGTTGCTCCGGTTCAGCGGAAGACGTTGGCAAGATCGTTTGCAGAGGCTCTGCAAGCTTCTATTCGTGAAGATAAAGCGCATTAATAAATACTTATGGTGACAAACCGTCAGCGTTATCGTGAAAAAGTCTCCCAGATGATCGGCTGGGGGCACTGGTTCGCCTTATTCAATATCCTGCTCGCCCTCGGGCTGGGTAGCCGCTACCTGTTTGTCACTGACTGGCCCTCTTCCCTGTTGGGCCGGGTTTATGCCCTGGTCAGCTTACTGGGGCATTTCAGCTTTATCGTTTTCGCCGGCTACCTGCTGGTTATTTTCCCGCTCACCTTTGTGGTGATGTCGCAGCGGCTGCTGCGATTTATTTCCGCCGCGCTGGCCACTGCCGGCCTGACGCTGTTGCTGGTCGACAGCGAGGTCTTTACGCATTTCCACCTTCACCTTAACCCGGTGGTGTGGGAACTGGTGGTCAATCCGGATCAAAGTGAGCTGGCGCGCGACTGGCAGCTGATGTTTATCTGCGTGCCGGTGATCTTCCTGGTCGAGATGCTGTTTGGCACCTGGAGCTGGCAAAAGCTGCGTAGCCTGAACCGCCAACGTTTCGGCAAGCCGCTGGCGGTGCTGTTTATCAGCGCATTCTTTGCCTCGCACCTGATTTATATCTGGGCCGATGCCAATTTCTATCGCCCGATCACCATGCAGCGGGCGAACCTGCCGCTGTCGTATCCAATGACAGCGCGTAAATTCCTTGAGAAGCACGGCCTGCTCGATTCGCAAGAATATGAACGCCGGCTGGTGCAGCAAGGGAATCCGGAAGCCGTTGCGGTGGAGTATCCCCTTAACGACCTGAGCTACGACGACAAAGGCAGCGGTTATAACCTGCTGATGATCGTGGTAGACGGCGTACGCGAACAGGATATGAAGCAGGATATGCCTGCCCTCACCCGCTTTGCCCAGGAAAACATTCGCTTTAGCGATCACTACAGTTCTGGCAACCATGCGGATACCGGCCTGTTTGGCCTGTTCTACGGCATTTCGCCGACCTATCTGGACAGCATTCTTGCCGCGCGCAAACCTTCCGCGCTGATCAGTGCGCTAAGCGCCCAGGGTTATCAATTTGGTTTGTTCTCGTCCGACGGCTTTAACGCCAGCCTGTATCGTCAGGCGCTGTTGACCGATTTCACGCTGCCGGCGCCTGCTCAGCAAAATGATTCGGTGACCACGCAGCAGTGGCAACGTTGGCTGGCCGATCAAAACAGCAATGCTCCGTGGTTCTCTTACATCAACTTCCGCGGTACAGAACCGGCAACCAATGAGAAAACCCCGGCCCCGGCTGACTTTATTCAGCGCTACCGGGCCGGCGCGCAGGATGTGGATGCGCAGATTGCCCAGGTGCTCAACACGCTCAAAGAGCGTGGCGTACTGGATAAAACCGTGGTGGTAATCACCGCAGAACACGGCGTTGAATTTAACGACACCGGTAAAGGTTACTGGGGCGCAGGCCGCAGCTTCAGCCAACAGCAGCTGCAGGTGCCGTTGATTATCCACTGGCCGGGTACGCCAGCGCAGACCATCAATAAACTGACCGGTCACAACGACGTTATGCGCACGCTAATGCAGCGTTTACTGCACGTGAAAACGCCTGCGAAGGACTACTCGCAAGGTGAAGACCTGTTTACGGCCCAGCGCAGAAACAATTGGGTGGCTACCGGCGATAACAGCCTGTTGGTGATCACCACGCCAACGCAAACCCTGGTGTTGGACAGCAGCGGCAATTACCGCGCGTACGATAAAAACGACAAAGAGATCAAGGACGAAAAACCGCAGCTCGCTCTATTGCTGCAGGTGTTGACCGACGTGAAGCGCTTTATCGCCAACTAATCGCTTAAAATACAAGCAGTCAGGCGAATTCGCTCTTGCTTTGAAATTGGGAACGGGTAGTATTATTTCCCACAGCGTCGGCATGTAGCGCAGCTTGGTAGCGCACCGTCATGGGGTGTCGGGGGTCGGAGGTTCGAATCCTCTCATGCCGACCAAATTTGAGAAAAGCCTGCTTTTAAGCAGGCTTTTTTTCGTCTGCCATTCGACAAATTTGCTCATCAATCGGCCCGTTCTCGCGCCTGCCGCCAGGGGCGGCATATTTCCCCCTTATCGGGCCATGTGCACAGAGGTACTGACTCAGGAGCAAAAACGAAAAACCCCAGCAATCGCGAAGATTACTGGGGTTGGTAGACGCTAAGCGTCGGTACTGCTTATATGGTGCCGGCTACCGGAATCGAACTGGTGACCTACTGATTACAAGTCAGTTGCTCTACCTACTGAGCTAAGCCGGCTAAATTTGGCGGAAGGACAGAGATTCGAACTCTGGGAGCTGTTACACTCGACGGTTTTCAAGACCGTTGCCTTAAACCACTCGGCCATCCTTCCAATGGGCGCAGATATTAGCGCTACCGTTATGAAATGTCTATCGTTTCATGAAAAAAAATGCAGGAAAAAGTGCGTTTGCTTAAACTTCAAGCCGCTAACGGTTAAAAAATGAAAAACCCCGCAAAAGCGGGGCCGGATGGCTCACTTCAGCGGGGATTATTTAGGCTGTGAGTCGTAATCAGAACAGGTCTGATAGCCTTTGTTCATCACATGACCGGTATCGCTGTAGCTGACAAAATAGGTTTGCACCTTCCCATCACGCGGCGCTACCGCGTAGGTGTCGCAAGTCCCCTGAGCGTGGACCAAAGTCGCCGTGGTTGACGGTGGACCGGCAATGGCACGAACCTGCTGCTTGGTCATCCCCACTTTGACATCACTGACCACAGGCTCCTGAACGTAACTGGCGGCCCTGTCATAAGCCGTACAGCCGGCAAGAATAGAAAATGTCGCTGCTGTGCAAACGGCTAAAATCAGCTTGTTCGTCATGACTTGTCCTCTTGGAGTACGTTTGTTGTACTCTAAGTCTAGAAGAGGAAAGGCTTTTCTACAAATTTCACTTTGTCGATAGGTGCGGTTTACGCCGCCGCGTAGCCAGACACCACAACAAATCACACAGCAGAAACAGCAATAAACTGACGCCCATCAGCGGTAAACAAAAGCCCAGCAGCAGCGTCAGGCAGACAATCAGCAACAGCGGCCCTTTCGGCGTTTTGCGCAGCAACATAAAGGGGGAGCGGGCAGGTTTACGTACTACTCGCGTTGGCCGACCCCGCCACCACATCAGATACCCCATCACCACCATCGCCACCAGCCCGGCGGCAAAGACCACCAGCACCAGCTCATTGACCAGGCCAAACAGGACGCCCATATGCAGATCGATTCCCCAGCGCGTTAATTTTGCCGCGAGCGGGTATTGTTCAAAACTGACACGGTCGGTAATGACCAGGGTTACGGGATCGATAGCAACAGCATCAACCTGCGTCGGCCAACGGCGATTGATCTCCATCACCGTCCAGGCCTGCCCCGCCATCGCCGGCTGCTTGATTTCAACCCTGGCGGCGTCGATACCGGCCTGCCGTGCACCGGCCAGGGCCCTGTCATACATGGCGCCATCCTGAGGCGGTTTCGCCCTGACCATCATATGACCATGATGCTCCGCATGATCGCCGGCAGGCGCAGCGTCCTGCCCGTTGATCGCCGTCGACAGCGAAGGAGTCGCCCAGCCGAACTGGTGGCGCAGTACGCTGATGTTCTCCCCGGCCCACTGTGACCAGGTCAGCCCGGTGGCAGAAAAGAACAGCAGGCCGACCAGCAGCAATACGCCACTTTTTTCATGTAACCTGCGTAAACCACCACGCTGACGCGTTAGCTTCTTACGCCTGCGCGCGCCCCATAGGATCAGGCCACCCAGCGCGGCAATCCATAGCCAGGAGGCCGCCAGTTCGCTGTAATTGCGCCCCACATCCCCCAGCAACAGGCTGCGGTGAAATTGGTCCAGCCAGGTGCGCAACGGCAATACGCCGCTGGTGCCATAAACCGTCATGACGCCATGCGTCTGCGCCGTAACCGGATCGACAAACACCGCCAAACGTTCCGAAGCCTGAAGCCCTGCAACGTTAAACAGTACCCGGGTATTCTCACCCTCTGCCGGAGAGGGGCGCACCGCAGAGAGTGAAGCCTTTGATGGCGCTATCGCCTGAGCGGCCATAATCTGC
Organism: Serratia sp. OS31; assembly: GCF_014164835.1. Taxonomy (NCBI): domain Bacteria; kingdom Pseudomonadati; phylum Pseudomonadota; class Gammaproteobacteria; order Enterobacterales; family Yersiniaceae; genus Serratia; species Serratia sp. OS31. Next base: position 89,127 of record NZ_JACJFQ010000018.1, on the reverse strand, counting down.
TGTTTTAACGGCAATACCGGCCCGGTGCTGTCGTTATACAACTGCGGGGCATAAAGCCGTGATTCAATTTGCGGCGTCAAGGCATAGAATATGCCACTCAATGCCGCAATAAGTAAAAACGGCCCAACAAACAGCCCAATATAAAAATGAATCCGCATAGCCAACGGAATAAACCAACTGCGAGTGGTCACCTGCTGGTTAATATTTTGTGCAGCCGCAGGCAACGCAATATTGCGTTCAGACATGATAAGTCATCCGTGGTCAAATGGAATTACCCGGAATCTACCCGAATTAAATTCATTTAACAAACAGATTTCTTCTCTGTTTAGCTTAATTCTCATCAATGTTACAATAGTGGAACAACTGCTGATGTTATCATTCCTTTACGCTTTAACTCTGGAAGGACGCTCCTGGTGAAATTGTCAATTCAACATATGCGCACGCTGGCCTGGCTGGGCCTGTTCGCTATGTTGATGATATTCATCGCGCCATTAATCTCCGCCCATCTTGCAGAAAATAGCATGGATAACAGCGAGATGGCTGGAATGTCCATGAGTGAGGAGCATGCCGGGCACAGCGCGATGATGAGCCAGAGCCTCGCCGATAGCCCGCCGGCAGGGCACAACATGGCGGACATGGGCACCGGCGACTGTTTTGACTTCTGTGGCTACTGCAGCCTGTTTCATCACAGCCCGCCACTGGTTATTTTTCCGTCAACACTCCCGGCACTCAATATTCAACGCGCGCCATCCCTTATTCCAACTCTTTTTCATATTATTATTCCCTCTGTCTTCCCGCCTTATCAAACCCGGGCGCCACCTTTCATTTCCATTAATAATGTTAAATATTTCTAATTTTCATACCTTATTTTATTGGGTAGGGTTAATTGCGCCAAAATAAAATAGAAACATAACTTAATTTTTACTTTGCTGTTGTTTTAGCTGCGTCTCAAAATCCCGTTGGGACTGCTGCACATATTGCTGTAGCCCCAGCCGATCGACAAAAGCATCCCGGTCACCAGCCTGCAGTCGCGCCATTTTATTTTCCAAATTGAAGCGCGTTCCCTTATTAGCGATAAAAATATCCGCGTGCTGCCGGGCCAAAAGCCTAAAGCTGCTGCGGATGTCCGGCACCAGATTCGGGTAGTTTTTGTTGCCGACCAGATAATAGTCCGGGGTTGCCAAGCTGTCGGCATAGACCAGTCGATAGGTTTTCCCGCCCTGCCGCAGCGTAGTCGACCATGAGGTGGCGCCGGGCAAATGCCCTGGCGTCATTAATGCCGTTAACTTCACGCCTCCCAGCGTGATGCTATCGCCCTGCCCGACGATAATGTCGGCTTTTACCGCAGGGAAACTCAGCGCATCGCCCAAGGCAAAATCCTGTTTTCCTCCCCGCGCCAACTGTTGGGCATTGGCGGCGCTGGCAACAACTTTTGCTCCGCTCCAGGCTTTCAGACGAGCGATGCCTCCGGCCTGATCGAGACGAGCATGGCTGTTAAGAATGAAGCGCAAATCCTTGATGTCAAAACCCAAGGCCTCAATATGGGATTTTATCGCCGGCGCACTGGCATCCAACGCCGCATCAATAAGAATCAACCCTTCCGGCGTGCTGAACAGCACGGAAGAAAGGTTGCACGTGCCGACATAATACACCTGAGGGAAAATCTGGAATGGCGCCACCGGCTGCGCCCATTGCTCAAACAGTGAATAGGGCGGCGCGCTGGACAACGGTTGCGCAGGATCGAGCCGTGCCTGAACGTTAAAGCACAGTGAGAATGTCATAGCCATCAGATAACCCATGTTTTTTTTCATGTTTCAGCTCTACGGGGAAAAACAGGGCTGCAGTATACTCAGCCTCATATTGAAGCGTATTCAATTTAAAAGGGCATTAATGAACATCCTGCAAATGGACATGAACCTGCTGAAAGTGCTCTACCTGTTGACCAGCACCGGGTCCAGTCAGAAAACGGCGGATAAGCTCGGCATCAGCACTTCTGCCGTCAGTCACGCCCTGGCCCGCCTGCGTGAGGTGCTGGATGAGCCTCTGTTCCGGCGGGAAGGGCATCGTCAGGTGCCGACGCTGTTTGCCCTGTCGCTTAAAGAAACGCTAACGCCCTTGTTCTCTTCGCTGGACAGTGAATTGTTCGGCCAGGTACCGGACGCGCCACGGCATTTCACCCTGGTCGTGCCGCCGGCACTGCATCCAATCTTATTGCCGCTGCTGGCGCAGAAAAGCACGCTCGCCAACGCCGATATCCGTTGCCAAAACTTTGAACGACGTTCATGGCGCACTGAGCTGCTGGAGGGAGTGGTAGATATGGTGATTGCCGTTGGCGATCACCAACAGCGCACCAGCGCACTGCGTTATGAGCTTATTGGCAGCACTCGCCTGGTGGCGGTATTCGGTTCGCCGTTACGCAAGGCATTGGGGCACAAAAGCGGGCTGACATTTAGCGAGCTGGCAGACTACCCGCACTATTACTGCCATCCCTGGCCACAGGCAGAGAACGAACTGGACCGTCAGTTGGAACGCCAGGGTTTGCAACGCAGGATCCAGCTCAGCTGTGCCGATTACGCGCAGTTACCACCGGTACTGCGCGCAGCCCCCATGATGGCAGTAGTTCCGCAACCCTGGTTCAATGCTCAGCAGGACAAGCAAGGCCTGTACGCCCTGCCGATCCTGGACGATCTGGCGATTGGTTATCTGTTTTCGCACTACCGTCAGGGGGAAATCGAATGGAAAAAACGGCTGATCTCCACTCTCCATGCGGAACTCAAACCCTATTATCACTAGCGGCAATCAGAAGCCAAACTCGCTCAGGGACGCAATATCATCCGGGCGGCGACCGAGCGGCCAGTGGAATTGCCGATCCTGCTCGCGGATCGGCATATCGTTGATGCAGGCGTGTCTGTTGATCATCTGGCCATCCGCATTGAACTCCCAGTTCTCGTTGCCAAAACTGCGGTACCAATTCCCGGAGTCATCACGCCATTCGTAAACAAAACGTACTGCGATACGCGCCTCGTCAAATGCCCATAATTCCTTGATTAGCCGATATTCCAGCTCCTTGGCCCACTTGCGTTGCAGGAATGCACAGACGGCCTCGCGGCCATCGACAAACTCCGCCCGATTACGCCAATGGGTATCGACCGAATAGACCTGCGATACCCGCTCTGGATCGCGGCTGTTCCAGGCATCCTCAGCCAAACGCACTTTTTCAATCGCCGATTCACGGGTAAAGGGCGGCAAGGGGGGTTTAATGCTCATAGCTTACCTCGGGGGTTAAAGTGATGTAGACAGGTTTGTCTACATCATTAAGCTAGCGTAAGTAGACAGAGTTGTCTACAATCATTGAAATCAATACTCAGGAGATATTTCAATGTCCGCTCCCGCTCAGGTTCTCCCCCCGCGTCAACGTATCCTGCTGACTGCCCACGATCTGTTTTACCGTGATGGGGTGCGTGCGACCGGTATCGATCGCATCATTAGCGAATCTGGCGTAGCGAAAGTGACCTTTTACCGCCATTTCCCCAGCAAAAATGAGTTGATTGAGGCGTTTCTCGCTTACCGCCATCAGCAATGGCTAAGCTGGTTCAGCCAGTCACTGGCACAGCACGTCTCGGGGTTTGGGGATGTCTTGCAGGCGTTGGTGCCTTGTCTTGAGGAGTGGTTCAGCGATCCGCACTACCGCGGCTGCGCTTTTATCAATACGGCGCTGGAACTGGCGGATTTGCTGCCGGAGAGTCTGAACATCGCCCGCCGACACAAGCAGCAGATGGCCGAGGAGATTGCTCGCTACCTGCCCCTTGGCCCAGAGCGGGAACAACGGGCAGAAATGCTGGCGATGCTGATTGACGGGGCGATCGTCAAAGTGCAAATAGAGCAGCAACCGCAGCGGGCGTTACTGTTGTTGAGAGAAACGCTGAAGGCTTTAGCCAAAGTTTGGCATCATCAGTAATTGGCCCAAATCCCCGGCGTCACCAGCTCCAGCAGATGACCGTCGGGGTCGCGGAAATAGATGCTCTCCCCGCCGTGATCCCAGCTCATGCGCCCTTCTATCGCGATCCCCTCGTTCGTAAGATGTTGCTCCCAATGCGGCAGCTGTTCTTTCGCCACCGCCAGCCCGACATGCAGCGGTCCATTGCCGTCATGCGGGGGAATATAGCCCTCTGGGTAACTCGCACCTTTCAGCGAGTCCCCTTCGATAAACAGCAGCAACACGCTTTGCTCACCGACGTTGTAAGCGCGGAAACGCTCGTTCGCCACCATCACCGGCAGTTTTAAAACCTGCTGATAGAAAGCTGCGGCGCGTTCGATATCCTTGACGTAGAGTACGGTTTCAACCACCCGATTTATGCTAAGTTCCATGCTAACCTCCTGATTTATCAACTCAGCGAAAGTTTAGGCAAGCCGCAGGATCTCAGAATGGCAATCCGTGCCCCGTACGTGCCAATTCGTGCCAAACCGCAGGCAAAAAAAAACGCGGCCCGAAGGCCGCGTGGTCACATTCACACTCTGTTGCTTAGAACTGGTAAACCAGGCCCACGGCAACCACGTTGTCGGTGTTAACACCGGCAGCCTTGGTGAAGTCGTTGTCGTCCAACAGGTTGATTTTGTAGTCAACGTAGGTAGACATGTTTTTGTTGAAGAAGTAGGTCGCACCCAGATCCACAAATTTGACCAGATCTTCGTCGCCGTAATCCTTGCCGTTAGCGGCCAGACCCAGGTTTTTACCTTTGGTTTGGTTATAACCGACGAATGGACGCAGACCGAAGTCGAACTGGTAGTGTGCGTAAGCTTCGATACTTTGCGCCTTGTTGGCATAACCATAAGCATCACTGCTGGTTGAACCAAAGCGTGCTGCGTTGTAAGACTGGGTGAACATCACGGCCAGATATGCGTCGTTGGCGTCATATTTCAGACCGCCGGAATAACCTTCTGCACGATCGCCACGCCCCATGATGCCGCTGTATGCGCCACCGCCGTTTTGCTCGCTGGTACGTTTGGAGCTGAAGAAAGCACCTGCAGCGCTGATGCCATAGCCGATGTCGTAGTTCACCGACATGCCGTAACCGTCGCCGTTCTGATTGAGAACTTCACGGCCGTTATTAGACTCTTCGCCGTTGCCGTTTTTACCCTGGTACTGCAGAGCAAAGTTCAGGCCGTCAACCAGACCGAAGAAGTCGGTGTTACGGTAAGTTGCCAAACCGCTGGAACGTTGGAACATGAATTGGTCGGCACCGTAAGTGGAGCCATCGAACTCTGGCTGCAAGTCGGTATAAGCGGCAACGTCATACAGCACGCCGGTGTTACGGCCGTAGTCAAATGAACCGTAATCGCCAAACTTCAGGCCGGCAAAGCCGTAACGGGTAAAGTTCTTGTTGTCTTGGCTTTCAGCGTGGTTGAGGTTTGCCTGATATTCCCACTGGCCATAACCGGTCAACTGGTCGCTGATTTGTGTTTCGCCACGCAGGCCGAAACGCATATAAGACATATCGCCATCGGAGCCATTGTTGTCAGAGAAATAGTGAAGACCATTGATCTTGCCGTACAGATCCAGTTTATTGCCGTCTTTGTTGTAGATTTCCGCCGCGCCTGCGGTGCCTGCAACCAGCAGTGCGGGGACGATCAGAGAAAGAACTCGAAGTTTCATTGTTATTATCCTCGTTTATTATGTCGAGCTATGGCCACTGCCCTTTTGAGCATTATTAGCACGACTGTGCATTACCATTCTGGTAACAAGGGTAATATTAATCCAGAAAGAAAATGATACCAAGTATCCGATAGTGTTTCAGTGTGATTATTAAAGGTTTCCAAATGTAAATTTGCGCGAACTTCCACAAAACATTACAGACACACAAAATAAGGCACGCAATGCCAAAAAACACACTTATAGATATAAAATCATACAGTTATACAAAAGCTTAAGAAAAAAAAGATTGCCATACAAAAGTCGTTAACAATAAGCACATTGTGCCAAAAGGATCCCATAACGCTGACGCTATAATAATCCCGCTATCATCATTATTTTCATTATTACCTTCATTATCTGTAAGATAATTTTCGTACACTCTGTACACTTCAACCGGCTTATGGCCGGTTTTTTATTGCCTTACACTTAGCTCACATTTCATCTTAATTCGCACTTTATGCCAAAAAATAATCACTTGAAGATATTATCCCTCTAATTAACTTCAGCACTAATAGCTAATCTTTCCTTCTATTTTAGACTACATATTAAGCGCATTAATTTGGAAAGCATTCCATTGCTTAAATAATTTCTGCCTAGTGCTGCAGGGTGTTGAGGCGACAACATTGGTCGCGCGGTTGCTATTTTGATAACCTGCACAAAATGCCCCGAAGAAGATGATCCATGCTATTTCAACCCGAAGCGCTATGGCGCCGGCTACAAAGCTCCCCTTTCCGCGCCAAATTTCGTCTGAATCCCAAAGACCAACTTTATTTTGAAACCAAAGGCTTGCCGCTGATCCTCAGCCATGCACGGGATTTTATCGAACAACGCTTGGCTGCGCCTTTTCCGAACAATGACGGCAAGCAGACCCCCATGCGCGGCCATCCGGTGTTTGTCGCTCAACACGCCACCGCCACCTGTTGCCGCGGTTGCCTGGCCAAGTGGCATAACATTCCGCAAGGGCAAGCGCTGAGCGAACAGCAAAAGCAGTATATTGTGCAAGTCATTAGCCTGTGGCTGGAACGTCGTGCAGCACCGAAGGCCAATGATGGCGCAATTCCTTTCGACCCGGATCGCGGATTGTGATAAAAACACTCCATAACTTTCAGCCCCACTTCCACAATAGATCCCAAAGCCCACATGACATCCACCTTATGCAATGAACAGCAAAAACCCGGGGTACCGGCTCAGATCGCCACGCGGCTGGCTTTTTTTGTCGCCGGTTTCGGCATGGCAGCCTGGGCGCCCCTGGTCCCCTTTGCCAAAGCGCGCATCGGCATTGATGATGGCTCTCTGGGTCTGTTGCTGCTGTGCATTGGTGCGGGTTCGATGCTGGCGATGCCGCTCACCGGTTTTCTGACCGGCAGATTGGGCTGTCGGCCGGTGATCTTGCTTGCTGGTCTGGCGCTGTGCATCGATTTACCGCTGCTGGTGCTGATGAATACCACCCTGGGCATGGCGCTGGCACTGCTGCTGTTTGGCGCGGCAATTGGCATGATCGATGTGGCGATGAATATACAGGCCGTGGTGGTCGAGCGTGCCAGCGGCAAGGCAATGATGTCGGGCTTTCATGGTTTCTTCAGCGTTGGCGGCATTGCCGGCGCCGGAGGCGTTAGCATCATGCTGTGGCTGGGACTCTCCCCGCTGTTGGCGACCTGTGTCACCGTATTGACTATCGCGGCGTTGCTAACCGTTGCCAGCCGCAATTTGCTGCGCGAAAGCGGCGGTGAAGAAGGTGGACCGATGTTCGTCGTGCCACGCGGCTGGGTCATGTTTATCGGCATTCTGTGCTTTATCATGTTCCTGGCGGAAGGGTCGATGCTCGACTGGAGCGCCCTGTTCCTCACCACCCTGCGCGGGGTTGATCACAGCCAGGCCGGATTGGGCTATGCGTTGTTCTCCATCACCATGACCCTCGGCAGGTTGAACGGTGACCGCATCGTCAACGCCTTGGGCAGATATAAGGTATTGTTGCTCGGCAGCCTGTGTGCCGCCATGGGTCTGAGCATGGCGATTGTGTTCGATAACGCCATGGTCTCGCTGATCGGGTTTATGCTGGTAGGGTTGGGCGCCTCCAACGTGGTGCCGATTCTGTTCAGCGCCGCAGGCAATCAACATGATATGCCGGCCAATCTGGCTATCGCCTCAGTGACTACCGTAGGCTATGCCGGCATTCTCGCCGGGCCGGCGTTAATCGGCTTTATCGCCCAGTTCTCCAGCCTGACGGTAGCCTTTGCCTGCGTTGCCGTCTTACTCCTGGCTGTTACCGCCAGCGCCCGGGCGATAACCCGTTGATTCAGGAATGCGCAGTCAACTATGCAAAACAAACAACTGACCATTAGCTCAAGCAATATTACCCGCTGCTTCCTGCTATTTGCCGTGCTGCTGACGATTGCCATTGGCCTGTACGGCTACAACTATACCAACGCCTGGCTGGCGGAGAAAAAATATGCGCTGAACAGCATCGCCAATGGGCTGCAAAAGCGCATCGACAACTATCGCTACATCACCTATCAGATCTACGATAAATTCGGTAATGCGGCCTCCCTGAACGTCGATCCGAGCCTGCAGGAAACCCGACTGCGGCCGGACGTTTATTACCTGGAAAAACCGCATAAAAAAACCGACGCGGTCATTTTTGGCAGCCATGAAGAAGGGACATTGGCGATGATCGCCAATATTTCAGACTATCTGGACACCCGCTGGGGCGCCAAAACCGAAAATTACGCCATGTATTACCTGAATGGTCAGGACAACAGTCTGAGCCTGATCACCACTCAGCCGTTAAAAGAGCTGGCCTCACGCTTCAAAGAGAGCTATCTGACGACGTCGGCGGAAGATCGTCGCGCCGAAATGCTGCAACAGGCGAACATGCTCGATGAGCGCGAAAGCTTCTCCGCCTTGCGCAAGCAGCGCTTCCAGAATGCCTATTCATTTTCAATTCGCACCACTTTTAACCAGCCGGGGCATTTGGCCACGGTGATCGCCTTCGATCTGCCGATCAACGACATCATTCCCATTAATATGGCGCGCGCCAGCTTTATGCTGCTGCCCGATGATAACAATCTGGACGACGGCACCCTGCCGATGGAAGCCTCCAGCAACACCGGCATATCGATGAACGGTAGCTGGGTGGAATTCAGCGCTTCCCTGCCTAACGCACCGCTGAAAGTGGTTTACCGCGTCTCCGCCATCAGCCTGGCCATAGACCTGCTGCGTAACAATATTTGGCTGATCGCCATCAATTTGCTGCTGTTGGCGCTGTCGTTGGCAGGCATTTACTTTATCCGTCGCCAATACATCCGGCCGAGTGAAAGCATGGCGGTCGAGCTGGAAGCCGAGCGCGCACTGAATCAAGAGATCATCGCCAGCCTGCCTTCCGGCCTGCTGGTTTATAACTTCGCCAGCAATACGGTGATCGCCAGCAATAAGATTGCTCAACATCTGCTGCCTCACCTCAGCCTGCAAAAAATCGCTCACATGGCCGAACAGCACCATGGCGTGATCCAGGCCACGGTCAACAATGAAGTGTATGAAATTCGCATCTTCCGCAGCCAGCTGTCACCGGAGACCTACCTGTTCCTGTTAAACGATCAGGACAAGGAAGTGATGGTGAACAAGCGATTGCAGCAGGCGCAGCGCGAGTACGACAAGAATGTGCAGGCGCGCAAGCTGATGCTGCATAATCTGGGGATCGAGCTGAACCAACCGGTGCGCCAAATGCACGATCTGGCCGATCGTCTGCGTACGCAACCGGATGAAGAACAACAGCAAGCGCTGCTAAAAGAGTTGACCACACAGTCGTCGTCGGTGCTGGGCTTGATTGAGAACATCACCCTGCTCACCCGTCTGGAAACTCAGGACTGGCAACCTTCGCGTCACCCTTTCAGCCCCTCGGCCCTGATAGATGAATTGCTGCGCGAGGCGCTGCCTTCCATCAATCAGAAAGGACTGTCGCTGTTCAATCATTTCCAGCTTGATGTCGAGCAGCAATACATCGGTGACGCTAACGCGCTACGCAAGGTGATCTCGCTGCTGGTGCACTACGCCATTATCACTACGGCATGCGGCAAGATTTCGCTGGTGGTTGATCATGAGCCCGAGCACCCCGATCGCCTGGTGTTTCACATCAATGATACCGGCTCGGGTATTTCCAACGAGGAAATCAGCAACCTGAACTATCCGTTCCTCAGCCAGACGCTGGTGGATCGCTTTAATCATGGCTCCGGCCTGACCTTCTTCCTGTGTAACCAGCTGTGCAAAAAGCTCAACGGCCAGTTGGATATCCGCAGCAAGGTCGATATTGGCACCCGCTACACCATCCGCGTACCGATGGAAATGGAGAAAAAGGAGACAGAAACGCAGGAAAAACTGCTCGATGGCGTGACCGCGCTGTTGGACATCACTTCTGAAGAGGTACGCGGCATTGTGACCCATCTGCTGCACGCCTACGGTGCGAGTTGCCTCGTTGCCGATGAACGCCAGGTTAACCGCGACTACGACGTTTTACTGACCGACAATCCGCAAAGGGCTGACGATTATACCCTGCTGCTGACCAGCGATGAGAGCGGATGGCAACAGCTTGAAAAACGGTACATTCGGGTAAACTATAACCTGAGTGGTGCAATGATAGACGCCGTACTGATGCTGATTGAGCAGCAAATGGCCGCGCTGGAACAGCAGGAAAGCCCGCTTTCGCTGACCGCCGATGACATCCAACTCTATGAAAAACAATTGAAATCAAGTGATTACTATGGCCTGTTTGTTGATACAGTACCCGACGATATCAAAAAACTGTATACTGAGGCGGGCAGCAGTGATTTCAATGCTCTGTCACAGACAGCACACCGCCTGAAAGGCGTGTTTGCCATGTTAAATCTGCTTCCCGGCAAGCAACTGTGTGAATCGTTAGAACAGCACATCGCAGACGGTGATGCGCTCAAGATCGAGAATAACATCAGTCAGATTGATTTTTTCGTCAGCAGACTGCTGGAGCAAGGTAGCCAACAACATGAATAACCTGAACGTAATTATTGCTGATGACCATCCTATCGTACTGTTTGGCATCCGGAAGTCACTTGAGCAAATTGAATGGGTGAATGTCGTTGGGGAGTTTGAAGACTCAACAGCACTGATCAACAATCTGTCCAAGCTGGACGCCAACGTACTGATCACCGACCTTTCCATGCCGGGCGATAAATATGGCGACGGCATTACGCTGATCAAATACATCAAACGCCATTATCCGCAGTTGTCGATCATCGTTCTGACCATGAACAACAACCCGGCCATTCTGAGCGCCGTGTTGGATCTGGATATCGAAGGTATCGTACTGAAACAGGGTGCGCCTACCGACCTGCCGAAAGCGCTGGCCGCACTGCAAAAAGGCAAGAAGTTCACGCCGGAAAGCGTCTCCAAACTGTTGGAGAGGATCAGCGCCAGCGGCTACGGTGACAAACGCCTGTCGCCAAAAGAGAGCGAAGTACTGCGTCTGTTCGCCGAAGGTTTCCTGGTGACCGAAATCGCCAAGAAACTCAACCGCAGCATCAAAACCATCAGCAGCCAGAAGAAATCGGCGATGATGAAGCTGGGTGTCGAGAACGATATTGCGCTGCTCAACTACCTCTCTTCCGTCAGCATGGCACCGCTGGACAAAGAATAAAGCACACGGTAGTTAACAAGGGCGTGGCATTTTGCTGCGCCCTTTTGCTTTTAGGCCTCTTCTGACTCGGCGCGTACGTGGCGTACCTGCTGGCTGTAATAGGCCAATGTTTGCTCCAGCGTTTCCAGCGTTACCGGTTTCGACAGGCAATTATCCATGCCGGCCTCAATACAGCGCTGCTTCTCTTCCGCCAGGGCATTCGCCGTAACCCCGATCACCGGGGAAGTAAACTGCAATTCACGCAGGCGCTGGGTCAGGTGATAGCCATCCATGTTCGGCATATTGACGTCGGTCAGCACGATATCAACGGTATTGCGACTCAGCACGTCCAGCGCGTCGAGCCCATCATTGGCGGTCACCACCAGGTAACCCAGCGAGCTAAGCTGATCGGACAGCAACCGGCGGTTGATTGGATGATCATCCACCACCAGTAAATGAATATCACCGTTGTCGACCTGGCTGGCCTTGGCCGGCACCGGCAATTGCATCAGGGCACTGCCACTCTCATCCTGAGTGCCAAACAGTCGGTTGAGCAGTATGAGGGTTTCACGCGGCGTCGAGGTGCTGTGCATCCAGTAACCCGGGCGCGTTTCCTGCGACGGGCCGATGTGCTCGATAGAAAATTGGATCTGTGCCAACAGCGGCGTGCTGACCCTCAACGGGTGATCGCTGAGCATCACCTCGCCTTCAGCGGTGTCCTGCCCCTGATGGCGTAATACCGTCGCACCATAGCCGCCCAGGATCTCCATCAGATAGCTTTCCAGCCGCTGGTTGCGGATATCCAGCCACAGTGTTTTGCCCTGCCAGGTATCGCTGGGCTGCGGGATAGGGAACTGGGCGCTGAACAGAGGAATACGGATGGTGAACAGGCTGCCTAATCCCGGCTCGGATTCAACGGCAATGTCACCGTCCATCATGTTGATCAGCTTCTCGCAAATCGCCAGCCCCAGCCCGGTCCCCTGGAAATGGCGCTGCACACCACTGCCCACCTGGAAGAACGGGTCGAACAGGCGGGTAATCTCTTTTTCCGGGATACCGACTCCAGTGTCGCGAACGCTGAACTCCAGATAATTGCCACGGGTGCAGACCTGCAGGATGATGCAGCCGGTATCGGTGAACTTAATGGCGTTGTTCAACAAGTTGGACAATACCTGCTGCAACCGCACCGGATCGCCGGAAATGCGCTCAGGCACGTTTTGCTCGATAAAGCAGTACAGCCCCAACCGCTTCTTCACCACCAACGGTAAATAGTTGCCGGCAATGTGGGTAATCACCTCCAGACAGGAGAACTCTCGCGGTTCTATCTTCAACTGCTCGGATTCAATTTTCGAGAAGTCCAGAATATCGCTGATGATTTTCAGCAGCAGTCCGGAAGAGTTGTTCATCGCATTGACCAGTCGATCAACGCCCTGCGGCAATGCCTTGGTCTGCAGCAAATCGAGGTTGCCGATGATGCCGTACAACGGCGTGCGCAGCTCATGGCTAACGGTCGCCAGGAACATCGATTTCGATTGGCTGGCCTGCTCCGCGGCGGCGGCCATCTCTTGCAGCGACTCCTCCATTTTCACGCGGGCGCTGACGTCCACCAGCACACAGATCGCCACGTCCTCATTACGGTAACGGGAATGAACGAAGCTGATTTGCAGGTTATTGTTATTACTGGTCATCACATCGACAAAATTCACCTGCTGCTCGCAGATGATGCGTGTAATGCGATCGCGATCCTCGTGAGTCAGCAAATTAATGTAGTTGTGCGCCAACTCGTTACTCAGAATGTTGGTTCCGTCGCTGATGCGCAAAATACAGATGCCCACCGGGGCCGAGGCGACAATTTTACGGTTGAACTGCTCATGTTCCTCCAGCCGAAAAGCGTTGTCCTCTGCTGGCAGGAACATTTTGCGTTCAAACAACCAGGCCAGGGTGAACAACACGATGGCGGACAGCAGATTCAGCAGCACCGCATTGAGGATCAGCATTTTGAAGCGCTCAACCACCGTTTTCACCGGCACCGCATAAACGATGCTGAGCGATGACGGCGGCAACGCCTTTTTCATGATCAGGTCGCGGTAATTATCGACGTAACCAAAGTAGGCTTGTTCCGTCGGATAACTGTCGGGCGCTTGCGCATTGCGCTCACCATCTGCCAGCTGCAGTATCGGCTCGTTGTTCTCATCCAGCAGGGTGACGGCGATCGGCAGGTTGCCGGTAGTCACGAAGTCTTCCAGACGTATCGTCTGCTCAATGCCCAGCAACGCCTCCAGCTTGGAGCCAATATAGATTGGCGTCAGCACATACAGATAGCCGACATCCGGCCGCTGCTGGCTTGGGCTGATCCAGTACAGATTGTTGTCTTTATCCTGGTTCTTGGCGTTGCGATATTTAAGGATGCGCTCATGCAGCGTTTTCAGCGCATCTGGCCGGTTGGCTACACCGCTACTGCCGCCGAACTCAGCCATGCACAGGCTATCACCGCCGATGAAAAACACCCGGTTGAGATCGTAGGCCGCGACAAAGTTCTCTTTCCAATACTGGATCAACCCGCTCAGCGAATTGAGCGAGCTGCGGTAGGTGTTATTAAGCGAACAGTTGGACTCCGGATAGAGCGGGAAAAACTCTGGCGGGCTGCTCTTGCCGGGAAAGATGCCGCTGAACATGTCCATGCTGCTGACCGAGCCATTGAGGCGATTTTCCGCCATATACTTGATATCGCGGATGATATCGGCCGAATGACGAATGTAGCCCTGCGCCTGATCAAAATTCAGATTGTAGTCCTGCCGAATGTCAGATTCTTTCTGATGCAAGATATTCAGGATATAGAAAGTGGTGAGCAACGCCCCCAGCGACCACAGCATTATCGCCAGCACCCGGAACAGATAGCGGGAAATCTTTAACGTGGTGCGAAAAGAGGCTAAATATTTCAATCGGATACCGTACGAATGTGAGTGGTGGCCAGCGCGTTCATATCAGAGCCGGGAGCTGTTGGCTTGGGTCCGCTAATTAAACCATATAACTGAAAAAGGGCCTAGCATCGCTGCCAGGCCCTGTATTTTTCTGTGCAATAGTGGCGAGATGCCGCCAACTATGGCTTAGGCGTTGTCATCTTCCGCGTCGTCTACCGCTTCAGAATCGTCGTCGCCTTCGTCCAGCGGTGTAGCGTCTTCTTCTACGGCCTCCGCGCCGGCTTCGAGGCTGTCGAGCTCTTCATCTTCTACCGGTTCGGCAACGCGCTGCAGACCAACGACATTCTCGTCTTCCGCAGTACGGATCAGCGTAACACCCTGGGTATTACGACCAACCACGCTGACTTCCGAAACGCGAGTACGCACCAGCGTACCGGCATCGGTGATCATCATGATCTGATCGGTGGTATCCACCTGTACCGCACCCACTACCTGACCATTACGCTCGCTAACCTTGATGGAGATAACCCCTTGGGTGGCACGTGACTTGGTTGGGTATTCGGTAACCGCAGTACGTTTACCGTAGCCGTTCTGGGTAACGGTCAGAATATCGCCTTCACCGCGAGGCACAATCAGGGAGATAACGCTGTCGCCTTCGCCCAGGTTGATACCGCGCACGCCGGTAGCAGTACGGCCCATGGAGCGCACCTGCGTTTCCGGGAAGCGAACCACTTTACCGTTGGCGGAGAACAGCATGACTTCATTGCTGCCGTCGGTCAGGTCAACACCAATCAGCTCGTCACCCTCATTGAGGTTAACGGCGATGATGCCGGCGCTGCGTGGGCGGCTAAAGTCGGTCAACGCCGTTTTCTTCACGGTGCCGCTGGCGGTTGCCATGAACACATGACGCCCTTCTTCATACTCGCGCACCGGCAGAATAGCGGTGATACGCTCATTGGCTTCCAGCGGCAACAAGTTGACGATTGGACGGCCACGTGCGCCACGGCTGGCTTCAGGCAGCTGGTACACCTTCATCCAGTACAGGCGGCCACGGCTGGAGAAGCACAGGATCGTGTCGTGGGTGTTAGCCACCAACAGACGATCGATAAAGTCTTCTTCTTTGATACGTGCAGCGGACTTGCCCTTACCGCCGCGGCGTTGCGCTTCATAGTCGCTCAATGGCTGATACTTCACATAGCCCTGGTGCGACAGCGTAACAACCACGTCTTCCTGATTGATCAGGTCTTCGATATTGATATCGGAAGTGTTGGCGGTGATCTCGGTACGGCGGCCGTCGTTGTACTGCTCTTTAATTGCGACCAGCTCTTCGCGGATCACTTCCATCAGGCGGTCTGGGTTTTCCAGAATAAAGATCAGCTCCGCAATGGCGGTCAGCAGCTCTTTATACTCGTCCAGCAGCTTTTCATGCTCCAGGCCGGTCAGTTTCTGCAGGCGCAGATCCAAAATTGCCTGAGCTTGCTGCTCGGTCAGGTAATATTTGCCGTCACGGATACCGAACTCCGGCTCCAGCCACTCAGGACGAGCCGCGTCATCACCCGCGCGTTCCAGCATGGCGCCGACATTGCCCAGATCCCATGCCTGCGCAACCAAGCCGGCTTTCGCTTCCGCTGGGGTTGGCGCACGACGGATCAGTTCGATGATCGGATCGATGTTGGCCAGTGCAATAGCTAACGCTTCCAGGATGTGGGCGCGATCGCGAGCTTTACGCAGTTCAAAGATGGTGCGGCGGGTGACCACTTCGCGGCGGTGACGAACAAACGCCTGCAAAATGTCTTTCAGGTTCAGCAACTTCGGCTGGCCCTGGTGCAATGCCACCATGTTGATGCCGAAGGTGACCTGCAATTGCGTCAGTGAGTACAGGTTGTTCAGTACCACTTCGCCAACCGCATCGCGTTTGATCTCGACCACGATGCGCATGCCGTCTTTGTCGGACTCGTCGCGCAGTGCGCTGATGCCTTCCACGCGTTTTTCTTTAACCAGCTCGGCGATCTTCTCGATCAGACGCGCCTTGTTCACCTGATATGGGATCTCGTGAACAATAATGGTTTCGCGCCCGGTCTTGGCATCGGCTTCCACTTCAGCACGTGCGCGCAGGTAGATCTTGCCGCGCCCGGTGCGGTAGGCCTCTTCGATACCGCGACGGCCGTTGATGATCGCCGCCGTCGGGAAGTCCGGCCCCGGGATGTGTTCCATCAGGCCTTCGATGCTGATGTTTTCATCATCGATGTAGGCCAGGCAACCGTTGATAACCTCTGACAGGTTATGCGGCGGAATGTTGGTGGCCATGCCCACGGCAATACCCGACGAGCCGTTAACCAGCAGGTTCGGGATCTTGGTTGGCATGACGGCTGGGATCTGCTCGGTGCCATCGTAGTTAGGCACGAAGTCGACGGTTTCTTTTTCCAGATCCGCCAGCAGTTCGTGAGCAATTTTTGACATGCGCACTTCGGTGTAACGCATCGCCGCGGCGGAGTCGCCGTCGACGGAACCGAAGTTACCCTGACCGTCCACCAGCATATAGCGCAGTGAGAAAGGTTGAGCCATACGCACGATGGTGTCGTAAACCGCGCTGTCACCGTGTGGGTGATATTTACCGATGACGTCCCCGACGACACGGGCCGATTTCTTGTATGGTTTATTCCAGTCGTTACCCAGTACGTTCATCGCGTACAAAACGCGGCGGTGTACCGGCTTCAGTCCATCACGAACATCTGGCAGCGCACGTCCGACAATTACGGACATCGCGTAGTCCAGATACGAGTTTTTCAACTCGTCTTCGATGTTTACCGGTGTGATTTCTCTGGCAAGGTCGCTCATGGAGCTGCTATCCCTCTACTAATGATTCATCTGCCCGCTGCCATAGTGGCAAAGGTGTAAAACTATATCACAAAGCACGCTTTACGGGAAAATAACCGCCGCCGATTCACTGAAATTGTGCATATATGTGCGCTAAAAATGCATCGGCGCAGACGGCGCTGCGCCGGAACATGTATAATCCGCGCAACGAGAACCAGGAGCCAAATACGCCCATGAATGCAGAATCATCCAGCCAAGCGCAAAACGTAGACCATCAGGAAATCGCCAAGTTCGAGGCCGTGGCCTCTCGCTGGTGGGATTTGGAAGGTGAGTTCAAGCCGCTGCACCGTATCAACCCACTGCGCCTGAATTATATCCTGCAACGCTCAGGCGGCATTTTTGATAAAACCGTCCTCGACGTGGGCTGCGGCGGCGGCATTTTGGCGGAAAGCATGGCGCGTGAAGGCGCAAAAGTGACCGGTTTGGACATGGGTGCCGAGCCATTGCAAGTGGCCCGGTTACACGCGCTGGAAACTGGCATGAACGTGAATTACGTGCAGGAAACGGTAGAGAGCCACGCCCAGGCCAACCCGCAAAAATACGACGTCGTAACCTGTATGGAAATGCTGGAGCACGTGCCCGATCCGGCTTCGGTGGTGCGCGCCTGCGCTCACCTGGTCAAACCGGGTGGCCATGTGTTCTTCTCTACCATCAACCGCAACACCAAGGCCTGGCTGATGGCGGTCATAGGTGCGGAATATATTCTGAAGATGGTCCCTCAGGGTACCCACGACCATAAGAAGTTCATCCGCCCTTCCGAGCTCATCGGCTGGGTTGACGGCACGCCGCTGCGCGAAAAACACATGATTGGCCTGCATTACAACCCGATCACCGACCACTTCAAGCTGGGTGGCAACGTTGATGTGAACTACATGGTACATACTCAGCACGAAGGCTGATGCCGCTCTCAAACGCGGTGGGTGTTTAAGCACTCACCGCAGAAAAATAAACGCCCTTCTTCAGGCTCCATCATTGGCCTTCTCGCCCTTTTCAATCAAAGAGTTGACTGCCGTATTAAAATGGTTCGTCATCGCTTTCATCGCCCCTTCCGAGTCCTGGGCGCAAACGCAATCGCAAATATCCTGATGCAAAGAGACAATCTGTTTTCTTTCGGCGTCGCTTCCGCTTTGCGCTTCGAGACCGGCATGGATAGAACGTCTGAGTTGTTCATGCAGGGACTGCAATAAAATACCGGACAGAGGGTTGCGAGATGCCCGGGCAATAATGAGATGGAAGTTAATGTCATGCTGAATAAATTTTTCAGTGTCAAAGATGCACGCTTCAATCTGCTTCATCTCATCTTGCAACTGGCGAAAATCCTCTTCATTGCCGTGGATTGCCGCCATGCCGGCACTGCCGATTTCAAGCCACTGGCGCACGCTCAGGATCTGCGAGACCGACACCTGGTTTGACGCGATGGCAAAGCCAAAAATAAGCTCAAGCACGCTGCTGTCGAACGCTTTCACCCGCGGGACTTTACCGCTTTTTATCTCCAGGATCCCCAGTGCGGACAGTGAACGGTATGCCTCACGGATCACCCCACGACTGACGCCTAGCTCCTCAATTAATTTTACTTCACTTGGAACCGCCATCCCCGGAGTCAGCTGTTGCTGGCTTATCATATCCAGCACGTAATGCTTGATTTGCGAGGACAATGTGTGGCTCTGAATCGGCATCTTTGTATCCATTTTAAACGACTCCAAAATTTACAACTACAAATGTACTGGATGAAGAGCAAAGCCGAAAACATCACGGCAGACTACTGACAAAGCCGGTTATCAGGCAGAACGTGCCCATCATGGATCTCGGTGCACCAGGCCCTGGTATCCCGGGCCCAAAGCCCCTTGTCATCAAACTCGCGGTATTTTCTTCTCTCAGACCACCACCACAATTCAACACCATCAACGGCCCCTTCCGGGCGGTTCTCTCCGTCATTTTACTAAAAATGTGAGCTTAATATCATATATAAAATCATCCCTATCAACCTGTTTGACAGGTTGATAGGTTGCGCGTAATTTTTCCTGTGAAAACCCCCGAGCCTGCTCTTGGGGCCAAATAGAAATTTTCTTTTCAGGAGAAAAAAATGTGGTCGAATGATCAAGAGCTCTTCCAACTGATGCGCACCAAACTGTTCCCCGCCGTTGTCGGGGATATTCTTGATACTATGGGATTTTTACATCAGTTTTTTGCCCCCTCCATCAAACCGCTGCAGATGAATATGGTGGTTGCCGGCAGGGCGATGCCGGTGCTCGAAGCCGATGTTTACGAACTTCAATCAAGCTCCGGGCATAGTGAAATCACCCAGAAACCTTTTGGATTAATGTTTGAAGCACTGGATTCGTTGAAAGAAGACGAGGTGTACATCGCCACAGGAAGTTCTCTGCGTTACGCGCTTTGGGGCGGTCTGATGTCAACCCGGGCTCGTCATTTGAAAGCGGCTGGCGCCGTGCTTGATGGATATGTGCGCGATAGCAATGAAATCCTGGAATTAAATTTCCCCACTTTCTCACACGGCACTTATGCACAAGATCAAGGCCCCAGAGGAAAAGTAATCGATTATCGCGTTCCTATTGAATTTAACGGAATAAGGGTAAATCCAGGCGATATTGTCTATGGCGACCGTGATGGCGTATTAATCATCCCGCAAGAAGTTGAACGTGACGCCATTAGTTTAGCATTAGAAAAAGTCTCCACAGAAAATAGCGTCAGGACGGCCATCAGCAATGGCATGAGCACGGTAGAGGCATTCGATACCTTTGGCGTAATGTGACCTCACCCGGCCCATGATAACCGGTTCGCATGGTGGGCTTATATTTAGCCATTCAATATGAGTATGCAATCATGAAACAGAGAAATAAAATAATAACACTCTTGTTTATCGCGAGCATTATTAACTATCTCGATCGGGCGGCCTTTTCTGTTGCCATGCCCTATATAAAAGATTATCTACAACTTTCTCCTGCTGAAATTGGGGTAATGCTGAGCAGCTTCTTTTTCGGCTATGCCTTATTTAACTTCGTCGGAGGGTATCTGTCTGATATTTACGGCCCGCGCAAAGTGATGGCCATTGCCATGCTTACCTGGTCGTTATTCTGTGGTCTGACCGGGGTCGCTTTCAGCTACATTATCCTCTTTATAATTCGGGTTATTTTTGGGATGAGCGAGGGCCCGGTCAGCACCAATATCAATAAGGTCATCACCCACTGGATCCCGATTCACCAGCGTGCACGCGCCATCGGCATTGCCAATGCGGGCAATCCACTCGGAGGGGCTATCGCGGGCCCCATCGTTGGATTCCTGATCATTATGTGGAACTGGCGAGTAGCCTTTATCATTCTCATGTCACTTGGCTTTGTGTGGACCTTCTTCTGGCTGAAAAACTTTACTGACAACCCTAAAGATCACCCTAAGACCCAGCCTGTTGAAATTGAAGAGTTTGAAACGGCGCTGCACAATGCGCCGGTAAACCATGATACCCAGACCAGGTTGCCGTTTCGCTTTTATATGACACAGCCTCTGGTTCTGGCGACCGGCATGGCGTTCTTTGCCATCAACTATATTCTTTATTTCTTCCTGACCTGGTTTCCCAGCTACCTCTCGATGGCAAAAGGGCTGAACATTGCTGAAATGAGTATTGCCTCCTCGATTCCCTGGCTACTTGGCAGCGTTGGCATGGTCATGGGGGGCGCAGTCTCCGATTATATTTACAAGAAAAGCGGAAGATTACTTTTTTCCAGAAAGCTGCTTATTGTTGTCGGTTTAATTGCTTCCTCCGTATGTATCTGCATTGCCGGGATCGTCGACTCCGTGACTTTTGCCGTCATTATGATGTCCTTCGGCATATTCTTTATGTATCTGGCAGCATCATCGCCCTGGTCTATTATTTCCGACAGTATTTCCGCCGATAAAGTGGGTGGCGTGGGTGGTTTTGTTCATCTGCTGGCGAATACTTCAGGCATGATCGCCCCTATTCTGACCGGTTTTATTGTTCAATACAGCGGTGGCAGTTTTATTTCAGCCTTCGTATTGGCCGGCATCGTAGGTATTTTCGGCGCATTAAGCGTCGCCTTGTTTGTCAAACCCATTAATTCAAATAAAAAAGCACAACCTCTCACGGACAGCTTAACGAACCTGAGGAAACAATAATAATGAAAGCATTAACCATTGATAAAAATTCCCATACCGAATTCGTCGATATCCCTGAGGCCTTATGCGGTGATAATGAGGTGCTTATCGATGTCCAACGCGTCGGCCTCTGCGGCTCCGATTTAAATACCTACCGTGGGTTTAACCCGCTGGTTGTATACCCTTGCATTCCCGGCCATGAAATTGGCGGCGAAGTTATCCGCACGGGGTGCAACGTCACGACGGCCAAACCGGGCGATCGCGTGGTGGTCCTGCCTTGCACAGAATGCGGGGTTTGCAGCAGTTGCCTCGCTGGCAGGCCGAATGCTTGTAAGCACAATCAAACGCTCGGCGTCCAGCGTCAGGGGGGGATGGCGCAAAGGCTGGCTATTGCGGCCAATAAAGTTCTTGTTTGCAATGCCCTGAGCTTTGATGAACTGGCTCTGGTTGAACCTCTGGCCGTTGGGCTGCACGCCGCCCGTCGTGGCGCCATTCAGGTTGGAGAATGGGTGGCCGTGATAGGTTGCGGTGTCATTGGCCTTGGAGCCATAGCCGCAGCAGCAGCCATGGGGGCACGGGTGATCGCCATAGACATAGACGATCGCAAACAGGCCGTGGCTCTGGCCTGCGGCGCTTGCTCATTCATCAATGGTGAAAAGGTCGACCTCGCCAACGAACTGGGCAAGATCGACGAAGGCCGTGGCCCGACACTGGTCATTGAGGCCGCCGGGCAAACAGCTTCCATCGAGCAATCTCTCGAACTGGTCGCCTTTTCTGGCCGCATCGTTTACGTCGGCTATGCAAAAAAACCGGTTAACTACAACAGCGCGCTTTTTTTGCTGAAAGAGGTGGATATCCGCGGCTCACGAAACGCTACGGTGGCAGATTTTCGCGCCGTACTGGCCTTGATGGAACAGCAACGCTACCCCCTACATTCCATTATCACAGCCCATTATCCGCTCGAACAGGCTGGTGAAGCCTTTATCGCGTGGGCCGCCGATCCTGGTGCCGTAACCAAAATACTTATCGCCTTTTAAACCGCAATCAATCAGAGATTATGACTATGTTAAAAAATGCATTTTCACTCGAAGGTAAAACGGCATTAATTACTGGCGCGGCCAGCGGCCTGGGTTACGCAATGGCCGAATGCATGGTGGCCAGCGGCGCAAAAGTCATCATTGCCGACCTCAATGGCCCACTCGCTCAGCAGGCCGCAGAAAACCTCGGCCCTCAGGCAACCTACAGTCAATTTAACGTCAGTGAAACCGCCAAAACCCAGGCATGGGTCAATGGATTACTCGAGCAGGTTGGGCAAATCGACATCCTGGTCAACAACGCGGGCAACCATTGCAAAAAGCCCATCGAGGAGATGAGCGTTGAGGATTTTGAATCCGTTCTTGATGTTCACGTTGTCGCAGCGTTTGCCTTGACCAAAGCGTTAGTCCCACACATGAAGCGGCATGGCAATGCCAGCGTTTTGTTTACCGCCTCCATGACGTCATTTCTTGGGCAGCCCTATGTTGCCGGCTATGCGGCAGCGAAGTCAGCCTATCTGGGACTTATTCGTGCGCTGACCACTGAACTGGCTGGGGCAGGAATACGAGTCAACGGCATCGCGCCGGGCTGGATCGACACGCCCATGCTGCGCAAAGCCATTGAAGGCGATGATGAGCGCCGAAATAAAATTCTCGGACGAACCCCGATGAAGAAATTCGGCAAGCCAGAAGACATTGGCTGGGCCGCCACTTATTTGGCTTCAGAAGCAGCCGCCTTTATCAGCGGTCAGGTTCTGGTGGTGGATGGTGGCGCTCTGATTGGTTTCTGATTGATTAGCCAGTGCTATTACTGGGTGATAGCACTGATATCCAGCCTAAATAATAAGATCGGGAGGGCTATTATGGAGCAAGTCGCATACAAGATTAATGACGTTGATAATGTCGCTACGGCGCTAACCCCCATACAAACGGGCAAAGTCTCGGTTCGCGGCTGTGGAAATGACAGCATCATCGCCAATGAGAATATCAATATCGGCCATAAAATCGCGTTATGTCCCATTTCCATGGGCGACCCCATCATTAAATACGGCATCAACATCGGCAGTGCGACCCAAGCAGTCAAAACGGGCGATTGGGTTCACCTGCACGTTATGCAAAGCAACTATGACGAACGCTCATCCCATCTGGATCTCGTGACCGGCGCCCCTAAGGATGTCAAATATGAATAAGTTAGAAAGCCTGAAATCGGTGACGTGGTCAGGTTACCTGCGTCAGAACGGCACCAAGGGGATCCGCAATAAGATATTGGTTATTTACACCGTGGAATGCGCCCATTTTGTGGCCGATAAAATAACCGAAAAAGTGAATGACGCCGAAGTTGAAGCCGTTGGGTTTTCCGGTTGTACCGACAATGAGTACGCCGTCAGAATGCTGATCTCATTAATTCGCCATCCTAATGTAGGCGGTGTCCTTGCCGTAGGG
The DNA here is from genome assembly GCF_014164835.1 of Serratia sp. OS31. Taxonomy (NCBI): domain Bacteria; kingdom Pseudomonadati; phylum Pseudomonadota; class Gammaproteobacteria; order Enterobacterales; family Yersiniaceae; genus Serratia; species Serratia sp. OS31. The sequence goes on along the minus strand of NZ_JACJFQ010000018.1, from coordinate 65,394 downwards.
TTAGGGTGTGAGTACATCCAGCCAGAGTGGCTCAGCAATATCGCAAAAGAAGAAGGAAAGCCGACGGCCTGGTTCTATATTCAGCAAACCGGCGGCACAAAAGGCAGTGTGGAGTTAGGCGTTGAGCATGTCAGGAGAATGCAGGCAGAATTAACACGCACCAGCCGAGTGCCCATGGGCTTTGCTGACTTAATTATCGGCAGCGAGTGTGGGGGCAGCGACTATACCAGCGGGCTGGCGGGCAATGTGGCGGTGGGCAACTTTTTTGACTGGTTGGTCGATGCGGGCGGCACGGCAATTTTTGAAGAGATCGTGGAAGCCATAGGCTTGATTGATATTTTGTCCCAGCGAGCCGCAACCGAAAGCGCGAAGGATGAAATCGTTGCCACCTACAATAAGGCGCTCGATTACTGTAAATCGGTTAGGCAATACTCGGTCAGTCCGGGAAACTTTGCCGGAGGATTATCCACAATCGAAGAAAAAAGCATGGGTGCCGTAATAAAGAGCGGCTCTCGCCCCATTCAAGGGGTGCTTAAAGTCAGCGGTAGTCCCCAGCGAAAAGGCCTGTGGTTACTTGATAGCACGCCAGATCCCCACTGGATGCAATTTGGCATCACTAACCCTAATGATAATGAAGGGCTGATGGATCTTATCTCCTGCGGTAGCCATATTATATTTTTTGTCACCGGTCGCGGCAGCGTAGTGGGATCCGTGGTTGCCCCAGTAATAAAAATCACCGGCAACAGCCAAACGTTTGAAAACATGATTGATGATATGGATGTGGATGCCGGCCGGCTGTTAAGCGAGGCAATATCGCAACAAGAGCTTTCCCTGGAAATCGCGCAATTGATGGTGGCGATTGCTGCCGGGCAACAAAGCAAAAGTGAGGAACAAGGCCATAAAGAGTATTTTATTCCTTATAAATATCAAAGCAAAGAGGTGCTGATCCCCACGCGCTGCGAAAGCTAGCCGTATCAACCGCTGTCAGTCTACGCCTGAAATTGATCAATTTGCGGGAGTAAAGTTGGCCCGAAAGCTCCCGTAAACCTCTTATGGCCGCAAACGCTCTCTTGCGAAGGCAAGGGCTGGAATCCGCAATCTCTTGCCTGGTATCTATCCTCCCCCATCTCACGAACGAGAAACCGTGGTTAACGGTAGCCCTCATTGTCGCCAGAATAGCTACGGGGAATCACGCTGACGGACATTGTGCAAAAGATTGCGCCAGCCCGGTTTTCTACCTGTTTATGAATTTTTAGAACTTTGATGGCTAACAATATGCCGTTTTTTTCTAACGTTTAATAAAGCGGCAAACGATCACGTTTTTCTGATTATAGGGAAAATCTTATCCCGCTTATTGACAAGCTTGTCGCGCCAGTCACAGCGCGCACTGCGAAAGACAAGTCACATTTCACCCCCAAGTTATCCACAAATTAGGCCACTTTTGTTCACTTGCAAACGCCCTGTTTTCTCACTATCTTGTTACCTCACCGACATACACCCCCTATATATAGTGTTTACATACTGAGCAGAGCTACTACACTTCTGCTTAGGGGCACCATACGGACAGGTAAAACACCACATGAACCAAAGTCTGCTTGTAACTAAACGCGATGGCCGTAAAGAGCGCATCAACTTAGACAAAATCCACCGTGTCATCGACTGGGCCGCGGAAGGGTTAAACAACGTCTCCGTTTCTCAAGTAGAGTTGCGTTCCCATATTCAGTTTTATGACGGCATCAAAACCGCTGATATTCATGAAACCATTATCAAAGCAGCAGCCGATCTGATCTCCCGCGACGCACCGGACTATCAGTATCTGGCCGCGCGCCTGGCCATCTTCCATCTGCGCAAAAAAGCTTACGGTCAGTTCGAGCCGCCAAAGCTGCTCGCTCACGTGACCCGCATGGTAGAAATGGGCAAGTACGATAAGCATCTGCTGGAAGACTACAGCACTGAAGAGTTCGAGCAGATGGACTCCTTTATCGATCACTGGCGTGATATGAACTTCTCCTACGCGGCCGTTAAACAGCTGGAAGGGAAGTATCTGGTGCAGAACCGCGTCAGCGGCGAGATCTACGAGAGCGCGCAGTTCTTGTATATTCTGGTGGCCGCGTGCCTGTTCTCCAACTACCCGCGTGAGACCCGTCTGGACTATATTAAACGTTTCTACGACGCGATCTCCACCTTCAAAATCTCACTGCCTACGCCAATCATGTCCGGCGTGCGCACCCCTACCCGCCAGTTCAGCTCGTGCGTGCTGATTGAGTGCGGCGACAGCCTGGATTCCATCAACGCCACTTCCAGCGCCATTGTGAAATACGTTTCGCAACGCGCCGGCATCGGTATCAACGCCGGTCGCATCCGTGCGCTGGGCAGCCCGATCCGCGGCGGTGAAGCCTTCCATACTGGCTGTATCCCGTTCTACAAACACTTCCAGACCGCGGTGAAGTCCTGTTCTCAGGGCGGCGTGCGTGGTGGTGCAGCGACGCTGTTCTACCCGATGTGGCATCTGGAAGTTGAAAGCCTGCTGGTACTGAAAAACAACCGTGGCGTTGAAGGCAACCGCGTGCGCCACATGGACTACGGCGTGCAGTTGAACCGCCTGATGTACCAGCGCCTGATCAAGGGCCAGGACATCACCCTGTTTAGCCCATCGGACGTTCCGGGTCTGTATGACGCGTTCTTCGCCGACCAGGACGAATTCGAACGTTTGTATACCCAGTACGAGCAAGACGACAGCATCCGCCAGAAGCGCGTAAAAGCGGTTGAACTGTTCTCGCTGATGATGCAGGAACGCGCCTCTACCGGCCGTATCTACATCCAGAACGTTGACCACTGCAACACCCACAGCCCGTTTGATCCGCAGATCGCACCGGTGCGCCAGTCCAACCTGTGCCTGGAAATCGCCCTGCCGACCAAACCGCTGGATGACGTCAACGACGAAAACGGCGAAATTGCCCTGTGTACGCTGTCCGCCTTTAACCTGGGCGCCATCGAAAGCCTGGACGATTTGGAAGAGCTGGCCACCCTGGCAGTGCGCGCATTGGATGCCCTGCTGGACTACCAGGACTACCCAATCAAAGCCGCACACCGTGGCGCCATGGGCCGTCGCACCCTGGGTATTGGCGTGATTAACTACGCTTACTACCTGGCGAAGAACGGCGTGCGTTATTCCGATGGCAGCGCCAACAACCTGACCCACAAGACATTCGAAGCTATCCAGTATTACCTGCTGAAGGCCTCGAACCGTCTGGCTCAGGAACAAGGGGCTTGCCCGTGGTTCAATGAAACCACCTATTCGCAGGGGATCCTGCCGATCGACACCTACAAGAAAGATCTGGATGTCATCTGCCAAGAGCCGCTGCACTACGACTGGGAAACCCTGCGTAAAGAGATCAAGGAAACCGGTCTGCGCAACTCAACCCTGTCGGCACTGATGCCTTCGGAAACCTCTTCGCAGATTTCCAACGCCACCAACGGTATTGAGCCACCACGTGGTCACATCAGCATCAAAGCGTCGAAAGACGGCATCCTGCGCCAGGTGGTGCCGGAGTACGAACGTCTGAAAAACGACTACGAGCTGCTGTGGGAAATGCCGAACAACGACGGCTACCTGCAACTGGTCGGTCTGATGCAGAAGTTTATCGACCAGTCGATCTCTGCCAACACCAACTATGACCCAACCCGCTTCCCGGGCGGCAAGGTGCCAATGAAGCAGCTGTTGAAAGACCTGCTCACCACCTACAAGTTTGGCGTCAAGACGCTGTACTATCAGAACACCCGCGACGGCGCGGAAGACGTCCAGGAAGATTTGTTGCCGGCCAAGGGCGGCGATGATGACTGCGAAAGCGGCGCCTGCAAGATCTAAAGTTTGAAACAGCGGGCCGGAACTCTTCCGGCCCCTTCATTTAGCCACGATACGATGGACTCAGGCTTATGGCTTACACCACATTTTCTCAGAATAAAAACAACCAGTTGCTGGAACCGATGTTCTTCGGCCAGTCGGTTAACGTTGCGCGCTTCGATCAGCAAAAACATGAAATTTTCGAAAAACTGATTGAGAAACAGCTGTCCTTCTTCTGGCGCCCGGAAGAAGTTGACGTTTCCCGCGATCGTATCGATTACCAGGCGTTGCCGGAGCATGAAAAACACATTTTCATCAGCAACCTGAAATACCAGACGCTGCTGGATTCGATCCAGGGCCGCAGCCCGAACGTGGCGCTGCTGCCGCTGATCTCGATCCCGGAACTGGAAACCTGGGTGGAAACCTGGTCATTCTCCGAGACCATTCACTCACGTTCTTACACCCACATCATCCGGAATATCGTTAACGATCCGGCATTGGTGTTTGACGATATCGTTACCAACGAAGAGATCCTCAAGCGCGCGAAAGACATTTCCGGCTACTACGACGATCTGATCGAGATGACCGGCTACTACCATCTGCTGGGTGAAGGCACGCATCAGGTCAACGGCAACACCGTAACCGTGAGCCTGCGCGCGCTGAAAAAGCAGCTGTATCTGTGCCTGATGAGCGTTAACGCGCTGGAAGCGATTCGCTTCTACGTCAGCTTCGCCTGTTCGTTTGCCTTCGCGGAACGCGAGCTGATGGAAGGCAACGCCAAAATCATCAAGCTGATTGCCCGTGACGAAGCGCTGCACCTGACCGGTACTCAGCACATGCTGAACCTGATGCGCTCCGGCGCCGATGACCCGGAAATGGCGGAAATCGCCGTTGAGTGTCAGCAGCAGTGCTACGATCTGTTCGTGCTGGCGGCAGAGCAGGAAAAAGAGTGGGCGGAATACCTGTTCCGTGACGGCTCGATGATCGGCCTGAACAAAGACATTCTGTGCCAGTATGTGGAATACATCACCAATATCCGCATGCAGGCCGTGGGCCTTGGCCTGCCGTTCGCCACCCGCTCTAACCCGATCCCATGGATTAACGCCTGGTTAGTCTCCGATAACGTGCAAGTTGCACCGCAGGAAGTGGAAGTCAGCTCCTACCTGGTAGGGCAGATCGACTCTGAAGTGCATGCCGACGACCTGAGCGACTTCGAACTCTAAGCGATGGCATCATCAATCGTGACGCTGCGTACCACAGGTGCGCAGCTTGCCTGCCCCAAAAGTGAAAATTGCCTGCTCGACGTGCTCGAATTGCACGACATCGAGGTAGAGTATCAGTGCCGTTCCGGCTACTGCGGCGCCTGTCGCCTGAAGCTGGTAAAAGGTGAAGTGACCTACCGCCAACAGCCATTGGCGTTTATCAACCAGGGTGAAATCCTGCCTTGCTGTTGCATGCCGCTGACGGATATCGAGTTGGAAATTTGAAAGGTTGGGTGCCTGAAACCCTGCCTGGAGACCAGAAGGCGGGGTTACCCCCGCCCTATGATTTACCGCTTCACATCACAAGCTAACCTGATCAGTATCGTGATACTTTCCTGATAGATTTTCAGCTCACACAGTGAGTCTCTTATCATCCAGATAAATACCAAAATCGTAATACATACAACGGCTAACGAGTGAAACACATGCTTTAACCGCATGCTTGCCTCCTTGCTGTGAAGGGGCTACCATACCGGTGTCTAGGCGGTATGTGCAGCCCCATTCTGATTGATAGTCAGTTTGGGGCTTTCATCTATCCGCCTTGCCACACAATGCTCAAGACGAACAGTCTCAAGCACCCGCAGCGATTGTAACAGCCTGAACCCAGCGCGATAATCCCTTATAATATTATGATTAATAAGGGATATATCACTGCCATCAAGCCTTCTCTATTCGATAATCTCCAACGTTTCCAGCCAGGCATTCCTGCCGCATACCGGCCCGCCGTTCAGCCATCGCCGCAGCATGTCTAGCGCCAGCATCGCCACCGACTCTTGCCGTAACCGCAGGCTGTGCCGCGCCGCCCGATAGCGTACCGTCTGTCCGATGCTGCCTTTCGGCGTATGCAACCCAATGCTCACCCGATCGCCGTTCATGGCGCTGACCGCCAATGCCAACTGCGCCCCGGTCAGTTCCGCCAACGAACGAGCGCGCGCCAACGTTGTTTCCAGCGTTTCCACGCAGTGCGACGGTAATAATTCGCCACCGGCCAACGGCGCCCCTTCGCTTTGCAGTTGCAGATTGATCAGCCCGGCGCTGAACTGTTCGCTCAGCGCCAGTTTCAGCCCTTGCTGATTTAACCGCTGTGTCAGCACTGCCGGCAGCCCAAGGGTCCCTTCAAACAGGGTGTTATCGCCCGCAACCTGACGAACTCGCTCCCACGCCTGCTCCATCGCCGCACGCTGGGCAACCGGGCCGGTCAGCTTCAGTTCAATGATCGGGCTGGAAGAACGATAACCCAGCATCACATCCGGCGGCAGCGGCATGCTGTCCAGCTCGGCGGCCAGATCGCTTTCCGAGGTGCCAAAAGTGGTCAGCCGCAGGCACAGCGGTGGCGCCGGCAAGGTAAAGCGCTGACGCAGGCGCGGCACAATTTGCTGTTCGACCATCACTTTGAATTCGGAAGGCACGCCAGGTGTGAAAAACATCATGCAGCGGTTCAGCTGCAAAGCAAAACCGCAGGCGGTGCCAACCGGGTTATCGAGCATCTCTGCGTTAGCGGGGATTTGCGCCTGCTTGCGGTTTGAGGCCGCCATCGGCCTGCCGCGTTCGGCAAAATAAGCTTCGATACGCGCCATCCATTCAGCATGCTCAACCAGCTCGACGCCGCAGGCGGTAGCGGCCGCCTGAGCACTGAGATCGTCACTGGTCGGCCCCAGACCGCCGTTAACGATCAGAACATCGGCGATATGACTGCGTTCCTGTAATGTTTCGATCAGAGAGGAGAGACTGTCCCCCACCGTTTCACGGCCGCTCATCGGCATGCCCTGCTGGAACAGATAGTCTGCCAGCCAGGCGGCGTTGGTATCTATAATTTGCCCGTGTAGCACCTCATCACCGGTGCTGAGCATCTCCACCCTTAACATTGATCTCTCCCACATTTTCCGATCTTTCCACTATAGAAGCCTGTAAATAAGTTTTCACTAGGCACCACCGGTTAATTTCAGCCAAAGGCACTTTTTTGCGGCATAGCGCAGCCCGCAATATCGTAAAGATAAGTTAACACACCCCGTAACGCCCGTTTGACACGAAATATTCCATCAACTATCCTGCCGCACTTAGAATCAGTTACCTATAATTTTCCAAAATCTTTGGTTGATAGAGAAAAACGTGAAAAATCGCACGCTTGGCAGTGTATTTATCGTAGCAGGAACCACCATCGGCGCCGGAATGCTGGCGATGCCGTTGGCAGCCGCCGGTGTAGGCTTCGGCGTCACCCTGGCTCTGTTGGTCGGACTGTGGCTGTTGATGTGTTATACCGCGCTGCTGCTGGTCGAAGTCTATCAACATGAACAGGCGGATACCGGCCTCGGTACCCTGGCAAAACGCTACCTTGGCGGCGGCGGCCAATGGCTGACCAGCTTCAGCATGATGTTTTTAATGTATGCCCTGACTGCCGCCTATATCAGCGGCGCCGGTGAATTGCTGGCGGCCAGCATCAGCCAGTGGACGTCGCAGGACTTCCCCACCACGCTCGGCGTATTGCTGTTTACTCTGGTGGCAGGCGGCGTAGTCTGCATCGGCACGCATTCGGTCGATCTGTTTAACCGTATTCTGTTCAGCGCCAAAGTGGTGTTTCTGATTGTCATGCTGGGCCTGATGCTGCCCAATATCCATCAGACCAACCTGATGACGCTTCCGCTGGAGCAAGGACTGGCGCTGTCGGCTATCCCGGTGATCTTCACGTCGTTCGGCTTTCACGGCAGCGTGCCAAGCATCGTGAACTACATGGGCGGCAACATCCGCAAGCTGCGTTGGGTGTTCATTATCGGCAGCGCCATTCCGCTGATAGCCTATATTTTCTGGCAGTTGGCCACGCTCGGCAGCATCAGCTCCACCACTTTCGTCGGTATTCTGGCACAGCAAGCCGGTCTGAACGGCCTGTTGCAGGCGGTACGCGACGTCGTGGCTTCCCCACATGTCGAACTGGCGGTGCATTTGTTTGCCGATCTGGCGTTGGCTACCTCATTCCTCGGGGTGGCGCTCGGGCTCTTTGATTTCCTTGCCGACTTGTTCAAGCGCCAGGATAACGTACGCGGCCGTCTGCAGACCGGTGCCATCACCTTCTTGCCGCCGCTGGCTTTCGCGTTGTTCTACCCGCGTGGTTTTGTACTGGCACTGGGCTTTGCCGCTATCGCGCTGGCAGTGCTGGCGTTGCTGCTGCCGTCAATGCTGGTGTGGAAAACGCGTCAACAGCACCAGGCCAAATACCGTGTCTGGGGTGGCACTCCAGCACTGGCGGTGGTGTTTGTCTGCGGGGTGACGGTGATTGCCATTCAGGTGGGTATCGCCAGCGGGATCCTGCCGGCCGTCGGCTAGTAGATTTTTCGATAAAACGAAGGGGCCAATTGGCCCCTTCGTTGTTTGTATCAGAAGCTCAGACCCACGCCGACATAAGGGCCATCGGCCAACGTATTGTCGCGACGCCCGTCCTTCCCCTGCATCTGAATATAGCGGTAACCCACATCTACGCTAAGCGGGCGGAAAACATTCCAGCGCAGGCCGCCGCTGGCCTCGCTGTATGCTTTCACGCCACTGGTCAGCGACTCAGGTGCGAAATAGCCTTCGCCATGCAGGCTGAAGGAACGGCTGATAGCCCAGTCCAGACCGCCGCCCAGCGCCAAAGCGCCACCGCTCTTACCGTCCTTCGGACTCAAATACAGCGCCTTGCCGCCCACCGTTGCGGTCAACGGACCCAGCGGCAGGCCGAAGTTCAGCCCCAGGCTGCCAACGTTGCCGTTATGATCGCTGCGGGCCCAGTTACCCGTTAACCCCAGGCCGGAGGTGCCGGTATCCTGGCCGAAGCCGAGATTGGTGTAATGCTTGCCGGCTTCACCCGACAGGCTGAGAGCGTTCGCCGCGCCGGTCATAAACAGCATGCTTGCCGCGCAGGCGACCAAAGTCTTTTTCATCGTCTATCCCTCTTGCTACTTCATCCATTAAGAATGATATGAATTAACCCGTAATAATACCGTCACGAGTCTATACCAAACCACAACCAGTCCTTAAGGGATAAAAGCGAAAAAATTCTTCTGTAATCAAAAGAATGTAAAGTTTTGCAAGTAAAAGCGTCCTCCCGGCCGGCAATAGCAACGATAACCCAGACCTATTTGCCGAGTCCGTTCAATAGGTCTACAACTAGTAGTGGCATTGATTAGGGTCAGGGTGAGAACGCCCTGGCGGATTATGATGAAAGCTTGAGTCGCCCGAGTCTTCACTCAATTGCAATACGATAAGGAGCAAGTGATGAGCAAGAAAGGACTGACCACCGCAGCCGGGGCCCCGGTTGTCGATAATAATAACGTGATCACCGCAGGTAAACGCGGCCCGATGCTGCTGCAGGACGTGTGGTTCCTGGAAAAGCTGGCTCACTTCGACCGTGAAGTGATCCCCGAGCGCCGCATGCACGCCAAAGGATCCGGCGCCTACGGCACTTTTACCGTCACCCACGATATTACCCAGTACACCCGCGCAAAAATCTTCTCTGAAATCGGCAAGCAAACTGACATGTTTATCCGCTTCTCCACCGTAGCCGGTGAGCGCGGGGCCGCCGACGCCGAACGCGACATTCGCGGTTTTGCGATGAAGTTCTATACCGAGGAAGGCAATTGGGACCTGGTGGGTAACGACACCCCGGTGTTCTACCTGCGCGACCCGCTGAAATTCCCCGATCTTAACCACGTGGTCAAACGCGATCCGCGTACCAATCTGCGCAACCCGACTTATAAATGGGATTTCTTCTCGCTGTCGCCGGAAAGCCTGCACCAGTTGACCATTGACTTCAGCGACCGCGGCATTCCGAGATCCTACCGCCATATGCACGGCTTCGGCAGCCACACCTTCAGCTTTATCAATGCCAACAACGAGCGCTTCTGGGTTAAATTCCACTTCCGCTGCCAACAAGGCATTGAAAACCTGATGGATGACGAAGCGGAGGCGATCATCGCCAAAGACCGTGAAAGCTCACAGCGCGATTTGTATGAAGCCATCGAACGCGGTGATTACCCGCGCTGGAAACTGCAGATTCAGATCATGCCGGAGCACGAAGCCTCGCAGACGCCATACAACCCCTTCGATCTGACCAAGGTATGGCCGCACGGCGACTACCCGCTGATCGACGTAGGCTTCTTCGAACTGCACCGCAACCCGGAAAACTACTTCGCGGAAGTGGAACAAGTGGCGTTGAACCCGGCCAACGTAGTGCCTGGGGTCAGCTTCTCACCGGATAAAATGCTGCAGGGCCGTCTGTTCTCTTACGGGGACGCACATCGCTACCGTCTGGGCGTTAACCATCATCAAATCCCGGTTAACGGTGCAAAATGCCCGTTCCACAACTACCACCGCGACGGCGCGATGCGCGTGGACGGCAACAGCGGTAACGGTGCCACCTACGAGCCAAACAGCTTTGGCCTGTTCCAGGAGCAACCGGACTTTAGAGAGCCACCGCTGAGCATTGAAGGCGCCGCCGACCACTGGAATCACCGTGAAGACGGGGATTACTTCAGCCAGCCGCGCGCGCTGTTCAACCTGTTGAGCGCCGAAGAACACCAGCGCATGTTCACCCGCATCGCCGGTGAACTGTCGCAGGTGCCGGAACAGATCCAGCGCCGTCAGGTCGATTTGTTCACCCAGGTACATCCGGACTATGGCGCCGGCGTAGCCAAAGCGCTGGGCCTGAAATAACCGTCGGCAGTCACTGAGGCCATTGACAAAGTGCTCTGTTGTTTAATGGTAGGGGCGCTGCATGCTGCGCTCAATAGTATAATCAATGGGTTAAATCGGGTCGAACATGTTCGACCCCTACCGGTTTAGCCGTTTCGCAGGTTTGTCAGCAGTCTGAGGCCGCCTTTGGGCGGCCTTTTTTATCGATGGGATAGCTGTTCAGCCACCCATTGCTGCAGTTGACGGCGGGAGATCTTGATCCCCCCGTTTTTCAACTCGGCGGGCATCGCCAACAAAGCAACCGGCCGTTGGAAATTCACCAGACGCTCCTGCGACCACGCCAGCAGCTCTTCCAGCGAAAGCGGTGCCCCACTGTCGATAACCGCCACCGGTCGCTGGCCAAACTCGGTGTCATCCACCGGCACCACCACCACCTGCAAGATCTGCGGGTGAGCCGCCAGCACGCGTTCGATATCCTCCGGCTGAATGCCTTCCCCACCGCTGAAAAACAGGTTATCCAACCGGCCAATGATCCGCAGTTCACCCTGTTCCATGACGCCGCGATCGCGGGTATGAAACCAGCCTTGATCATCGGCAAGTGGCTGCAGCTCACCGTGCTGCCAGTATCCCTGCGCCAAACTCTGCGCACGGATCCACACCTCTTCATTCACCAGCTTAACTTCCCGACCGGCCAGCGGCAGCCCAACGCCCGGTAAGCCGTCGGCACGCTTGGCGCATACCGTAGAAGCCAGTTCGGTCAGGCCGTAGCCACACCAACAGTGAATGCCTGCCGCTTCCGCCTGCTCGGTCAGCTCTGGCGGGATCATCGCGCCCCCGAGCAGCACTTTCTTCAACGTCAGCGCCGCCAGCGGCTGCGCCAACAAACGCCAAAGCTGTGTCGGCACCAGCGAGGCATGGGTACAGCCTGCCAATGCGTCAGCCAGAGGATGCATATCACGCACCACCAGTCCGGCCCCCGCCGCCAGCCAGCGCCAGACAATGCCCTGGCCGGAAACGTGAAACAGCGGTAAAGACAGTAGCCAGCGGTCTTGAGGTTGGAAGTCCATCAGCCGCAGTACGCCTTCGGCGCTGGCCAGATGCGCGGCATAGCTGTGCGCAGCGGCCTTTGGTCTGCCACTGGAGCCAGAGGTCAAGGTCAGCGTCGCCAGCCGTTGCGCATCCCAGCGCGGTGGATTCAGCCAGCGAGATTCGGTAGAGGGAGGGGTTAAAGGGATGATCGTGGCCGGTAGGTTCGGTAACAGGTCCGGACTGAAAGCAAAATCAATATCCAGATCGGGCAACAGCGTCGCCAACTGGGCCGCGGGCAGCGCCGGATTCAACGGCAGCAGCCGGGCACCGCACTGCAACAGCGCCAGATAAGCCAACAGCAACGGGTAGCTGTTCTTGCCGCATAACGCCACGCCACAGCCGGGCTCGACGCCCTGATGCTGAAAATCTGCCGCCAGCCTATCCACCTGACGGCGCAACACCAGCCAACTCACCGGCTGGTGCCCCACCGTCACCGCCGTCGCCTGTGGCCGTCGCTGCGCCCACTGCCGCCACGGCCAGTCTTTTAGCTGCGCCATAAACACTCCAGCGCTGATGTATCCAATAGCGGCAGTTCGCTGTCCGGCCAGGAGCGTAGCAGCTGCGCCTGCATCAGATCCAGCGTGTCCAGTCCAGGTACGGTATTCGGCGTCAGCCAGTGCGCAATGCGTGCCAGTTGCGTCAACCCCAGGCTCGATTCGATGCTGGAGCTGATCACCGCCGTTAACCCCGCTGCATGGGCCTGTTCCACCAGCGTACGGCAACGGGCCAGACTGCCGGTCAAGGTTGGCTTAATGACAATCGCCGCCACGCCCGGTTCGGCCTGTACCACAAAATCCGCCTCGCGCACGCTTTCGTCCCAGGCGATAGCAATGCCGGTCGCCAGCGCGAAATCCCGCGATTCATCACGGGTTTTGCAAGGCTCTTCAAGGAAAGCAATGCGTTCACGCAGCGCCGGTGCCACGTATTTAGCGAACCCGTCCGCCTTGGCACGAGTCCAACTGCGGTTGGCGTCCAGCCGCAGACGCAAATCGGGCAGGGCTTCCAGCAAGACGTTGACTATCATGCCGTCGCGCACCGCCTCATACAGCCCAACCTTCACCTTGGCAACTTTCTCTCCCGGCAGCGCGGTCAATACCGCGAACAGTTCGTCAGGATCGCCGGTACACAGCGGCGCTTTGCGGTAATCTGCCTGCAGCGGCAACCGCTGTTCCAATTCCGCCAACGCGCAGCTGGTGCCGAACGCTACCGAAGGCAACGGGCTGTCTGACGGCAAGGTCCCGCCTTGCCAGTCCTGTGCCCAGCTCAGCGCAGCCTGCTCGGCCTGCGCCAGCGTTTCCTGGCTGAACTCCGGCAGCGGTGCTATCTCACCCCAGCCCTCCTGCCCGCCCTGCTGCAGATGGATCAGCAAACCATCGCGGGTTTTCAGCCGCTGGTTGCGCAGCACCACGCCAGCCTCCATCGGCAGGCTGTAACGGTAAACGGCGGCGTTACGGATCGGAGCATTCATTACGGATTACGCTTGAATTTGCTGAAGTCCGGCTGGCGTTTTTCATTGAATGCGTTGCGCCCTTCCTGACCTTCGTCAGTCATGTAGAACAGCATGGTGGCGTTACCCGCCAGCTCCTGCAGACCGGCCTGACCGTCGCAGTCGGCATTCAGGGCCGCTTTCAGGCAGCGCAGCGCCATCGGGCTGTTTTGCAGCATTTCACGACACCAGCGTACGGTTTCTTTTTCCAGGCTCGCCAAGGGCACCACGGTGTTGACCAGGCCCATGTCCAGCGCGGCGGCAGCGTCATACTGACGGCACAGGAACCAGATCTCGCGCGCTTTCTTCTGGCCGACAATACGTGCCATGTAAGAAGCGCCCCAACCACCGTCGAACGACCCCACTTTAGGCCCGGTCTGGCCGAAGATGGCGTTATCCGCCGCGATGGTCAGGTCGCACATCATATGCAATACGTGACCGCCCCCGATCGAATAGCCGGCAACCATCGCCACCACGGGTTTCGGGCAGGTGCGGATCTGGCGCTGGAAGTCGAGCACGTTCAGATGGTGCACGCCGCTTTCATCCTGATAACCGCCGTAGTCGCCGCGCACTTTCTGATCGCCGCCGGAGCAGAAAGCTTTGTCGCCGGCGCCGGTGAGGATAATGGTGCCGATGCCATCGTCGTAGCGGGCATTGGACAGCGCTTCGATCATCTCTTTCACCGTGTGCGGCCGGAAGGCATTACGCACCTGCGGACGGTTAATGGTGATTTTAGCGATGCCGTCGCTGGACTTGTGGTAGAGGATATCTTCGAAATCACCGGAGCAATCCTGCCACTCGATGGCGGCGTACAGCTGTTCTTCATTCGGATAGAGCATGTTCTGTTCCTTTAACCAGGGTTAACGAGAAAAGTGCGCAGTTCGGCGACGAAATCCTGCGGATTGGCCAGGTGCGAGTTATGCCCGGCCTGCGGCACGATGCGTAACGGCAACCCGGCGTCACGCGCCAACTTCTGAAATTTGTGATCGTCGGCGCCGCACAACACCACCAGCGGTATCGCCAGCCGTTGCAATTGCGGCACCAGACAGGGCTGCTTGCCCAGCGAAGTGGCTTCCAGCATGTCCGCCACTGCCGCACCGGAATTGTCCTTGCGGGCACCGATCAACGCATCGCGGTGCACCGCGCTGAGATTGGCGAAGACCGGCTGCTGGTACCAGTCCGCCAGCACCTGCTCAATGGGTTCGCGACGGAAACGTTCCGCCCAGGCCGCATCATGCGTCAGACGTTGAGCACGCAGGGCCGGATCGGCCAGTCCGGGATTTCCGCCTTCAATAACCACCCCTTGCAGGCCAGTGGTATCGCCGAAGCAGGCGTGATACATGGCTATGCGCCCACCCAATGAATACCCCACCAGCCAATAGCGTTCGATACCGTGCATCTGCAAGGTGCTGCCGATCTGCGCGCTGATATCGTCAAAGCTGCTGCAGGCCACCGCAACGGAATCGCCGTGGCCAGGCAGGTCGATCGCCAGCGACGGCCACTCCGGGCAGCGGGAAGCGATCACCCGCCATTCATTGTTGTTGCCCAACAGGCCATGCAGCCAGACTAACCAGGGGCGATCGGCTTCACCCTGTTGCAAAACTTTTGTCGCCAGCATTATTGCTCCGCCATCTGTTGCACCAGATGCTGCAAGGTCTGTGCCCCCTCGCTCGGCGGCACCTGCAGCTCAATCAGCGTGGCACCGCCGTGGCGCCACCCCTGTTCCACCGCCTGCAGCAACTGTCCCCAGTTTTCCGGGCAGGCGTAAGCGAGTTGGAACATCGCCGCGGCATGACTGAACTCCACGTCCTGCGGCATGCAGTAGAAGCGCTGCCGGTCTTCTTCCGGCGTTGGCAGTAATGAGAAAATCTGGCCGCCATTATTATTGACCACGATCAGCACCGTTGGCGCAGAGCATTGACGCATCAGCGCCAACGCGTTCAGGTCGTACAGGGCGGAAAGATCCCCCACTACCGCCAGCGTTGGTTTGGCGGTGGCCCGCTGCACGCCTGCAGCGGTAGAGATCAGGCCGTCGATGCCACTGGCACCGCGGTTGCTGAACACCGGGTAACCCGCCGGCAATCGAGTCAAGGCATCAATCAGGCGCACGATCAGGCTGTTACCCAGGAACAGCTGGCCGTTTTCCGGTAGCAGCTCCGGCAGGCGGTGCGCCAGCTGCGCCTCGCCAAAGCGGTTGACCAAATGGCCCGAGACCGCGTCCAGCGCGTTGTCCGCCAGCTGCGCCAGCTCATCTGCCCAAGGGGTGCGAGGCTGGGCCGGATGCAGATCAAGCCACTGCGCCACGCTGGAACGAATGCGTCGCCCGCGGTGGTGCGCCGGATCGAGCCGCCCCGGTAAATCGTCGATCAACCAATACTCCTGCGGCTGGCACTGTTCCTGCCACTGCAGCAGGCGTTTACCGGTCAGGCTGCTGCCGAATTGCACCACCAGTTGCGCCTCCGCCAGCCGCTTTTGCGCCTGCGGTTGCGCCAGCCATAAATCGGCGCAGGGCAGCGGTTGCCCGGTCTGAGACAAAACGTCGCCAATCAGCGGCCAGCCGAGCATGTCGGCCCACTGCGCCAACTGCTCGCCCTCCTCCGCACTCATGCGGCCCGCCACCACCACGCCCCGCTTTTGCCGCCAGAAGAACCAGTCCGGCTGTTTGAGCACCTGGTGAGGATCCATTTCCCGCAGCCAGGGCTGGCTGCCTTGCCACCAGTCGCCAAGCGTCGCGGACCAATCCTCGTACTGCTGCTCATCACCACCGTAGAGCGGTTCGGCAAAGGGGCAGTTAATATGCAGGGCGCCGTGGTGCAAGCGCGCCATGGCGCTGTCGACGGTGGAAACCAGCCAACTGGCGGGAATGTCGGTCGTCGGGCGCGGTAAGTCGAGGCTCAAGGTTGGGTGGCTGGCATACAGGCTGTTTTGACGGATCGCCTGGTTGGCACCGCAGTTGATCAGTTCAGGCGGACGATCGGCAGTGAGGAATACCAGCCGTTCACCGGTCAGCCCGGCCTCGATCAAGGAAGGATAAAGGTTGGCGGCCGCGGTGCCGGAAGTGACGATCACCGCCACCGGCTCCCACGACGCCTTCGCCAGGCCAAGCGCCAAATGGCCCAGCCCGCGTTCATCAAAATGGGTATGGCAGATAAAAGACTTGTTGGCCGACGCAGCCAGCGTCAAAGGCGTAGAGCGCGATCCCGGAGCGATACAAACATGCCGCACTCCATGGCGAGCCAGCGCTTCCAACAGCAACGCCGCCCACCGGCGATTAAAAACACTTGTCGACATAGTTCGCTCACAAGTCGGTTAACAGAATCTGCCTCTGGCACCCGTCGCTCGACGGCATGCCAAAAATGATGTTCTGCATTATATGAGTAGTTATCTTTACGACTTTTGCGCCAGCGCAAAAACGCCGTACATCCCGGTGACTTTATGGTAGACAATCAATTGATTTAGAACAAAAAATAAACATAAAAATCACACGCAGTTTACACTCACCGCGCCGTTCCCTCAATAAATCCGTAACCCAAGCAGGGAAATTCAGGGTAAAGCATCTTGCTGCAACAATGTCAGTAACCCGGCGGCCTTGTTTTCAATCTCCTGCCACTCTTCGGCGGCGTCGGAACCGGCCACGATACCGGCACCGGCGTACAGCCGTAACCGGTCACCGTCTAACTGCGCGCAGCGTAGCGATACGCAAAACTCACTGCGGGAAGCGGACAAATAGCCAGCAGAACCGGCATACCAGCCGCGCGAGAAGGGTTCGTGCTGCAGGATAAATTCACGCGCTGCCTGACGCGGCAACCCGGCGACCGCCGCCGTGGGCTGTAACCGATGCAAGCAATCGGCATCGTCATCACGTGTCAGCCGGCCTTCAATACGGCGGCGCAGGTGCTGCACCTTACGCAAACGCACGACTTCCGGCGGCAGCACATCCACCGCATCAGCTCCCCCTTGCAGGCGCTGGCAGATGTCGTCCACCACCAGCAGGTTTTCACGCCGGTTCTTGCCATCCTGCAGCAACCATTGCGCCAGGGCCTGAGCCTGTTGGTGCTCGGGGTGATTGGCCACGGTGCCTGCCAGGGCTTCGGTCAGCAGATGATGCCCCTTGCGCAGATACAGTCTTTCCGGGCTGGAGCCGAGAAAGGCGGAGTCTGCATCAAATCGCAGCATAAAATGGTAGCATCGGTGATTCACTCTGCGGCTGGCGTCCATCATCGCCGGCGCAAACAGCGGGCCATCCAGCGTCAGTAGCGTACTGCGCGCCAACACCACCTTCTCCATCTGTTGCCGATCTATCGCCTTCAGCGCTTCGTGCAACATGGTTTCCCACCCGGCACGTTCCGGTTGATGCTGCACCTTGCTCACTTTCGCCTTTAATGGCGTCATAGGCCGTGCAGCCACGCTATTTTCCAGCCAGCACTCGGCGACGAGCGCATCGTCGCGTAGCGAGCTTTCAGAAAACAGATTCAGCATTAATTGTGTTTCACCCTCGCGGGTCAAAATTTCCAGGCGTGGCAAAAATAAATGCGCCGTGCCATCGAAGGCGTTCAGCCCCCACACACGCGCACCTTCATGCGCCTTGAGAAATGCCTGTGCTTGTTCCGGTTGGGTAAACAGGCGCAGAGCACCGCAGGCCGCGGCCTCTTCATGCCCGTCGCGATGATGCCAGTAAAACTGAGGGAATGTCGGCTGTGCCGCTAACCATGCCAGCAAGGGAGTGGTCAACGGCGCGGGAACGGGAAGTGCAAGCTGGCGGAAGCCGCCCGCCACGGGAAAATGTTGTTCAAACTGCCGGCGTAATAGCCGCAGCAATGCCGAAAGTTGTTCCACGGCCACCTCAATAACCAAACTTAATGTAGGGAATTATACGGTAAATCAAGGATCAACGGCGGAAAAATAGCGTCATAACGCTAACGGCAGGGCCCGCAAATTGTTTATTAAAATTAAACAATCAGCTCAAAAAGCGGCCAAGAATGCATTGTACGACTATACTGAGAAAGCATGTTCCTGCCTGCTGTGAACCCACGCCAGATCTTACTGGCGCTAAAAACAGGATGTTCACGCTCTCCCAGCGGTTTCACCGGCTGTCCTTTGGGTCAGATGTAAGGAGCTTTTGTGTGAAAGAAATACTAATCAATTGGTTAAAAAAACAACGTAAAAATTCGAAAATTAAATCATTGCCGCTGCGGCGTCAAAAAGACGCCCCTGACAACAGCGGCAGCGCCATTAAGGCAGAGCTGTTTTCTGTCGATCAGATGGAGCGCTACGGGCAACGCCTGGCGCGTTCCCACAAGCTGGCGACGCGTAAAACGCCCTACTACCTGCTGAAACGGCTGGACGATAACGAACGCACCCTGGCGGAAAGCTGCCACCAGCTCAGTAACGGCAAGAAAGCCAGCATGACTCCCGCCGGCGAATGGCTACTGGACAATTACTATCTGATTGAAGAACAAATCCGCGTCGTGCGCCACCACTTGCCGAAAACCTTCGGTCGCGGTCTGCCACAGCTGGCGCCGCCGCATAACTGCCCGCGGATCTATGACGTGGCTGCCGAAGCCATCGCGCACGGTGACGGCCACTGGGACGCCGAAAGCCTCACGCGGTATATCGCCGCCTACCAAAAAGAAGTCAATCTGACGCTTGGCGAACTCTGGGCGCTGCCCGGTATGCTGCGCCTGGCGCTGATCGAAAACCTGCGCCGCGTCAGCGTAGAAGTCGCGCAGGCCCAGCAGGAACGGAATCTGGCCGACAGCTGGGTGACGAAAATGCTGGAGTCGGCGGAAAACGATCCGGCCAACCTGATCGTGGTGATCGCCGATATGGCGCGATCCAATCCCCCACGCACCAGCGCCTTTGTCGCCGAGCTGGTCCGCCGCCTGCAGGGGCACGGTACCATGCTGGCGCTGCCGCTCACCTGGGTAGAGCAGCGGCTGGCGGAAGTCAACCTGACCTCGGATGAATTGATCCACCGTTTTAACCAGCAGTTGGCCGTCAGCCAACTGTCTGTCAGCAACAGTATTTCCGGCCTGCGCCAGCTTAGCGAAATGGATTGGGCAGAATTTGTCGAAACCATGAGCCAGGTAGAACAGACCCTGCGTGAAGATCCGGCGGGGGTTTATCCCTTGATGCATTTCACAACCCGAGACAACTATCGCCACGTGATCGAAATGCTGGCACGCCACTGTCCGCACAATGAAGTCCAGGTCGCTCAATACGTGCTTAATATGGCGCGCGTGGCGGCTGAAGACCCATCCAGCGATCCTCGCCGCAACCACATCGGCTATTACCTGATTGACGATGGTCGCCCTGAGTTGGAACAGCAATTAGAGGTAAAACTCGGACGCATTACCCAACTGCGCCATGCGCTCAGTCAGGCACCGCTGCTTTCCTGGCTCGGCAGCCTGAGCCTGATCACCACCGCCATCTGCGCGGAACTGCTGCGGCACGCTTACAGCACCGGCATCAGTTGGGGACTGGTGCTGCTGTTCTTCCCAATGGCTATCGTGGTCAGCCAGTTTGTGCTCAATCTGCTCAGCGAGGTCACCACCCGCAGCCGCACGCCACAGTCTCTGCCAAGGCTCGATTTCTCCTGCGGTATTCCCGCTGAATTCCGTACTCTGGTGGCGATCCCGACGTTAATCGACAGCAAAAACGGCATCGATACACTGATCAATGCGCTTGAGGTTTGTTACCTGGGCAACGCGATGAAACACCTGCACTTTGCCCTGCTCACCGACTTCAACGATGCACCCCAGCAACGGCATGCGGACGACGCCGCCTTGCTGGACTACGCCTGCCGGCAAATGGCAGCGTTGAACTCACGCTACCCTTGCGAGGGGCCCAGCCACTTTTTCCTGTTCCACCGCGACCGCGAATGGAACGAAAAACAGGGCGTTTGGATGGGGCTGGAGCGAAAACGCGGCAAACTGAATGCGCTGAATGACTGGCTGCGCAACCGCGGTAACGCCTTCTGCACGCAGATTGGCGATGGGCTGGAGGTGCTGAAAAACGTCAAATACGTCATTACGCTCGACAGCGATACCGTCCTGCCGCGCGAAAGCGCCCATCAGCTGATCGCCGCCATGGCGCACCCGCTCAATCAGCCTCAGTACGATGCACGCCAGCAACGGGTGGTGGAAGGCTATGCCATTTTGCAACCGCGCATGGCCGAAGAAATCCCCAGCTACGGCCAGGGCCGTTACGCCGCCCTGTGCAGCAGCACGCCGGGTAATGATCCCTATACGCTGATGGCTTCGGATATCTATCAGGACCTGTTTGGCGAAGGCTCGTTTATCGGCAAAGGCATTTACGACGTGGACGTGTTCTCCCACAGCCTGAAAGGCACCTGCCCGGCGAACCTGGTGCTGAGCCACGATTTGCTGGAGGGCTGCTACGCCCGTTCCGGCCTGCTGAGCGACGTGCTGCTGTACGAGCAATATCCCAGCAACTATCTGGTGGACGTCGCGCGTCGCACACGCTGGATCCGTGGTGACTGGCAACTGCTCAACTGGCTTCTGCCAAGGGTGAAAACCGAGGACGGCACCCGCACCGCCAATCCGCTGAGCACCCTGTCGCGCTGGAAGCTGTTCGATAACCTGCGCCGCAGCCTGGCTGCCCCCAGCCTGCTGCTGTTGCTGTTTTGCGGTTTTGTCTGGCTGCCGAACACCCGTTACTGGCTCGGGGTGTTCGCCCTTATCCTGCTGTTACCGACCCTGTTGGCGTTGGCGCAGGACATCTTGCGTAAACCGCCGCGCAGACCCTTCCTGCAACATCTGCTGTTGGCGTTGAACGGTTCGCTGCACCGCCTGGCGCAAATCGGACTGAGGCTGGCGACGCTGCCGCATGAGGCGCTGTACAGCCTGAAAGCGATCGCCGTGACCCTGTGGCGACTGTTGATTAGCAAACGCAACCTGCAAGAGTGGACCAGCTACGATCAATCCAAGTCTCGCCAGCAGGTCACGCTGGAAAACTTCTACCGCGCGATGTGGATCAACCCGCTAGCGGGCGTCGCATTGCTGCTGTTTAGCTTCCTGCATAACCCAATGGCGCTGTTTATCACCTTGCCGTTCGCCACTTTGTGGATCCTGTCGCCCTTCCTGCTGTATTACCTCAGCCGGGAACCGCAACGCAGCAAAACCGCAATCAATGATGAACAACGGCGCTTTCTGCGCCACACCAGCCGTCAAACCTGGGACTTCTTCAATACCTTCGTCAACCAGCAGGAAAACTGGCTGCCGCCGGATAACTACCAGGAAATACCGGAGCCGGTGGTGGCGCACCGTACCTCACCGACCAATATCGGGCTGTCGTTACTGGCTAACCTCACCGCCTATGACTTCGGCTATCTGACGCTCAGCGAAGCACTGCGGCGCATCGAGCTGACGCTCAATACCCTGGATCGCATGGAGCACTATCGCGGTCATCTGTACAACTGGTACGACACCCGCACCCTGGAGCCGCTGAACCCGCGTTATATCTCCAGCGTCGACAGCGGCAACCTGGCCGGCCACCTGCTGACGCTCAGCGCCGGCTTGCCGGCACTGGCCCACCAGCCGGCCATAGATCCGCTGCGGGTGCTGACCGGCCTCGGCGACAGCCTGCAACTGCTGGAGCAGCACTGGGGCGACGCCGCACCGAAAAATCTGTCGAAGCTGCGCAACCATTGGGAACAGGCCCATCACAGCCACCCGGCCGCCCTGCTGGCGGAACTGAACGCCATGCGCAACTACAGCAACGGGCTGCAGGAACCGGCGCTGAATCATGATGAGGAAACCAAACGCTGGGCCGGAGCCGTGCACCAGCAACTTAACGAACTCTGTGCCGAATGGGCGCAGTGGTTCGGCTGGCTGAGTGACGGCATGCCCGAACTGGAGCAGGTGCCCAGCCTGCACTGGCTGGCTAACCCGCCTGGCCAGTTGACGCTGTCGCCGGAACAGCAAAATCAGCTGAGCGCGGCGGGTGCCCTGGCGCAGGAACGTCTGACGCAGTTGCAAAGCCTGCAGCAGCGGCTGGAAAAAATGGCGCAAATGGATTTCAACTTCCTGTATGACGAGTCGACCCATTTGCTGAGCGTTGGCTTTAACTGCGATCAAAACAAGATGGACAGCAGTAAATACGATCTGCTGGCCTCCGAGATCCGTTTGACCAACTACGTCGCCATCGCCACCAACCAGGTGCCGCAGCGCAGTTGGTTTGCACTTGGCCGCCTGTTCACCGTGATCGACCATGAACCCGCGCTGATGTCGTGGAGTGGTTCGATGTTTGAGTACCTGATGCCGCAGCTGGTGATGCCCGCCTACCCTGACTCCCTGCTGGTGCAGATGTGCCATGCGGCGGTGGCGCGGCAAATTGCCTGGGGTAAGGAACGCGGCGTTCCCTGGGGCATTTCCGAATCCGGCTACTTCGGTTTCGACGCCGACCAAAACTATCAGTATCACGCCTTTGGCGTTCCGGGGCTGGGCCTGCGACGCGGGCTGGGTGACGATATGGTGGTGGCGCCTTACGCCACGGTAATGGCGCTGATTGTCGATCCGGACGCTGCCTGCAATAACCTGGTTACGTTGGAGAAAAATGGGGCCAAGGGCCGCTACGGTTTCTACGAAGCGCTGGATTACACCACCGCTCGCCTCAGCCGGGGTCAACTGTATGTGATCATCCGTTCCTATATGGCGCACCACCAGGGCATGAGCTTCCTTGCCCTGTCGCATCTGTTGCTGGATGCGCCGATGGTGGCACGCTTCGCTGAGTATCCGGCGTTCCAGTCGACGCGTTTGCTGCTGCAGGAACGGGTGCCGGATGCGGTCGAGCTGTACAGCACCCGCCGCCATTTCGAAACCCACGAGGGTACCATCACCCCGGCCAGCTTCGCCGCACGCGAATTCAGCCGGGTGGACTCCCCGATCCCCGAAGTGCAGTTGCTGTCCAATGCCAACTATCACCTGATGCTCACTCAGGCCGGCGGCAGCTACAGCCGCTGGCAGAACCTGGCCCTGACCCGCTGGCGCGAAGATGCCACCTGCGATAACTGGGGCGCTTTCTGTTACCTGCGCGACCCGCAAACCGGTGAAGTCTGGAGCAATACCTGGCAACCGATTGGCGGCGCCGCCAAGGGGTACAGCGCCGTGTTCAACGACGCCGGGGCCGAGTTCCAGCGTCAGCAGGGATCGCTGTCAGTGAAAACGCAGGTGGTGGTATCGCCGGAAGATGATATTGAGCTGCGCCGCGTGACGCTGGTCAACCGCAGCAAGCAACCGCGCACCATCGAAATCACCAGCTATGCAGAAGTGGTGCTGGCACCGGCCGGCAATGACCTGGCCCACCCGGCGTTCAGCAACCTGTTCGTACAAACCGAACTGTTGCCGGATCAGGACGCCATTTTGTGCCACCGCCGCCCGCGCGAACCGAAAGAAAAATGCCCGTGGTTACTGCACATGATGACGGTGCAAGGCCGCACCAGCCAGACGTCGTTCGAAACCGACCGCGCCAAGTTTATCGGCCGCGGCCGCACCCCGGCCAATCCGCAGGCGCTGTATCAAAATGCCCCATTGAGCAACAGCGCCGGACCGGTCATTGATCCGATCATCGCTATCCGTCAGCGCGTGGTGCTGGAACCAAATGTACCGCTCACACTGGATATCTTCTATGGCGTCAGTGAAGACCGCGCCAGCGGCCTGGCCATGCTGGAAAAATACCGCGATCGCCATTTGGCTGACCGCGTGTTTGAACTGGCCTGGTCGCACAGCCAGGTGGTGCTGCGTCAGTTGAACGCCAATGAGGATGACGCCAACCTGTTCAATCGTCTGGCCAGCGCGGTGGTCTTCCCGGCGCAGGAAATGCGCGCCGCCAGCAGCGAAATCATTAACAACCGCCGCGGTCAGTCAGGGCTGTGGGGGTATTCAATCTCCGGCGATCTGCCGATTGTGCTGCTGACCGTGACCGACGGCGAAAACATCGAGCTGGTTCGGCAACTGATCCAGGCGCACAACTACTGGCGTCTGAAAGGGTTGCAGGTGGATCTGGTGATCCTCAACGAGGATATTGGCGGCTACCGTCAGGATCTGCAGAACCAGATCATGGGCCTGATCGCCGCCGGCATGGAGTCGACCCAAACCGATAAGCCAGGCGGCATCTTCGTACGCACCAGCGAACATATGTCACCGGAAGATCATCGTCTGCTGCTCAGCGTCGCGCGTATTTACCTCGACGATCGACGCGGCGGTTTAACCGAGCAGCTCAACCAGCGCCTGCAGTTGCCGCAGATCCTGCAGCAACCGCTGTCGCCGGTGACCGCCTCGTCGAAACTGGCGACTGTGGATAATTTGCCGCGCAACCTGCATTCGCCGCAGTTGCCCGACATTGCCGCGCTGCAGTTCTATAACGGCCTCGGCGGCTTCTCGGAGAATGGCCGCGAATATGTGATTGCGATGAACGAAAGCAAGATCACCCCGGCGCCCTGGTCGAACGTGATGGCCAACCCGATGTTCGGCTCGGTGGTTTCGGAAAGCGGCCAGGCCTACACCTGGTACGAAAACGCCCACGAATACCGTCTGACCCCTTGGGACAACGATCCCATTTGTGACCGCAGCGGCGAAGCTTTCTATCTGCGCGACGAAGAGAGCGGCCATTTCTGGTCGCCGACACCGCTGCCCGCACGGGGCCGCGGCCATTACCTGACCCGTCATGGTTTCGGCTACAGCGTTTTCGATCACCGCGAAAGCGGTATCGACAGCCAGTTCACCCTGCTGGTGGCCAAAGATGCCCCGGTAAAACTGTTCCTGCTGACGCTGACCAACACCTCAGGACGCACGCGCAAGCTCTCGGCTACCGGTTATGTGGAGTTTATCCTCGGCGATTTGCGGCAAAAGTCGGCCATGCATATCGTCACCCAGGCGGCTACGTCTGAAAACGGCTGCGGTATCCTGGCAACCAATCATTACGGTGGCAACGGATCGGATCGCACCGCGTTCTTCGGCGTCTCGGGGGCGCATTGTTCACTCACTGGCGATCGGCGCGAATTTATCGGTCGTAACGGTTCACTGGCCAATCCTGCGGTGCTAAAACTGCGGCGCCTGTCTGACAAAGTTGGCGCCGGTATGGATCCGTGCGGTGCGGTGCAGTCGGCCATCAGCCTGATCGACGGCGATCAGCGCAGCTTTGTGTTCGTCCTCGGGTTGGGGCAAAACGCCGAAGAAGCCGAAGCGCTGCTGCACAAATACCTCCAGGAGGAGAACCTGCAGGATGAGTTGCAACAGGTGGCTGCGCACTGGGACGCTATTCTCAACAAAGTGCAGATAGGGACGCCGCAACCGGCCGTTGATTTGCTGGCCAACGGCTGGCTGCTGTACCAGACCCTGGCCTGCCGTATTCAGGCGCGCAGCGGTTACTACCAATCCGGCGGTGCCTTTGGCTTCCGCGATCAGCTGCAGGATACCCTGGCGCTGACTCACGCCGCCCCGGAACGGCTGCGGGAACAGATCCTGCTGTGCGCTTCGCGCCAGTTTGTCGAAGGCGACGTGCAGCACTGGTGGCATCCGCCGCAGGGCAATGGCGTGCGCACCCGCTGTTCGGATGACTATTTGTGGTTGCCGCTGGCCATTTGCCACTATCTGGACGCCACCGACGATCTGAGCATCCTGGATGAACAGGTGGGCTATCTGGAGGCGCGCAAGCTGGCCCCCGGCGAGGAGTCTTCCTATGAACAACCGGCGCAGAGCGCCACGCAAGAAACCTTGTACCAGCACGGCGTCCGGGCGTTAAAACACGGATTGAACTTCGGCGAACACGGCCTGCCGCTGATGGGGGCCGGTGACTGGAACGACGGCATGAACATGGTGGGTCTGGAGGGCCGTGGCGAGAGCGTCTGGCTTGGCTTCTTCCTGTTCCATATCCTGCAGCGTTACGGCAAGCTGGCAACCGCGCGTCATGACGACGAACTGGCAACGCTGTGCCGCCAGCAGGCCGATATGCTGCGCAATAATCTGCGTGACCATGCCTGGGACGGCGAATGGTACCGCCGGGGCTATTTCGACAGCGGGGAACCGCTGGGCTCTCATCAGTCGGCGGAGTGCCGTATCGACGCCATCGCCCAAAGTTGGTCAGTGCTGTCCGGTGCCGGTGATGAGCCGCGCAGCCTGCAGGCGATGCAGTCGTTGGATAAACACCTGGTCGACACCCAGGCCGGCTTGATCAAGCTGCTGACGCCGCCTTTCGACGGCAACGGCCCCAACCCGGGCTATATCCGCGGCTACCTGCCCGGTGTGCGGGAAAATGGCGGGCAATATACCCATGGCGCGGTGTGGGCAGTGATGGCCTTCGCCGAAATGGGCAATATCGAACGCGCCTGGGAACTGATGGCGCTGATCAACCCGATCAACCACAGCCTGGACAGCACCGCCGCCGAACGCTACAAGGTCGAACCTTATGTGGTTACCGCCGATATTTACGCGGTGGCGCCGCACGTCGGTCGCGGCGGCTGGAGCTGGTATACCGGCTCTGCCGGTTGGATGTATCGGCTGATCCTCGAGTCACTGCTGGGTCTGAAACGCCATGGCGATCGGCTGAGCGTCAACACCCGCCTGCCGGCGGATTGGCCACAGGTGACGCTTAACTACCGGGAGGGTAGCAGCGAATATCGGTTGGTTGTTCGTCAGGGGCAAGGCGCGGCACAGGTTAGCGTCGACGGTGAAAAACAGTCGGAGGCCGTGATAGCGCTGATAGACGATGGCAAAATCCATCAGGTGGAAGTGACATTAGGGCAGTAAATATCGGGGCGCGGCGGATGCCGCGCCCAACGTCTACAGGCCGTTATTTACGCGCCAGCAACAAGCCCATCACCAGGCCAACCGTTGCGCCAATCCCTACGCTGCACCAGGGATTTTCACGCACGTAACCGTCGGTACGGCAAACGGCGTCCTTGGCGCGCGCATAGTAGGACTCGGTGGTGTCAGCCAACCGCGATTTGACCTCACTCAATGCCTCTTCGGCATGAGTTTTGATATCGATATAGGCCTGATCGGCGCGATCGCCGGAGTACTTCAACACTTCTTCCAGCATGTCGCTCAGCATTCTCAAATCGTCATCGAGCGTGGTTTGATCCGCATCCGTATTTCTCGCCATGTTAAGTTCTCCGTGTTTAAAAAATGAAACGGCCCTTAACTATAGACAAGGATCGCCGATCCCCGCCATCAGACTGACGGCTAAAATCAGAATACCAACTGGACTTTGGCAGCACGGCTCTTGTCACCGGCAAACGTCAGCGCCTCAGCCAGTTGACGATTGTCAAACTCGGCGGACAGCAGCGGCAGCGGATTGACTGTTCCCTCGGCCAGCCACGCCACCGCCAGGGCAAACTCTTCAACAAATCGGAAGGATCCCAGCAGATTCAACTCTTTGGCGATCAACAACATCAGCGGGAAATCCGGGAAGCTGCTTCCCATACCGACTTGCACCACCGTCCCCTTGGCGCGGGTGATCTCCAGACAGCGCTGCAACGACAAAGGGTGCCCGGAGACTTCAAAAGCGATATCAAAATACCCTTTTTCCTGCTGATAGAAGCTGAAATCGTCATTGCCGGCGTGCAGACAGCGGGATGCCCCCATCGCCTGAGCGATATCCAGGCAACGCGGGCTAAGGTCGGCGCAGACAATCTCTTCGGCACCCAACGCCTTCAGCGCCGCCACCAGCAGGCAGCCTATCGGGCCGACGCCGGACACAAACACCTTTTTCCCTTTGACTTCACCGGGCTGCCTGGCGGCATGTATCGTCACCGCCAACGGCTCGGCAAAAACCATCACCTTCTCGTCGCAATCGGCGTCGAACGCAATGCACTGCGCGCTATCAACCACCTTGTACTGGGTAAAAGCGCCGTCAACATGTGGAAAATACATCGCGCTGCCGAAAAATCGCATCTGGGTACACTGGTTTTGCTGCTCTGCCAGACAATACTTGCACTGCCCACAGGGCTTGCTGGGGTTTAACGCCACTTTCTGGCCAACGGGCAGCCGAGCCGTGTCGCTGGCGACCACTTCACCGATCACCTCATGGCCCAGCACCATCGGCTGACGCACCTGAAAACTGCCGACCTTGCCTTCCTGATAGTAATGCAGGTCTGAGCCGCAGATGCCGCCGCGGGTGATTTTCACCAGCGTGCCGCTGCCCTGGTAATCGACCTCCTGCTCCACTACCGCCACGTCATATTTGCCGTTGACCACGCAGGATTGGGTTTGAATTTTCATCATCATGTTCTCATCAGCAGGCGGTTATACCGCAGCGGACATCCCGCCATCGACAAACAGCAGGTGGCCATTGACAAAATCCGAGGCTTTGGACGACAGGAACACCGCCGCACCAATCAGCTCCTGTGGATCGCCCCAACGGGCAGCCGGCGTACGCTTGGTCAGCCAGGCGGTAAACTCTGGGTTGTCCGCCAGCGCCTGAGTCATTTCGGTTTTGAAGTAGCCAGGGGCAATACCATTGACCTGAATGTTGTAGCGCGCCAGCTCAACGCACATGCCGCGCGTCAGCATTTTCACCGCCCCTTTGGAGGCGGCATAGGGCGTGATGGTATCGCGGCCCAGTTCGCTCTGCATCGAGCCGATATTGATGATTTTACCGCTTTGACGCTGCACCATATGGCGGGCTACCGCTTGCGACACCATAAATACCGCCTTCTGGTTGACGGCGATAATGTCGTCCCAGTCTTTTTCCGGAAATTCGGTAAACGGGTGGCGTCGTTGTATGCCGGCGTTGTTGATCAGCACATCGATCCCGCCGCTTTGCGCCTCAACTTTCTCAATGGCGGCATGAATAGCCTGGGAGTTAGTGACATCAAAGGCCGCGGCATCGGCGCGGAAGCCCTCACGGCGCAGTGCTTCAACGGCTCGCTGGGCGTTTTCCTCGGTGGTCGCATTGACCAATATGTGAGCGCCGTACTCCGCCAGCCCGCGCGCCAGCAGAAAACCAATGCCCCGAGAAGCGCCGGTAATCAGTACTTTTTTATTATCCAGTGAAAATAAGTTGTTCATAACATTCCCCGGCAGTGTCATTCCGATAAGACAGGCGCCTATATCAGCGGATCGCCGCCGGCAAAAACGTGATACCGATCACTTAAAACAGTGTTACTAAAACCTGTTACCTTTAACGTGAAGCCACGCAATCTCGCGGGAAACAAACTCAACACATTTCATTGAAAAATAAGATTTTTATACTTTATGTCGTCGATTGTTATCACTAAATCGATTTGTTAACATGGCGTTATTCGCGATTTCGCCGCCCCACCCCGTTAAGGCCTCAGAATGAAGAACCAACGCGTCACGCTGCAAGATATTGCGCTGCTCGCCGGCGTGACCAAAATGACCGTCAGCCGCTATCTGCGTACGCCGGAAAAGGTGGCGTCCGAAACCGCCGAGAAAATTGCCCAGGTGATGAAGGAAGTAAACTTTACCGACGGCGATGAGGCGCGTTCGACGCAAAAGCCGCGCATTGGCGTCTTGATCCCCTCCTTCAACAACCAAATTTTCGCCGATCTGCTGGCCGGTATCGAATCCATCACTCTGGAACAGGGCTATCAAACGCTGGTGGTGAACTATGACTACAGTCGGCAACGCGAAGAAGAACATATCGTCCAACTGCTGGCCTACCCGATCGCCGGGCTGATCCTGACGGATTCGGAACATACTCTGCGGGCAGAAAAATACCTGACGGCGGCCAAAATCCCGGTGGCGCAGGTGATGGATCTGGAAGGCCCGGAAGGAAGGATCGCCGTGGGGTTCGATAACTTCCAGGCGGGTTACGACATGACCGAAGCGCTGCTCGC
Organism: Serratia sp. OS31; assembly: GCF_014164835.1. Classification (NCBI taxonomy): domain Bacteria; kingdom Pseudomonadati; phylum Pseudomonadota; class Gammaproteobacteria; order Enterobacterales; family Yersiniaceae; genus Serratia; species Serratia sp. OS31. The sequence goes on along the minus strand of NZ_JACJFQ010000018.1, from coordinate 35,233 downwards.
CAGCGGTAAACGTCAGGTGGTTTATTTTGGCGCCATGTCCGATGCACGCGACACCAAACGTTTCCAGGGCTATTGCCGGGCAATGGAAAAACAGGGCCTGACACCGCGCCAAATCACACCGCACCGTGTTTCCTCGGTGACGGTCGGCTCCGACATGCTGGCCATGGCACGGCAGCTCTACCCGGATTTGGACGCTATCTTATGTACCAATGACGATCTGGCGGTCGGAGTGTTACAGGAGTGTCTGCGGCTGGGGCTGCGGGTTCCGCAGGACATCGCGCTGTCGGGCTTCCACGGTCTGGATATCGGCAAAGCCACCACGCCGGGCATCGCCAGCGTGATCACGCCCAGGTTTGATATCGGCAAGGTCGCCACAGAGATCTTGCTGAAACGCATTAAAGGGGTGCCGTGCATTGAGCGCGTTGATCTGCACTACCGCATCTCACTCGGCGGCACCATTTAACTCAACGGTTAACATGTTCGGTAACAGCGGCCGCCGGTTTCGGTTTTTCGTTGCGCGTCGCCAGCCACAAGCCGCTGTTTTTCATCGCGTAGCCAAACACCAGTCCCACCAACAGGGAAAGGGTCACCAGAGACCAATTGCCGCCGCCGGCGAAGGTGGCGCAAGCGCCGATAAAGGTCCCGGGCACAAAACTCAGCCACTGCTGCTTTGCCTGAATGCACATCAGGAAAGCCACCGCGCCGGTCAGCAGATAACCGAGCAGGCTCCAGCCGGGTGCCAGCTCACTGCCGTGAATGATCGCCATCGCCCAAAATACCCCGCTGCAGCAGGTCAGCGTGCTGATCAACAACCCTTTCAGGCCCCCCTGCGGGCAAGCAAAATAGGCCGTACAGCCCAGAAAACCGGCCCAACTGATCAGCCCCAGGCTAACAGCTACCCATCCCCACACGCCGGAGAGGATCCCGGTAGTCACAGCAATGGCAAAAATAACGTTCATAAACTGACCCGCAGCAAAGAAAGCGCGCAGTTTACGCGAAAATCGGCAAATTCACGTGATGGAAATCACAAAAATTTTGTAATGAGAAATACTGAAATTGCAGAATTGAGGAATTTGTCACAAAAAAAACCAGCGTGGCAAGCACGCTGGAAATGACACACAACAACACCAGGGAAATCGTTCGCCACCTTGCGTGGCTAAAATCGTTGTTCAGCTACCCTGCGAGTTTCACGTTGCCGACGGACAACCTGAAACTCGGCGGGTATCAGCGCGGGAAGCCCGCGCGGGTCACCATGAAGCTCAAAGATAAGCACACCACGGCACTGACCAGAAATAACAGATTGACCGCCAGATGCAGGCTGGCATGGTCGATAACCGCCCCCAACAGGATCGGAACCCAGTTGGCGATATAGGCGATTACGTAAAACAGTGAAATCAGTCTCGCATGGCTGGCCTTCGGTGAAATCAGGTTCACCAACGTGGCACTGCCGACAAAAATGGCCCCGTAGGCGTAACCGGCAATCACCATACCGGCACTGGCCAGAGCCAGCGAGTGGATCTGAATCGCTTCGGCAAACACCACCACCGACAGCGCCTGCGCCAGGCAGCCAAACATCAGCGAATGGCGCGCATTAACCCGACGGCTCAGGATCTGGCTAATACCGGCAATCACCAGATACACCGCAATCACGTAGCCGTAGATGCCCCGGCTGTGCATGCCCAACAGCTTTTCTGACACGCTTGGCCCAATTGCCAGAATACTGGCCGCCACCGCCCAGCAGATAAACAGCGCACCGGCACACAGGAAGAACTTGCCTCCGGTAGCGCGCAGGCCATCCGCCAACGAACTTTTTTCCGGCGCAGCCTCGGCTACGGGCGTCCCGCCTGGCGGTACCGTAACGGCTTCAACCGGCCATTTCAGCATCACGCCCAGTGCGGCAACGGCCGCCACTGCCATGATGATAATGAACGGCAGCGAGGTAGTGTGGAACCCGGTTTGCAGCGCCACGCCGCTGAAAATCGGCCCTAAAGCCAGACCGGTGGTGAATGACAGCGTGGCAATCAACGCCGCATTTTTACCGCCGTCTTTCGGCCCAAAACGCACCAGCGCAATGTTAGCCGCGCCGGTTAAGGCACCGGTGCCGACCCCGGCCAGCAGACGCGCCATAAACATCATCAGAAACGAATCGGCCATCGAAAACAGCAAGGCCCCGGCCAACACCACCAGCAGCGCCGGTACAATCATGCTGCGCAGGTCTTTGACCTTGCCGGCCATGTTGCCCACGCCGAACAGGGAAATCAGTACGCCGGCAGCATAGGCACCATAAATGACCGTCAGGCTGACCGAGCTTAGCGCCAACTCATGTTGATAAAGCGGATAAAGCGGCGTCGGCGCACTGCTGTTCAGCAATGCGGACATTAATGCCAAAGCTAAAAACAGCAGGATGGCAAAATGCGACGCGCCCGAATTCGCTTTAGCGGCTTCATCAACAGCCACACCTTCAGACATTTTTCTCTCCCGAAACAATCTGGATAAACACCTAACCCTGAAAACCAAACTCCTCAGGAAACGCGTTTATCATACCTTTCGGGTATAACGGTCAAAATAGCCAAGAATGCATCATAGTGATTCATTAATGCATTTGCGTTGACGCCCGCCAGCGCTTAATGCCGTGCTGTTTACACCGCCGCCGCCTTCGAGGCTTTTGCCGGAGCGCGTTTCACTATCGCCAATGCACCGGAGAGAATAATCAGCGCCATGCCGCCCGCGGCAATGTAGGACAGCTTCTCGCCAAACAACAGATAGCCGAGCAGCGTGGAGAAAATGATAGTGCTGTAGGAAAGAATGCTGACAATCACCGCATTACCGCTGCCGTAGGCGCGAGTCATGGTGATTTGCCCCAGGCTGCCGAACACGCCGATGGCGCAAACGCACAGCATCATGGCGCCGTCCAGTGCGGTAAACCCCACCGCCGTGGTCATCACAGCGCCCACCAGGGTGCCCACCAGCGAGAAGTAAAACACCACTCGCAGCTCCGGTTCGCCGCTGCGCACCAGCTTACCGACGTTAAAATAGGCCAGCGCGGTCAGCAGACCGGAAAGCAGGCCAATCAGGGTCGCGGCATACTCGCCGTTCGGCGTATCGGGCCGCAGCAGCACCAGAATGCCGATAAAACCGAGCAGTACCGAGAACAGCAGCTTGCCGGTCAACTGGCCTTTGGAGGTGACAAAGGCAATCGCCGACTGAAAAATAGGATTGGTGTAGCCCAACGTGGTGGCCGTGGCGATCGGCAGATGGATCAGTGAGTAGAAACCGCAATACATTGCCGCATTGCCAATGGCGGCGCGTTTCATGTGCAACCCCAGGTGTCGGGTGCGGAAACCGAGATTTTTCACATGGATCAGCGCGGCAACGATCAGGACGTTAATGACAGAGCGGTAAAAAATGATGTCGAAAAAACCGACCTTGGCCGAAGCCAGTTTGATGCTGGCCCCCATCAACGCAAAAAACCCGCTGGCGACGACCATCCACAAAGCAACCATGATTTCCTCGGTATATCACCCCAACGGGCGACAAAATAAAACGGGGCGAATGAATTCGCCCCGTACGGCCAATGCAGTCAACAACGCCGCAGCTAAAAAAAGGCGGGGATATTATTCGGCAGCTTTCACCGTCAGCGGTTTGTTATCAGCGCAGGCGAAGAATACCAGCATCTCCGCGCCTTTATCACCGGAAACCCCCTGGTGAACGATATCTACCGTGTCGGTAAAGGAATCGCCCTGCTTAAAGGTGTGTTTCACGCCGGTTTTCTTGACCGTCAGCGAAACGCTGCCCCCGGTCATATACACCGCGCTGATGCACGGATGAGTATGCCAGGCGAGCACCTTGTTCGGCTCTACGGTCACCTTCAACATGGTGATCTGCGGAGCACCGGCCGGGTAATGCTGGTACGGCGTCCCTTCCCACGAGGTCTCGGTTTTCAGCAGGGTTTCTTTGCTGATGCCTTCGCCGTGATCCTCTGCGGCCTGCGCATAGCCCTGAAATGCCATCATTAATGCCAGAAGTGTCAGTTTGTACATTGTTATCGCTCCATGACTACGGTAAACAAAATAGAATGGCGTGATACAAAGGGCAATCATGACGGCTCCCGCTGGGATTGGGCTACGCCTTACCCCCTTTGATACGCTGCTCGTATTCTACGATGCTCTCGGCATAGTATCGATTAGGTGCCACATGATTTCCTACCAACACTTCTATCAGGAAAGGCCCCTGGTGCTCAGCCGCGGCGGTCAGCGCCTCGTCCAGTTCCTCCAGTGTCGCCGCTTTGGCAGAGGCAACCCCCAGGCTGTTGGCGAAGGCCTTCCAGTCATGATTCGGCAACGCGGTGTAGTCCGCAGATACCCCACGGTTTTGCAAGGTGTCGATGTGCATCGCTCCGTGAGCGCAGTTGTTCATTACCACAAAGGTCATTTTGACCTGATAACGGGCAGCCGTCTGGATCTCGATGCCATGCATCAGCATGCAGCCGTCGCCGGTGACCACTACGCAGTCGCGGTGCGGCGCTGCCAGTTTGATACCGATGCCGGCGCAAATCGCCCAGCCCATCGGCGCCAGGGAGCTTGAGGTATGGTAATCGCCGCGCCCGCTGGCCTGCCAGTGATGCGCCATAAAGATACGGTGTGCGCCGGAATCGACCACCACGTTGGTGTCGTGATTCATGCGGCTGCGGATGCGCTTGATGGCATCGCCGGGGTACATGTTGGCCTCGCCCTCGGCAAGACGCACCTGCAAATCGGGCCGCTGCTGCTCCAGCGGCAGTTGACTCACCTGCTCCAGCCAGCCGTTACGCAAGCGTTTAATGCTGTCCAGGTGCGCGTCATCGTCGCCGATCGCATCCAGCAGGTGCTGCAACGAGCCGGTCAGGCTGGAGAAAATCTGCATATCCGGTTGATAATGCGAGCTGACCTTATCGAAATCCTCATCAATCACCACCAGCGTTTTGGTGCCGTGCAGCCGCGGATTCCAGTTCAGGCTATCGCGCTGGCTCAGGTCACAACCCAGCACCAGCAACACATCCACTTCATCGCCATTGATGGTTTCCACCGCCCGGGTATGGCCGGCAAAACCGTACAGCCCCAGCGCCAGCTCGTGCCCCTCGGGAAACGCGCCCTTGCCGGACAGTGTAGTGGCAACCGGCAAACGGTATTTCTCCGCCAGGCGCAACAGCAGGGCCGCATCCAACGGATTATTCATGCGGTTACCCACCAGGCAGGCAACGTTCAGCCCACGCAGCAGATAGTCATCCAGCAACTGACCCAATGCCTGTGGGTCGATTGCGGCCTCTCGGCATTGAGGCGTGCGAGGCGGGCTGACTTCATGATGACCGGCCACCTCTTTCTTTTGCATATCGACCGGCACGCTGAGATAGGTGCGACCTTTTCGCTGGGTGTTCAGGCAGGACAAACTGCGCCGCAGCTCGTGCTGCAACGTGAGATTATTTTTCACTTCTATCGCGGCGGAAAGCAGCGGTTTGACGATAGTCAGCTCATCGATGCCACTATTGCTGCCGTCCTGGAAGGCACCCTGCGCCTCATGATAAGTGGCAATGCCGCCGGCCAGATACAACACCGGGATTTTGTCGGCCTGTGCCGCCGCCATCGCCGGCAGGAAATTCATGGTGCCGGGGCCGGAGATGCCCAGACAAACGCCAAACTTGCGGCTGGCGCGAGCATAGCCGTCCGCCATAAAGCCGCAGGCGGTTTCATGGGCGCCGACGATCCCGGCAATGCCTGAATGTTCAATGGATTTTATCAGTGGGTACACCAGCTTGCCGGGTACCAGGAATATGTGCTGAATGCCGCGTGCTTCAAGACTCTGGATAATTGCATCCGCGTTGCTTTGCGTTGCCGCTTTCGCACCGGGGGTTGCAATAACTCTGACACCGTCCGCAGTTGCCAGTGCTACCGGGGTGTATAACTTCTCTGCGTGAGACTCCATTTTCAATGTCCAGTCGTGGTGGGCCAACCTAGATTCAGAGTCGATCCCACCAGGCGATTAGCCCACAGAGACAGGCTCTCATGCGCGTCTGCTTACGCGTTCAGGGTAACATTGGCACAAAATGTGCGCCAGATCACAGCATAAACGTTGATAAGCATAAAGATTGTCGGGTAAAAATAAAGATGCAAAACTGCTTCACGTTGATGCATTTATTCATATCCTGAAACATAATTAATAATTATGATACGTGGGCCTCATTGGCAGCCAAACCAGAGCCGGTACGGTTGCGCAATAATGAACACCGACAAGACCGATAAGCCTGCACAAAGGAAATGGCATGATGAATTGGGATGATGCACGCTTCTTCCTGGCAGTGGCGCGCTGCGGCACTTTACGAAAAGCCGCCAATGAACTACACGTTGACCAGGCTACCGTCGGGCGGCGTATTACCGCTTTTGAAGAAAGCCTGGGGTCCAAGCTGTTTATCCGCACGCCAAAATCCTTCTCCCTCAGCCCCTTGGGTGAGGAAATGCTGGCGGACGTGATGAACATGGAGAACTCGGTGCAGGCGATTGGCCGCAAAGCCACCAGCGGCGACGACAGCCTGTGCGGCAACGTACGCATCGCGACCACCGATACCATGGCCGAGGCTTTCGTCATCCCTGCGTTGAAGGCGCTGCGAGAGCAACACCCGCTAATTACCGTCACTATGCTGACGGCGGTCAATATCTCTGATATTTCCTACCGCGGTGCGGATCTGGCGATCCGTGGCGCGCGGCCAGAATCCGATGAGCTGATTATCAAACGTATGGCTACCATCGAAATGGGGCTGTATGCAACGCAGGACTATCTCGACAAACACGGCCTGCCCACCAAGGGCGACCACCTGCGTGGTCACGATCTGCTGATGTTTCCGCGAGAACTGGTGCCCCGCCACTGGAACAACTTCTGTGGCGAAACGCTGATCGACCCTAACGTGGTGCTGCAGTGTAATTCGCAGTTGCTGCTGCGCTCGGCAACGCGCAATGGTTTGGGGATTGGCCTGCTGTCCTCATTCCTGGCGGATAAGGACCCTGATCTGGTGCGAATTTTCCCGGAAAATAAAGACTGGGTAGATATCTGGCTGGTGCTGCATCCCGACCTGCAACGTGCCGCCAGAGTGCGTGCCGTAGTCCAGGCGCTGGAAACCTCATTTAAAAACAACCCCGGCTGATCCCCCTACTCAGGGGTTAGGGTGACTTACCCTGCCCCTCTTATCCCGTTTCGCCACATTGCCGCAATTAGATAAAAAGCTTATTATCTAATTAACGCACAGGACGTGCCCCCACAGTCGAGGGAATGATGGCAAAGGTTAACTGGTCGCGCAAAGCCGTTAAACAATTGATGACGCTACCTACTCAGGATCGCTCAGCCATTAAAGACAAGGTCGGGCTGTTAAGCGCGTTTCCGGCCATCAGGCTGGATATCAAAAAATTGCATGGCGCTGACAGCCAATTTCGCCTGCGCGTCGGCAGCTATCGCATTATTTTTGAAATAAGTGATGGTGAACCGGTTGTCTGTCTGATCCAACAAGTGAAGCGTAGAACGTCGACAACTTACTGAATCGCGTTGAGCTGAAATTTATAATCCGAGGTATGCCAGATGGCGAAGTTACAATATATCCATGATGAATCAGGTAAACCGCTGTACGTGGTATTGCCTGTCGATGAATATAAAAAGCTGGTAGGCCGGCAAGATGACTATGAGTCTGTTCCCTATCATAGCGATGCGCACGACGATGAAACTGTTCCTCATGAAGTGGTCTCTATCATGTTGGATCAGAACATCAGCCTGATAGCCGCATGGCGAATTTTCCGCGGCTTCTCGCAGTTCGATGTGGCGACAAGACTGGGTACCACCCAATCTGCCGTTTCGCAGTGGGAAGCCATCGACTCTAAACCGCAAAAAAGAACCCGGGAAAAACTGGCGGAGTTATACCGTTGTAACCCGGTGCAAATGACGCTTTAATCTGTTCCCCTCGCCATAAAAAAAGGTCGCCGAAGCGACCTTTTTTACTGCTCTGATGCCCATCAGAACATCGGTTGTGCCATCTGCACCAGCGTAATCAGCGGCTGCGGATAAACACCCAGCAACAGTACCAACGCAGCGGAGATCAGCACCACTACGCCGCCTGCGGTCAACGCCCAGTTGTTTGGGGTATCGCGCTGCAGCGCTTCCGGCGCGCTGAGGAACAGGCTGACGGTGACGCGCAGGTAGTAGTACAAACCAATGGCGCTACCCAGCACCACTGCACCGGTCAACCACCACAGGTGAGCGCTGACGCCCATTGCGATCACGAAGAACTTACCGATAAAGCCCAGGGTCATCGGAATACCGGCCAGTGACAGCATCATCACCGTCATGACGGCAGACAGGATGGGCTTATGCCAGAACAGACCACGGTAAGAGAACAGTGAATCTGCATCCGGACCACGGTACGGGCTGGACATCAGGCTGACCACACCAAACGCGCCCAGGCTGCTGAACAGGTAACCGGCCAGGTAAACCCCGGCGGTTTCCAGCGACAGCTGATGGGTTTGCACCGCAATCAGCGCCACCAGCAGATAACCCAGGTGGGCAATCGACGAGTAACCCAGCAGGCGCTTGATGTTGGTCTGGCTGATGGCCATCAGGTTGCCGAACAGAATCGAACAGACGGCAATGATCGACAGCACCATGCGCAGCGCTTCGTTGTCGGCAGCAGGTGCATACAGGAACAGACGCATAACGACCGCGAAGATAGCAATCTTGCTGGCGGTGGCCAGGAAGGTTGAAACCGGCGCAGGCGCCCCCTGATACACATCCGGCGTCCACAGTTGGAACGGCACCAGCGACAGCTTGAAGCCCAGACCGACAATCATCATGCCCATACCGGCCAGGATCAGCGGCTGGTGCATCATGTTTTCTTGCAGGCTCTTGCCCAGGCCGGCCAGCGACAGGTCACCGGACTCCGCATACAGCAGCGCCATACCGAACAGCAGGAAGGACGAAGCCGCTGCGGACAGCAGCATGTACTTGATGGCCGCTTCCAGCGGACGCTTCTGGCGGTAGGCATAGCCCACCAAGCCAAACAGCGGCAGCGAGATCAGTTCAATACCGAGGAACAGCGAGGCCAAGTGGTTGGCGCTCGCCAGCAGAATGCCACCCAGGGTAGCAATCAGCACCAGCAGGTAGAACTCTTCGCGGTTGTCCGGGTAACCGACCAGCCACGGATAGGCAAAGGTACAGGTCGCCAGACTCGCCAGTATCACCAGCCCGGTATAGAACATCGAGTAGCCGTCAACCCGCAGCAGCGGGGTGACGTCCATTGGGCCTGCCTGGCCGACAAAGTACAGCGAAAGCAGCGCCAGGTTTAGACCGATCACGGTCAGGGTGGCGTTGATAAAGTGGTCGCGTCGCCACGCAATGCCTAGCATCACAACCACCACCGTCAATCCGACGATCAACAGCGGCAACAGTGCGATCAGTTGTTGAGGAGTTATTGTCATGGCGAATTACGGCCTTGTTGTTGAAATTGCTGAAACTGACGAACCAAACCAGTGTTGCACGTTGCTCATCGCCGCATTAGAAGTGTCCAGAATCGGTTGTGGGTAGACCCCCAACAGAACCAGCAACACCACCAACAGCAGAATGATGAACAGCTCACGCGCGGTCATGCCCGGCAAAGGTTGGTCAGACTTGGCTTTGCCGTAGTAGGCACGCTGCATCATGATCAACGAGTAAACCGAAGCAAACACCAGACCGAAGGTAGAAATCACGGTGATCACCGGCACAACCTGATAGCTGCCGAACAGGATCATGAATTCACCGACGAAGTTACCGGTACCCGGCATCCCCAGCGTAGCCACCGCGAAGAACAGCGACAGCGCAGGGATGTATTTGATACGCCCCCACAGGCCGCCCATTTCACGCATGTCGCGAGTATGCAGACGTTCGTACAACTGGCCACAGATGATGAACATACCGGCCGCAGACAGGCCGTGTGCAATCATCTGGATCACTGCACCCTGGTAAGCCAGTTGGCTGCCGGTGTAGATGGCGATCAGCACGAAGCCCATATGGGAAACCGAGGTGTAAGCGATCAGACGCTTGATGTCGGTCTGCGCAAACGCCATCCAGGCGCCGTAGAAGATACCGATAACACCCAGCCACATGGCGATTGGCGCGAACTCATGCGAGGCTTCCGGGAACAGCGGCAGGCTGAAACGCAACAGGCCGTAGGCCGCGGTCTTCAGCAAGATCCCCGCCAGGTCGACAGAACCTGCGGTCGGTGCCTGGCTGTGCGCATCCGGCAACCAGCCGTGCAGCGGCACTACCGGCATTTTCACCGCGAAGGCGATGAAGAAGCCCAGCATCAACAGGTATTGCACGTTGTGTGACATTGGCGTTTGCAGCAGGTCTTCGTAATCGAAGGTCCACACGCCGGTCGCGTTGTAGTGCACGAACACCAGGCCCAAAATGGCAATCAGCATCACCAGACCGCTGGCCTGGGTATAGATGAAGAACTTGGTGGCCGCAGTGATGCGAGTTTTCCCGTCCGACGCCTTGTGACCCCAGAGCGCAATCAGGAAGTACATCGGCACCAACATCATTTCCCAGAAGAAGAAGAACAGGAACATGTCGATGGCGAGGAACACGCCGATCACCCCACCCAGGATCCACAGCAGGTTCAGGTGGAAGAAGCCCTGGTATTTCTGGATTTCACGCCAGGAACAGAGGATCGCCAACACGCCCAGCAGGCCGGTCAGCACCACCATCAGCAGTGAAAGGCCGTCCAGCGCCAGGTGGATGGAAATGCCAAAGCGTGGGATCCACGGCAGCAGGAATTCAGACTGCCACTGTGGAATGCCTTTCGGCGTAGTCAACGTGTAGCCGCCCTGCATCCACAGATGCAGAGAAAGCGCCAATGTCAGCCCCATTGCGATCAACGCAATCCAGCGCGGCACCTTAGTACCGAAGCGCTCAAACTGCCAGCACAGCAGACCGCCAATAAAGGGGATAAGAATTAGCCAAGGTAATAGCATGGCGTTTTGTGTCCCTTATACGAATAATTTCAAACTTTGTACGTAGCGCCTGCCCTGCAGGGCGCTACGCCCGAAAAATGCGTCTGTTTAAATTATTCAATTAAACCAAAATCAACAGAGCCAATACGACCACTGCACCCACACCCATAGACGCTATATACCAACGCACCTGACCGTTCTCGCTCACCGTCAGACCACGGTTCCCCCAGCGGGAGAAAATGGCCGGCAGGTTCATCATCGAGTTCAGCGGATCACGTTGCAGCAACTTCGCAATGCCCAGGTACGGCTTGACGAACACTTTGTCGTACAGCCAGTCGAAGCCCCAGGCATGGAACCACCAGGTCGAGAAGAAACGTCCCGGTGCGCTATTGGCGATGCGGGTAACCAGGGTACGTTTGCCCAGCCACAGCGCCGCCGCTAACAGGATGCCGACAATAGCCACTACGCCGGAGGTGATCTCCAGCTGCAGCACGCTACCGTGCGCCAGCTCGGTAGTATCTGGCAGTACGCCCTGCAGTGGCGGAACAATCATCGCGCCAACGAAGGTGGACAGCACCAGCAGAACCAACAGCGGCAGGTGGTGAGTGATGCCTTTACCGGCATGCGCTTTGATTTTCTCTTCGCCATGGAACACGATGAAAATCATACGGAAGGTATACAGCGAGGTCATGAACGCACCGACCAGGCCGGCAATCATCAGGTTGATGTGACCGTTGGCCATTGCACCCGCCAGGATCTCATCCTTACTGAAGAAGCCTGCGGTGATCAACGGCAGTGCCGACAGCGCAGCGCCCCCCACCAGGAAGCAGACGTAAACCAGTGGAATGCTCTTGCGCAGGCCGCCCATCTTGAAGATGTTCTGCTCGTGATGGCAGGCCAGGATCACCGAACCGGAGGAGAGGAACAGCAGCGCCTTGAAGAACGCATGGGTCATCAGGTGGAAGATCGCCGCATCCCACGCCTGCACGCCCAACGCCAGGAACATGTAGCCAATCTGGCTCATGGTGGAGTAGGCAAGTACGCGTTTGATGTCAGTCTGCACCAGCGCGGCAAAGCCGGCCAGCACCAGGGTCACTGCCCCGATAATACCCACCAGATGCAACACTTCCGGCGCCATCAGGAACAGGCCGTGCGTACGGGCAATCAGGTAAACGCCCGCGGTCACCATGGTCGCCGCGTGGATCAGTGCGGAAACCGGGGTTGGACCTGCCATGGCGTCTGCCAGCCAGGTCTGCAACGGCAGCTGCGCTGATTTACCGACCGCGCCGCCCAGCAACATCAGGGTAGCCCAGGTGATCGCCGTATCGCCGACCGCCAGTTTTTGCGGTGCCAGGATCATCAGTTCGCGGATGTTCAGCGTGCCCAGCTCGTTGTAGAGGATGAACAGCGCGAACGCCAGGAACACGTCGCCGACGCGGGTCACGATGAAGGCTTTCATCGCCGCCGCACCGTTGGCCGGATCCTTGTAGTAGAAGCCGATCAGCAGGTAGCTGCACAGGCCCACGCCTTCCCAGCCCAGGTACATCAGCAACAGGTTGTCTGCCAGTACCAATACCACCATGCTGGCGATAAACAGGTTGGTGTAAGCGAAGAAGCGCGAGTAGCCCTCTTCACCGCGCATGTACCAGGACGCGAACATGTGGATGAAGAAGCCCACGCCGGTGACCACGGACAACATGGTCAACGACAGGCCGTCCAGCGTCAGAGTCACGCCGATATTGAAGTTGCCGACGGTCATCCAGTTCCACAGGCTTTGCTCAAACAGCTGCACGCCGGTCGCTTTCTGGGCGAAGAAGTCCATCGCCACATGCACCGTGACCAACGCAGCCAGGCCAATAGAGCCTACGCCAATGGTTGCCGAGACGTTCTCAGACCAGCGGCCTCGGGAAAAGGCCAACAGCAGGAACCCGATCAGCGGTAGCAGAATAGTTAAATATAATAGGTTCATCCGCGCATCTCACTGACAGTATCAATATTCAGGGTATGACGGCGACGGTAGAGCTGCAGCAGCAACGCCAGACCGATACTGGCCTCGGCTGCCGCCAAACTGATCGCCAGGATGTACATCACCTGCCCATCCGGTTGGCCCCAGTAACTACCCGCCACGATAAACGCCAATGCTGCGGCGTTGATCATCACTTCCAGACTGATCAGCATAAACAGCAGATTACGACGAACCAGCAACCCGGTCAGACCCAGGACGAACAGGATCGCCGCCAGGATCAGGCCATGTTGAAGAGGGATCATGCTTGCTCCTCCGATTTTCTTCTCGCCATTTCGCCACCGACCGGGGCGTTGCTCAACACCTCACCCGGTTTGTGCTCACGGCCAATGTGGAAGGCAACAACCAGACCTGCCAACAGCAGCATTGAAGCCAGCTCAACCGCCAACACGTAAGGACCGAACAGGCTGATCCCCACGGCTTTGGCGTCTACCATCTCACCACTGATGCCCTGATCGGACACGCTGCGAATCGCGAAAATCAGCACCGCCAGCAGCAGCAGCGACAGCAGGCCTGGGCCAATCCATACCGACGGCTTCAGCCAGTCGCGCTCTTGCTTTTGCACCGCGCTGCCGAGGTTCAGCATCATGACCACGAACACGAACAGCACCATGATGGCACCGGCGTAAACGATGATCTCCAACGCCGCAGCGAAGTACGCGCCGAGTGAGAAGAAGACTGCAGAGATCGCCAACAGCGAGACGATCAGATACAGCAACGCATGCACAGGGTTGGTATGCGAGATCACGCGAATAGTCGCGATCACCGCAATCAAACCTGCCAGATAAAAGGCAATTTCCATGCTTGCTGGCTCCTTAAGGCAACAGACCTTTGACGTCGATCGGTTTGGCTTCGTTTTCGGCTTCGCCCTTGGCTTTGCCGTCAATCGCCATACCGGCCATCCGGTAGAAGTTATATTCCGGATATTTACCCGGCCCCGAGATCAACAGATCTTCTTTTTCGTACACCAGGTCCTGGCGTTTGAACTCACCCATTTCGAAATCCGGCGTCAGCTGGATCGCGGTAGTTGGGCAAGCTTCTTCGCACAGGCCGCAGAAAATGCAGCGCGAGAAGTTGATGCGGAAGAACTCCGGGTACCAACGGCCATCTTTCTGTTCTGCTTTTTGCAGCGAGATACAGCCCACCGGGCAGGCGACCGCACACAGGTTACAGGCTACGCAACGTTCTTCACCGTCCGGATCGCGCGTCAGCACGATACGGCCACGGTAACGCGGCGGCAGGTAAACCGGCTCTTCCGGATACATCTGGGTTTCGCGCTTGGCGAAGGCGTGCAGGCCTATCATCCAAATGCTGCGCACCTGGGTGCCGAAACCAACCAATAACTCTTTCAATGTCATGGTTTATTCACCCCTTATTGAGCGTTGTACAAAATAACTGCGGCGGTCGCCAGCAGGTTCAGCAGCGTCAGCGGCAGACACACTTTCCAGCCGAAGGCCATTACCTGGTCATAGCGCGGACGTGGCAGAGCGGCACGAATCAGAATGAACATCATCATGAAGAAAGCCGTTTTCAGCGCGAACCAGATAAATGGCGGCAGGAATGGACCCTGCCAGCCACCGAAGAACAACGTCACAATCAGGGCAGAAACGGTGACGATACCGATGTACTCACCCACGAAGAACAGACCGAATTTCATGCCGGAGTATTCAATGTGGTAACCGTCAGCCAGTTCCTGCTCGGCTTCCGGTTGGTCAAACGGGTGACGGTGACACACCGCAACGCCGGCAATCGCAAAGGTCACGAAACCGAAGAATTGCGGGATGACGTTCCACAGATGCGCCTGAGATTCAACAATGGTCTGCATGTTGAAGGAGTCCGCCTGCGCCACCACGCCCATCAGCGACAGGCCGATGAACACTTCGTAGCTCAGGGTTTGCGCAGAAGCACGCATCGCCCCCAACAGCGAGTATTTGTTGTTGCTCGACCAGCCGGCGAACAGCACGGCGTATACCGCCAGGCCGGCCATCATCAGGAAGAACAAAATACCGATGTTGAGGTCGGACACCGCCCAGGTCGGGCTGACCGGGACGATGGCAAAGGCCAGCAACAGGGAAGTAAAGGCGATCATCGGCGCCAGGGTGAAGATCACCCGGTCGGAGAATTTCGGGACCCAGTCTTCCTTGAAGAACATTTTGATCATGTCGGCGACCAGCTGCAGCGAACCGCCCCAGCCGACACGGTTTGGCCCGTAACGGTTCTGGAACAGGCCGAGCAGGCGACGTTCGCCGAAGCTCATGAAAGCACCGCAGGTGACTACGACCAGCAGGATCACTACCGCTTTAAGCACGGAGATCAGAATGTCGATCACCTCAGGGGTAAACCAGCTCATCGTGTTGCCTCCCGCAGATTTTCAACCGTCGCACCCACCAATACCGGCGGGATCCCTGGCAAGCCTAGCGGTAATCCCACCTGGCCCTGGGTAAGAGTTTCACTCAGGCGCACCGGCAGACGCAGCGTCTGGCCCGCACAGCTGAACTCCACCAGCGCGCCGGCATTGACGCCAAGCGTAGCGGCATCCGCCGGGTTCACCATCACGTAGGCCTCAGGCATACGCTGCTGGATCACGCCGGAACGCTGTGACATTTCATCACTGCCGAACAGGTGGTAATAAGGCGCGACACGCCAGCCTTGCTCATGACCGAAGGCGGCAGGCACCTGCGTGAAGTAATCCAGCTTGCCCTCCCCTGCTTCGATCAGACGCACGCCCGGATCGCCATGACGCAGCTTGCCGCCCACTTCGGCCTGGAACTTGTTCCATGCCTGCGGTGAGTTCCAACCTGGTGCCCAGGCGAATGGGATCTGCTGACGATCGGCCAGCGGGCTGTTGTTCCCTTCCATCGAGAAGGCGAACATGGTGTCTTTATCCTGCGGCTGACGCGGTTCATGCACGCTGATGTTGGCGCGCATTGCCGTACGGCCACTGGAGCGATGTGGCGAACGTGCCAGTTTTTGACCGCGAATGCGGAAACTTGCGTCCGGTGCGGCGTCCACAATGCCCTGCAACTGCGGCAACGCGGTAACACAAGCTTCGATAACGTGATCGAGCTGCGTCCAGTCCACGTGACGGCTGGTGTAGGTGGAATGCAGCGAGTGCATCCAACGCCAGCTTTCCAGCATTACGGTGTAAACGTCTTTTTTCGCGTCGTCGTAGTAGGCCGGATCGTAAACCTGGAAGAAACGCTGTGCGCGACCCTCCTGGTTGACCAGGGTACCGTCGCTTTCCGCAAAGCTGGCCGCCGACAGGATCAGGTTGGCCCGATCCATGATCGCGGTGCGCTGATGATCAACCACGATCAGGTTGCTGACTTTGGCCAACGCGGCGTCAACTTTTGCCGCCTGCGCATGCCGGTAGAGATCGTTTTCCATCACGATAGCGGTGTCTGCTTCGCCGTTTTCCAGCTGAGTCAGCGCCTGATCGAGCGAACCACCGCCAATCATCGACAAACCGATGCTGTTGGCCGCACTGGCCACGAAGGTGATGCCCACATCAGAGCCGCGATCCTTCAGCGCTTTGGCGATGTTGGCCGCCGCTGCGATGATGGCTTCACTGCCGGCGTTGCTGCCGGTGACGATCAGCGGTTTACGTGCGTCGGTCAGCGCCTGCACGATGATATCGACTTTCTTGTTCAGGCCTTCAGCCAAGTCGTTGACCGCCGGCGCCGCGTTGTCCAACGCATGAGCGACAGCGAAGCCGAGACGTGCCTGCTCATCCACCGGCGCACGGTAGTTCCATGCGGCGATGTCGTCCAGACGGGTGTTATCCACGTTAGTGACGAACAGCGGGTATTTGGCATGCTGACCAATGTTTTGTATCGCGGCAATCTGCCAGTCGGCAACGCGCTGGGCCGCCGCCATGGCGCGGGCCTTGCCCTTCACCGCCTGACGTACAGACAAAGCAATACGTGCGCCGGTCTGGGTCAGATCTTCACCCAACACCAATACCGCGTCGTAGCCTTCGATTTCGCGCAGCGCAGGCGTGTGAACGCCGCTGTTTTGCAGCACGTTCAGCATCAGGTTCAGACGACCCTGTTCCGCCTGCGAGATACCGGTGTAGAAATTCTCGGCACCGACCAGTTCACGCAGTGCGAAGTTGCTTTCCAGACTGGCGCGGGGTGAGCCGATACCGATGGTTTTCTTCGCCTGACGCAGGATGTCCGCCGCGCCCTGCATAGCCTGTTCGGCGTTCAGGGTGATCCAGTCGTTGCCGCGCAGCTGCTGTGGCTGACGTGGACGATCTTTCTGGTTCACGTAGCCATAACCGAAGCGGCCGCGGTCGCACAGGAAGTAGTGGTTCACGCTGCCGTTATAGCGGTTTTCAATGCGACGCAATTCACCATAGCGCTCGCCCGGGCTGGTGTTACAGCCGATGCTGCACTGCTGGCAAATGCTTGGCGCAAACTGCATGTCCCACTTACGGTTATAACGCTCGGAGTGGGTTTTGTCGGTGAATACGCCGGTCGGGCACACTTCTACCAGGTTGCCGGAGAACTCGCTTTCCAGCGTGCCGCTCTCAACGCGACCGAAGTAGACGTTATCGTGCGCGCCGTACACACCGAAGTCGGTGCCGTCCGCATAATCCTTGTAGTAACGCACACAACGGTAGCAGGCGATGCAGCGGTTCATCTCATGCGAGATAAACGGCCCCAGTTCCTGGTTGTTGTGGGTACGCTTACTGAAGCGGTATTTACGGAAGCTGTGGCCGGTCATTACTGTCATATCCTGCAGGTGACAGTTACCGCCTTCTTCACATACCGGACAGTCGTGCGGGTGGTTGGTCATCAACCACTCAACCACGCTTTCGCGGAACTGTTTGGCTTCGGTATCGTCGATGGAAATAAAGGTTCCATCGGATGCCGGTGTCATACAAGACATCACCAAACGGCCACGCGTATCTTCCGCGTTTTGGTATTGCTTTACCGCACATTGGCGGCAAGCGCCGACGCTTCCCAGCGCCGGATGCCAGCAAAAGTAAGGAATATCGAGGCCGAGAGAGAGACAAGCCTGCAACAGGTTGTCAGCTCCATCTACGTCGTATTCTTTGCCGTCTACATGAATCGTAGCCATAGTCAGCATGCTTCCAAGTGGCCTGCCTTGCGGCAGGCGTTAATCAAAAATTCTGGCCGTGTCGTCGGGGCGAGTCGGCTTACCAGCGTTGCTTCAGCAGGTTGTTCGGCTGAATGCCGCCAATCGCATGCGCGTTACTGAAATGCTTCACGGCGATGCCCGCTTCGAACTCTTCACGGAAATATTTAATTGCGCTTTGCAGTGGCTCTACGGCACCTGGCGCGTGGGCGCAGAAGGTTTTGCCCGGGCCGAGGGAACGGCACAGCTGCTCGAGGGTTTCGATATCCCCCGGCTGCCCTTGACCATTTTCCAACGCGCGCAGGATCTTCACGCTCCACGGCAGGCCGTCACGGCATGGCGTACACCAACCGCAGGACTCGCGAGCGAAGAACTCTTCCAGGTTGCGCACCAACGGAACCATGCCGATTTCGTGGTCCACCGCCATCGCCAGCGCGGTGCCAAGACGGCTGCCGGCTTTGCCGATGTTCTCGAAGTCCATTGGCAGATCGAGGTGATCGGCAGTCAGGAAGTCGGTCCCTGCGCCACCTGGCTGCCAGGCTTTGAAACGCAAGCCGTCACGCATGCCACCGGCGTAATCTTCCAGAATTTCACGTGCGGTGGTACCAAACGGCAGCTCCCAAACGCCAGGGTTTTTCACCCGGCCGGAGAAGCCCATCAGTTTGGTCCCGGCGTCGTTACTCTTGCCGGCGGAGATCCCCTTGTACCAGTCGATACCGTTCGCCAGAATGGCCGGAACGTTACACAGGGTTTCTACGTTGTTAACGCAGGTCGGTTTGCCCCACACGCCGGAGGAAGCCGGGAATGGTGGCTTGGAGCGCGGGTTGGCACGGCGGCCTTCCAGCGAGTTAATCAGCGCGGTTTCTTCGCCGCAGATGTAGCGACCAGCACCGGTATGAACAATCAGCTCGAAGTCGAAACCGCTGCCCATGATGTTCTTGCCCAGATAGCCGGCTTCGGTAGCTTCGGCAATCGCACGGCGCAAATGCACCGCCGCTTCGATGTACTCACCGCGCAGGAAGATATAGCCGCGGTAAGCCTTCAGCGCGAAAGCCGAGATCAGCATGCCTTCCACCAACAGGTGCGGCATCTGCTCCATCAGCAAGCGGTCTTTGTAGGTGCCCGGCTCCATTTCATCGGCGTTACACAGCAGGTAACGGATGTTCATGGATTCGTCTTTCGGCATCAGGCTCCACTTCAAACCGGTGGAGAAACCTGCGCCGCCGCGACCTTTCAATCCGGCGTCTTTCACCAGGTTGACGATCTCGTCCGGAGCCAGGCCTTTAATGGCCTTTTCGGCACCCGCATAGCCGTTTTTGCTGCGGTATTCATCCAGCCAGACCGGCTGTTTGTCATCACGCAGTCGCCAGGTCAGCGGGTGCATTTCGGGAGTGCGTACAATGTCTTTAATCATTGATACTGCTCCAGTAGCGTCTCGATATCTTCAGGCTTCAGCTGACTGTGAGTGTCCTCATCAATCATCATGGTCGGCCCTTTATCGCAGTTGCCCAGGCAGCAGGTTGGCAGCAGAGTGAAGCGACCATCAAAGGTGGTTTGACCCGGTTTGATGCTCAGCTTCTTCTCGATGGCGGCCTGAATGCCCTGGTAACCGGTGATGTGACAAACAACGCTGTCACAATAACGGATCACGTGACGTCCTACTGGCTGACGGAAAATCTGGCTGTAGAACGTGGCCACGCCTTCTACGTCGCTGGCAGGAATGCCCAGCACTTCCGCGATGGCATAAATCGCACCGTCCGGAACCCAGCCGCGCTGCTTCTGCACAATTTTCAGTGCTTCGATGGAGGCGGCGCGTGGATCCTCGTAATGGTGCTTTTCGTGCTCGATCGCATCACGTTCTTCCGCGCTCAGCTCAAATGCATCAACGCCGCTCTGAGGAGCGGCCGCATTGATGGGTTCAAGCGCTTCGTTATTCGCGTGATTGTCTTTTTGATCATGCATAGTTAGCGGTCCACATCTGACATTACAAAATCGATACTACCCAGATAGACGATCAGGTCGGAGACCAGGCTGCCACGGATTACCGCTGGGATTTGCTGCAGGTGCGCGAAGCTTGGCGTACGTACCCGGGTGCGGTAGCTCATGGTGCTGCCGTCGCTGGTCAGGTAGTAGCTGTTGATCCCTTTGGTGGCTTCAATCATCTGGAATGATTCGTTGGCTGGCATCACCGGGCCCCAGGAAACCTGCAGGAAGTGGGTGATCAGCGTTTCAATGTGCTGCAGCGTACGCTCTTTCGGCGGCGGCGTGGTCAGCGGGTGATCGGCCTTGAACGGGCCTTCCGGCATGTTGTTCAGGCACTGCTCAAGGATGCGCAGGCTCTGGCGCAGCTCTTCTACCTTCAGCATGACGCGGGTGTAGCAGTCGCTGTTGCCGTCGCCGACCGGGATTTCGAAGTCGAAATTCTCATAGCCGGAATACGGACGCCATTTGCGCACGTCGAACTCGATACCGGTAGCGCGCAGACCGGCGCCGGTCACGCCCCACTCCAATGCCTCTTTGGCATTGTAGGATGCAACACCTACGGAACGGCCTTTCAGGATGCTGTTCTTCAACGCAGCCTTGACGTAGGAATCCAGACGTTTTGGCATCCACTCGAGGAATTCACGCAGCAGACGATCCCAACCGCGCGGCAGGTCGTGTGCAACACCGCCAATACGGAACCAGGCCGGGTGCATACGGAAACCGGTAATCGCTTCCACCAGATCGTAGATTTTCTGACGATCGGTAAAGGCGAAGAACACCGGGGTCATGGCGCCGACGTCTTGAATGAACGTACTGATGTACAGCAGGTGACTGTTGATGCGGAACAGTTCGGACAGCATCACGCGGATAGTATCAACGCGCTCCGGTACCTTGATCCCGGCCAGTTTCTCAACCGCCAGCACGTAAGGCATTTCGTTCACGCAGCCGCCGAGGTACTCGATACGGTCGGTGTACGGAATGTAGCTGTGCCAGGACTGACGTTCGCCCATTTTCTCGGCGCCACGGTGGTGGTAACCGATATCCGGAACGCAGTCGACGATCTCTTCGCCATCCAGTTGCAGAATGATACGGAATGCACCGTGCGCAGATGGGTGGTTCGGGCCGAGGTTGAGGAACATGAAGTCCTCGTTCTCGGTGCCACGCTTCATACCCCAATCTTCCGGCTTGAAGGTCAGCGCTTCCATTTCCAGATCTTCTTTCTGTTTGGTCAACACAAAGGGATCGAACTCGGTAGCGCGCGCCGGGTAGTCTTTACGCAGCGGGTGGCCTTCCCAGGTTTGCGGCATCATGATGCGCGTCAGGTGCGGGTGGCCGTCGAAGGTAATACCGAACATTTCCCAGGTTTCACGCTCATACCAGTTGGCATTAGGGAAAACCTTGGTTGCTGTGGGCACGTGCAGGTCTTTTTCAGACAGCGCCACTTTCAGCATGATGTCGCGGTTGCGTTCGATAGAAATCAGATGGTAGAAAACAGAAAAATCCGCGGCCGGCAAACCGTCGCGGTGGGTGCGAAGACGCTCGTCCACGCCATGCAGATCGAACAGCATGACGTAAGGCTTCGGCTGTTTTCTCAAAAACGTCATTACTTCCAGTAACTGGTCAGGCTTGACCCATACCACGGGCATTCCGGTACGGGAGGGCTGAACAGTGAAGGCTTCCGGCCCAAAACGGTTGCGCAGTTCGCCAATCACCGGATCGTCGAGGTGATCTCGGGTCTGCCAGGCCGGCAAGGCGTCGTGCGTCGTTGAATCTGTCATAATTTTTTTTCACCACACTAAAGGGTTATTTCGCCGCAAGTTCACTTTTCGCTGTGTTAACCAATAGCGCACTAAGATGGACGTTAAATGAACGTCTTAAATCTCGTCAGGCGTCCGAAGGTTGGTCACCGCGATACGCTCGCCGTGTTTACGCTCTCTTTCAGACTGCATATTGGCGCGGTAAACGCCCTGATCGCCAACAACCCAGGACAGCGGACGGCGTTCTTTGCCGATCGATTCCTGCAACAGCATCAGCGCCTGCATGTAAGCTTCTGGACGCGGTGGACAACCCGGGATATACACGTCGACCGGCAAGAATTTGTCCACGCCCTGCACCACGGAATAGATATCGTACATGCCGCCGGAGTTGGCACAGGCGCCCATCGAGATCACCCACTTGGGTTCCAGCATCTGTTCGTACAGGCGCTGAATAACCGGAGCCATCTTGGTAAAGCAGGTACCGGCTACCACCATCAGGTCAGCCTGACGCGGCGAAGCACGCAATACTTCGGCACCAAAACGAGCCACGTCGTGAACGGCGGTAAACGAAGTCACCATCTCCACGTAACAGCACGAAAGGCCAAAGTTATAGGGCCAAATAGAGTTTTTACGCCCCCAGTTCACCATGTCATGCAATGCATGTTCGAGTTTACCCATGTAAACCGTGCGGTGAACCTGTTGGTCCAGGGGATCGGCGACAATCTCCTGTTTTTGCAGGGGGTAACGGTCGTTCTCACCGTTCGGGTCTATGCGGGTGAGCGTATAGTCCATCTTAATGCCTCGTTTTTTACCGACTACTGCGGATGACTGTTGGTGTTAGTGATCGTGCCTGGTTTGCTCAGACGTTTGGAACGCGACGGTGTCCAGTCCAATGCGCCGATACGCACCAGATAAAACAGACCGGCCAATAGCACCAAAATGAAAATGGCGGCTTCGATGAAGCCAACCCAACCGCTCTCGCGAATGGAGACCGACCAGGCGTACAGGTACAAGGCTTCAACATCGAAAATAACGAAGAACATGGCGACCAGATAGAACTTGGCGGACAGACGCATACGCGCCGTGCCGACAGAGTCGATACCTGATTCAAACGGGGTATGTTTGGCACGCGCACGGGCTCTCCCACCCAGGAAGAACGCGCCCAGCAGCATTAAACCGCAAAGCCCGATAGCCACGACAAAAAATACGGCGAACGCCCAGTGATGAGCGATAACTTCAGTGGTTGTTGACATACTCTATGCTTACTCATCAAAAGTGGCGTCGATCGCTCTGCTCTTGTATCTGGCAGTTAGTGCACCACATCGATTTAAGGGAAGGATAAATAAACCACACAAACAAACTGCTTTTACAGCGAGTTAGGCAGCGTTTTACTGTGGGCTTTTTACTCCTTTCTATAACCTTTTGTCAACTTTGACAAAAGTATCTACACACTAGTTTACATACGTATCATTTAATTAACATTTGATGCGCCTGGCTTAGGCTAAATCGTGTCAGTTAATTGCCGTGTAGAAACAGATAGATATAAACCAACATGCACATTTCAGTTTTACTATACCATTGTCTCAGGAATCTCCTGTTCTTCCACTCACTACCTAGGGGTATTTTTTTGATCCAGGACACGTTTTCAGCATAAAACCTCAAAAAAAGTGTGGCCCTTTAATAAATTTTGTCAATTCTGGCGGTAAAAATCGCCGAGACAAACTATCAAAATAACCCTATCCATTCCAGGTCTTTAGCTGAAAAACTAATCGTGCAAAAAATCACCGAAAGTCATTTTCTTCGTCTGATAACCGTTCTCATTACCCACAAATACTCAAACAAATAACCACTTCGTAATAAAAAATCATCCAATGCACCATAAATTTATTTTTAGCTAAATTTTGACCAAAAAAAACCTCCGCCGAAGCAGAGGTTTTTTCATCGGGTTTAACGCTTTTTGGCGTTATTCCTCATCGTCAACCAGACAGGCATCATCTTGCAGCGATGCACCGGGCCCGCTGAAGCTGTAGCTGTAGCTGTCGTTGCCGTTTTGCATGGCGCTGAAGATCGCCATCGCCAGCTCATTACCGCACTGAGGATCCTTGCACAGGCTGTATTGAGTATCAGGTAACCCTGGCAGCCCCTCCGTTGCGCCAAGCACGCGCAGGTCCGGACTCATCATTTCGATTGGGCGAACGGTAATGCCCAGCCCGGCCTTACAGGCGGCGCGAACGGCGGAAAGCGTTGAAGCCACATAGGCGATCCGCCATGGGATCCCGGCGTCATCCAGGTGTTTGATCGCCATCGCGCGGAATGGACTTGGATCGTCCATCACCACCAGCGGGATCGGTTCGCCGGCCTGGAAATGGTAATCGGCCGCGCAGTACCACAGGGTTGGCGAGGTACGCAGCACAATGTGCGGGCGATCTGCGGCAGCTATCGTGGTGATGGCCAGATCGACTTCGCCACTTTCCAGCATGTCGACCATGAACGAACTGGGTTTCACCCGGACATCAATCGCCAGTTTTGGGTATACCGACGTGACGCGGTTAAGCAAGAAAGGCAGGATGGTATCGGCGGTATCATCAGAAGCGCCAATAGTCAGAACACCCTTTATATTGTTGTACATCAACGAAGTACAGGCTTCGTCATTGAAGCGCAGGATTTTCCTGGCGTAGCCGAGAAGCTGAATACCGTGTTCGGTCAGTAATTTATTGCGCCCATGACGGGCAAACAACTCTTTGCCAACCAGTTGCTCTAACCGCTGCATTTGTTGGCTGACGGCTGATTGAGTACGACAAACGGCGACTGCCGCCGCCGCAAAAGTATTCAAATCAGCAACAGCTACAAAGGTTCTTAGCAGATCGAGGTCGAGATTGAGTATCGGACGATTTGCAGTTGTCATAGTGTTTTCTTCACTTTTTGAATTCTAATTTACAAACTACCCTGGTGTGTTTCTAAGACATCGTTAAAGGACGATGCCAGACATGACAGTACCCCACTCATAAGTGGAGGGCAAAAAAATTACTTTTATTTCGTTACCTCTATCGCCTTTTAAAATGTGATCTATCGTGAATGCTTATAGAAATGCCGTACTTTATAAGTGGTGAAAGTGTTTCATTTTTACCGGGTTAAATATTTTACTCATTCAACGCGTGAGATTTCCACACCAATCGTGCTGCATAACCCCCGCGTCCAGACTGGCCTCAGCGTCGTTTTCTGCACGGAAAAATCCTTAGTTCGTAGCGTAGCGTCTGGTTCATTTTTTCATGACTTTAATAAATTCAATCAGTAACATTTATTACGTGAATAAATCAGAAATAACTACTTAAACAGCGCTTAAGATAGAAACTGAAATACGGCTAATGTAATTCACCCTTGTCTTTCAGTTTGGATCGCCGATTGACATCCCGCTATCAGACTACTCTGGCATTATCATTTCTTTACATTTTAACTTCTTTAATCTCTGCGCAACTAATCCATTTATCGGGTCCCGTTCCGTCACGAGGATGATACCGGGTAATTATGACTGCACACCATCCCACCTGCAGAATAAAAAACCAATTTTAAAACAAAATGCAGGACTAAATCCCAAGAAAACACTTTAGCATTGCTTATCTCACCTGGGTTCCTGCGTTACCCCCTTCGTTTGCACCAAAGGCGTGCATGGCCCTTCAAAAGCGCCCGCGCCAGGAGTACATTGGGCAGGTTGCGGCATTCCACGGTAGGAACGCCCCCATCCCAGCAAAAGGCTCAACTTTTTATGTCCCCCATTGAGAAATCCAGCAAACTGGACAACGTCTGCTATGACATTCGTGGCCCGGTGCTCAAAGAAGCTAAACGTCTTGAAGAAGAAGGCAATAAAGTCCTGAAACTGAACATCGGCAACCCCGCCCCATTCGGTTTCGACGCCCCTGATGAAATCCTGGTCGACGTGATCCGCAATTTGCCCACGGCGCAAGGGTATTCCGATTCCAAAGGGCTCTTCTCGGCGCGTAAAGCGATCATGCAGCACTACCAGGCACGAAACATACGCGACGTGACCGTTGAGGATATCTACATCGGCAATGGGGTTTCAGAGCTGATCGTGCAATCCATGCAGGCGTTACTCAATAGCGGCGACGAAATGCTGGTGCCGGCGCCGGATTACCCACTGTGGACCGCGGCGGTTTCGCTGTCCGGCGGTAAGGCCGTGCATTATCTGTGCGATGAGCAAGCCGGTTGGTTCCCGGATCTGGATGACATCATCAGCAAGATCACCCCACGCACCCGCGGCATCGTGATCATCAACCCGAACAACCCTACCGGCGCGGTGTACAGCAAAGCGCTGCTGGAACAAATCGTCGAGATTGCCCGTCAGCATAACCTGATCATCTTCTCCGATGAGATTTACGACAAAATTCTGTATGACGAAGCCGAACACCATTCGATCGCCGCGCTGGCACCGGACCTGCTGACCGTCACCTTTAACGGACTGTCCAAAACTTACCGCGTTGCGGGTTTCCGTCAGGGCTGGATGGTATTGAACGGGCCCAAAAAACACGCCAAGGGGTATATCGAAGGCCTGGAAATGCTGGCGTCAATGCGCCTGTGCGCCAACGTACCGATGCAGCACGCTATCCAAACCGCACTGGGCGGTTACCAGAGCATCAGCGAATTTATTCAACCCGGCGGCCGTCTGTATGAACAGCGTAATCGCACCTGGGAGCTGTTGAATGAAATTCCGGGGGTTTCCTGCGTGAAACCTCAGGGTGCGCTGTATATGTTCCCACGCATCGACGCCAAACGTTTTAATATTCACGACGATCAGAAATTGGTGCTGGATCTGCTGCTGCAGGAAAAAGTCCTGCTGGTGCAGGGCAGCGCCTTCAACTGGCCGTACCCGGATCATGTGCGCATCGTTACGCTGCCGCGCGTAGATGAACTGGAAATGGCGGTCGGCAAACTGGGCCGCTTCCTGGAAGGCTATCGTCAATAGTCATGATGGGCGCAGCCTGCTGCGCCCTTCTCCCCCATCACCGCACTGCCTGGGTTGCATAACCCGCCATCACTGCTCACAATGGAACCCTCACTTGCCGTTGTATAAGAGAGCACCATGAGCCAGAGCCACTTTTTTGCCCATCTGTCACGTTTGAAACTGATTAACCGCTGGCCGCTGATGCGCAATGTCCGTACCGAGAACGTTTCCGAGCATAGCCTGCAGGTGGCATTTGTCGCCCATGCGCTGGCGGTGATCAAGAACCGGAAGTTCAATGGCAACCTGAGTGCCGAGCGTGTCGCCCTGCTGGCGATGTACCACGATGCCAGTGAAGTGATCACCGGCGATATGCCGACGCCGATCAAATACTACAATCCGCAGATCGCCCACGAGTACAAAAAGATCGAAAAGATCGCCCAGCAGAAACTGCTGGATATGATCCCGGCCGAATTGCGCAATGATTTCCGCTCGATTCTCGACGAGCACTATTACACCGAAGACGAAAAGTTGGTGGTGAAGCAGGCCGATGCGCTGTGCGCCTACCTGAAGTGCCTGGAAGAACTTTCTGCCGGCAATAACGAATTCAAGCTGGCGAAGGCCCGATTGGACAAGACCTTGCAGCAACGCGGCAGCCCGGAAATGGACTATTTCATGAACGTGTTTATTCCCAGCTTCAGCCTGTCGCTGGACGAAATCAGCCTCGACTCCTCCCTGTAAATCCTATGGCGCAGCATGCTGCGCCGTTAAAATGCATACAGCCAGGGCACAATAATCACGCTAACCAACATCACCAACAGCGTGAACGGCACGCCCATACGCACAAAATCACCGAACTTATAGTTCCCAGGCCCCAACACCAAAGTGTTCACCGGTGAAGAAACCGGCGTCATAAAGGCCGCCGAAGCAGCAATGGCGATAATCATGGCAAACGGGTACGGTGAAACCCCCATTTCGCGGGCGGCGGCAATGGCGATCGGTGCCATCAGCACGGCGGTCGCCGTATTGGAAATAAACAGCCCAATAGTGGCGCACAGTGCAAACAGGCACACCAGCATCACCCTTGGCCCGGCACCGCCGGCAACGTCCATTAACCCGCGCACGATCAAATCCACCCCGCCAGTCTTCTGCAGTGCCTGAGCAAAGGGCATCATGCCGACAATCAAAATAATGCTTGGCCAGTGGATCGATTTATAGGCATTTTCCATGTCAATACAGCGGAACTTGCCCATCAGCAGACAGGCAATCAGTGCGGCGATGGGGTTTGGGATCTCGTCGGTCAGCATCATTGCCACCATCAACGCCAGACAGAATAATGCGTGCGGCGCCTGAGTGATGGCCGGCGCAACCTCGTCGACCTCGGCGGGCAAATTGAGCACGATAAAATCATGGGTTTTCGCCTGCAGCTGACGGATCGCCTTCCAGTCGCCAATCACCAACAGAATGTCGCCCAACGCCAGCGGCTCATCCACCAGCTTGCCCGCCAGGGTTTCGCCATTGCGGCGGATCCCCACCACGTTCAGATCGTAACGGCTGCGAAAGGCGGATTCGCGCAGGCTTTTGCCCAACAGCGTCGAGTCGGGAATCAACGACACTTCCGCCATGCCGACGTTGCGCGACTGCTCGGAAAAATAGTCGCCGCGCAGCACCATGGGTTCCAGTTGCTGCTCACTGCAGAATTCTCGTAAATCGACCTGGCTGTCCGACATGTCGAGCAGCAGCACATCGCCTTCACGCAGCTCGGTGCTGCCGGATGCGCTGACCATCACCCGCCGAAAGCGTTTCCAACGTTCAATGCCCACCACATTGGCGCCGTAGCGAGCGCGCAGGTGTAGCTCGTCCAGGGAATGCCCCACCAGCGGCGAGCCGCTGCGCAGCGCCAGCCGACGCGCCCGGCCGGTTAGCTTGTAGTCGCGGATCAGGTCGCGGAAGGTGCGTCGCTGCCAGGTTTCGCGCGTTTTATCGCCGTCTTCATTGCCCAGCCAACGGCGAGCCACCAGCATATAGCCTACGCCCAGCACCAACACCGCCAGGCCTACCGGCGTCACGCCGAAGAAGCCAAAACCGCTGATGCCTTCGCGCACCAGCTCGCTGTTTACCACCATGTTCGGCGGGGTCGCCACCAGGGTCATCATGCCGCTGATCAGACCGGCAAAGCTCAGCGGCATCATCAACCTTCCCGGGGCGATTTTCATTCGCGCCGCCACGCTGAGCACCACCGGGATAAAAATGGCCACTACGCCGGTTGAGCTCATAAAAGCCCCCAGGCCGGCGACGGTGACCATCAGCAACATCAGCATTTTGGTTTCACTACTGCCGGCTACCTTCACCAGCCAGTCTCCCACCTGATAAGCCACCCCGGTGCGCACCAGCCCTTCCCCAATCACGAACAGCGCGGCAATCAGGATCACGTTGGGATCGCTAAAGCCGACCGTGGCCTCCGGCAGGGTCAGGGTACCGCTCAGCACAAAGGCGATGATCACCAGCAACGCCACTACGTCCATACGCAGTTTATTGGTGGTAAACAACACAATGGCAATCAACAGTAAACTCAGCACCCACAGTAATTCGCTGTTCAAAACGGCCTCACCCGGCAGAGATATCCAAGGGCTTAAAAATTAGCATAAAAAAACCCCGCCGGTGCGGGGTCTAATCAATTTGGGTGAAGATAGGGCGTTACGCCACCAGGTTAATCGCGGCGCCCTGCTCCGTTTTGCTCACGGCGATCTGCTCAAGCGATGACAGCAGCAGATCGACCTGATCCAACTTTGGCGCATCGGCCGGAGCATTGACGGCTATCACCTGGCAGCCTGCAGCCAGCCCGGAAAGAATACCGGCAGCGGCGTCTTCCACCACCACACAATCCCGCGGTGCCAACCCCAGGCGCTCAGCCCCCAGCAGATACGCATCCGGCTGTGGCTTGCCTTTTTTCACCTGCTCGGCGGTAATGAAAACCTCCGGCTGTGGCAGGCCACCGGCATTCCGCCGAGCGGTAGCCACCGGGATCGAGCCGGAAGTGACGATCGCCCAGGGAATGTCGAGTTGATTCAAGCGCGCCAGCAAGGCAGCGGCGCCGGGCAGTGCGGTAACGCCCTCCGTGTCCTGCGCTTCCACCTGTTCCAGCAGCAGAAACTCCTGCTGAATCTCGGCCTCGCTTTCACCCGGCATAAAATGACGCAACGAGGTAATGGCCTGTTTACCGTGAATAAAATCCAGCACGTCCTGCGGATCAACGCCGCGGCGTTTGGCCCAGTTAACCCAGGCGCGCTCTACCGCAGGCAATGAATCCACCAGCGTCCCATCAAGATCGAACAGAAAACCCTTACACTCCACAGGAAACCTCTTTTAATCAGGCATTGATAATTTGCGCTATCTCAACGGCGCTCAAATGATACTGGCGTGGGCATGACAGCCAGATAGCCAGCATACGCTGGTACTTTTCCCACATTTTGGTTTGGGCGTTGAAGCCGTGGCTGCCGGAATCGAAATGAGTATAGCGCCCCTCGGTGTTAACCAGGAAACGCACGTAGCTCAGATGACGCGCCTCGGTCGCGGCGTCAAAGCCGAGAAACGCCAGGCGGCGGGCTTCAATGCCTTGTTTGTCTTTCAGATTGTCCCAGGAAACCTGCAGCGCGTGGTGCATTTCCATAACGTTGATAATGGTGCGGCACACGTCTTCGCTCATTTCGCCGAAGTCGCGATCCAGCTCGCGCATCTGCAGGCCAAAACCGCGTTCGATAATGGTCTGCAAGCGACGATAACGTTCAGCGTTATCCGGATCCAGCAGGGTCATCATCTTGTATTGGTTCGACAGGATCAGGCGTTGGGCGTGGGTCATTTCCATTATAATTTCCTCGATAAATTACTCATGGCGAAAGCATCGCACAGCGCAATATCACAGGAAATCACAACTCGCCGGTTCTTTGATTTGAACGGGGGTTATTGGCAAGAACGCTAAAATGGCCGCCAGGAATACGGCCATTTTTAGTGTTAAAGGTCATCCAGGAAGGTTTTATCCAACTGCTTGAAGGCGCGTTTCAGCAGGTCCGCCAGCGACTGGTAGGTCGGCGTGCCTTCTACCGGCGCGACGGCCTGACCGGCTTCGGTCAGCTTGTTGCGTACCTCATGGAACCACTGCAACAGCGTTGGCGGTAACGGAGTGACAGAACGACGGCCCAACCACCACAGGCCCTGCATCGGCATGCTGCAGGCGAACAGAGCGGTGGCGATCGCCGGGCCCAACTGGCCCCCCAGGGCAATCTGCCAGGTCAGGGTAAACACCGCCAGCGGCGGCATAAAGCGGACGGCAAAGCGGGTGGCACTCGCAACGCGATTCTCCGGAAAGACCGGAGCCAGACGTTTGTCTGACGGCCAGGTTTTCATGTAATGCTGCCCGCGCTGGAAGACCTGAAACCAGCTTACGGAACCGGACGGTTTGCTCGTCATCGCGTACCTCAACGTCACAAAGAAAAATAAGGGCACGGCCAACACATACTAAAAAATTTGAAGCTTTAAATTTATTTTGTGTTTGCCTCGGGCTATCGGTATCCTAGGCCGGCCTTTTGGCCGGTAGAAGATGACAATAATTCTGTCAACTTTTAGCCCTATAAAAATCAAGATTACTTAAACCGCAGAGAAATCATCGGTTTTTTCATCGTCATGTGGTTTGTGCAATTCACATGATGTTAATCATAAATGTCAACGGCATTATGCGCTACGCTTGTTGTCTGATTGACGATTAATTCACCACGTGTTTTGGTATTTCCTTTAACAACACGAACTATTTAAGTAGGTACTTCCATGTCGAGTAAGCTAGTACTGGTCCTGAACTGCGGCAGTTCTTCCCTGAAGTTCGCTATCATCGATGCTGTCAACGGTGAAGAACACCTCTCCGGCCTGGCCGAATGTTTCCACCTGCCTGAGGCTCGCCTCAAGTGGAAGATGGACGGCGCCAAACACGAAGCGGCTTTGGGTGCCGGCGCTGCGCACAGCGAAGCACTGAACTACATTGTTAATACTATTCTGGCACAAAAACCGGAGCTTTCTGCACAGCTGACCGCTATCGGTCACCGCATTGTGCACGGCGGCGAGAAGTTCACCGCTTCTGCCGTGATCAATGACGAAGTCTTGCAGGGTATCAAAGATTCGGTGCCGTTTGCACCACTGCATAACCCGGCGCACCTGATCGGTATCGCTGAGGCATTGAAATCCTTCCCTAAACTGGCGGATAAAAACGTTGCCGTGTTCGACACCGCGTTCCACCAGACCATGCCGGAAGAATCCTACCTGTACGCCCTGCCGTACAGCCTGTACCGTGACCACAGCGTTCGTCGCTATGGCGCACACGGCACCAGCCACTTCTACGTAACTCAAGAAGCTGCGAAAGTGCTGAACAAACCGGTTGAAGAAGTTAACCTGATCACCTGCCACCTGGGCAACGGCGGTTCCGTAACCGCAGTGCGCAACGGCAAATGCGTTGACACCTCCATGGGTCTGACCCCGCTGGAAGGCCTGGTCATGGGCACCCGCAGCGGTGACATCGATCCAGCGATCATCTTCCACCTGCACGACTCTCTGGGCATGAGCGTTGATCAAATCAACAAAATGCTGACCAAAGAATCCGGCCTGCTGGGCCTGACTGAAGTCACCAGCGACTGCCGTTACGTTGAAGACAACTACGCAACCAAAGCCGATGCAAAACGCGCGATGGACGTATTCTGCCACCGTCTGGCCAAGTACATCGGTGCCTATAGCGCCCTGATGGACGGTCGTCTGGACGCGGTCATCTTCACCGGCGGCATCGGCGAAAACGCCGGTATGGTTCGTGAGCTGACCCTGGACAAACTGGGCCTGCTGGGCTTCGAGATTGACCACGAGCGCAACATGGCCGCTCGCT
The DNA here is from genome assembly GCF_014164835.1 of Serratia sp. OS31. Lineage (NCBI taxonomy): Bacteria > Pseudomonadati > Pseudomonadota > Gammaproteobacteria > Enterobacterales > Yersiniaceae > Serratia > Serratia sp. OS31. The sequence continues at coordinate 2,496 of NZ_JACJFQ010000018.1, read as the reverse complement.
TCGGTAAATCCGGCGCCATCACCAAAGACGGCAGCCGCCTGGCGCTGGTTATCCCGACCAACGAAGAGTTGGTCATCGCGCAAGACGCATCCCGTCTGACCGCGTAAACGCTCTCCGACACCGTCAGCTCAGGCTGGCGGTGCTGTTTTAGCCTCATGTTAATTCGTGAAGAGGACTATTCTGTGTCACGTACAATTATGTTGATCCCCACCGGCACCAGCGTCGGCCTGACCAGCGTCAGCCTGGGTGTCATCCGCTCCATGGAGCAAAAAGGCGTTAGCCTGAGCGTGTTCAAACCTATCGCTCAACCACGCACCGGCGGCGACTCGCTCGATCAGACCACCACCATCATCCGCAGCAGCAACTCCACCATCACCGCGGCCGAACCGCTGCGCATGAGCTACGTTGAGGGCCTGCTGAGCTCCAACAAGCAAGATGAGTTGATGGAAGAGATCGTGGCGCGCTACCACGAGAACACCAAAGACGCGGAAGTGGTGCTGATCGAAGGCCTGGTGCCGACTCGTAAGCACCAGTTCGCCAACGCGCTCAACTATGAAATCGCCAAGACGCTGAATGCGGAAATCGTTTTTGTACTGGCACTGGGCAATGATTCCCCGGCTCAGTTGAAAGAGCGCATCGAGCTGGCTCGCAGCAGCTTCGGCGGCAGCAAGAACAAAAACATCACCGGCGTGATCATCAACAAGCTGAACGCCCCGGTTGACGAGCAGGGCCGTACCCGTCCTGACCTGTCCGAGATCTTCGACGACTCCACCAAGGCCAGCGTAACCAACGTTGACCCGGCGCAACTGTTCGCCAACAGCCCGCTGCCGGTACTGGGCTGCGTGCCGTGGAGCTTCGACCTGATCGCGACCCGCGCTATCGACATGGCCCGTCACCTGAAGGCCACCGTGGTCAATGAAGGCGACATCATGACCCGTCGCGTGAAGTCTGTAACCTTCTGTGCGCGCAGCATTCCGCACATGCTGGAACACTTCCGTCCGGGTTCACTGCTGGTCACCTCGGCAGACCGTCCTGACGTGCTGGTTTCTGCCTGTCTGGCGGCGATGAACGGCGTGGAAATTGGTGCTGTGCTGCTGACCGGCGGCTACGCTATCGACGAACCGATCAGAAAGCTTTGTGAACGTGCGTTCCAAACCGGCCTGCCGGTCTTTATGGTCGAAACCAACACCTGGCAGACCTCGCTGAGCCTGCAAAGCTTCAACCTCGAAGTGCCGGCGGACGACCACCAGCGCATCGAGAAAGTGCAGAACTACGTGGCCAGCCACATCAACGCAGAATGGATCGAGTCTCTGACTGCGACCTCCGAGCGTTCGCGTCGCCTGTCTCCACCGGCGTTCCGCTATGAGCTGACTGAGCTGGCGCGTAAAGCCGGCAAACGCATCGTGCTGCCGGAAGGCGACGAGCCGCGTACCGTGAAAGCGGCGGCTATCTGCGCCGAACGTGGTATCGCAGAGTGCGTGCTGCTGGGCAATCCGGAAGAGATCCAGCGCGTTGCCGCGGCTCAGGGCGTTGAGCTCGGCAAAGGCATCGAGATTGTTGATCCGGTCGCCGTGCGCGAACAATATGTTCCGCGTCTGGTTGAGCTGCGTAAGAGCAAGGGCATGACCGAAGTGGTTGCGCGCGAGCAACTGGAAGATAACGTGGTTCTCGGCACCCTGATGCTGGAGAAAGGCGAAGTCGACGGTCTGGTTTCCGGCGCGGTTCACACCACCGCCAACACCATCCGTCCACCGCTGCAGCTGATCAAAACGGCGCCGGGCAGCTCGCTGGTGTCCTCCGTGTTCTTCATGCTGCTGCCTGATCAGGTTCTGGTGTACGGCGACTGCGCGATCAACCCGGACCCAACCGCAGAACAGCTGTCTGAAATCGCGATCCAGTCGGCAGACTCCGCTGCGGCCTTCGGTATCGAACCACGCGTAGCCATGATCTCCTACTCCACCGGTAACTCCGGCGCAGGTAGCGACGTTGAGAAAGTGCGTGAAGCGACGCGTCTGGCGCAGGAAAAACGTCCTGACCTGATCATCGACGGCCCACTGCAGTACGACGCCGCCATCATGGCCGACGTCGCCAAGTCCAAAGCGCCAAACTCACCGGTTGCAGGCCAGGCTACCGTGTTCATCTTCCCAGATCTGAACACCGGTAACACCACCTACAAAGCGGTACAGCGTTCCGCTGACCTGGTGTCCATCGGGCCAATGCTGCAAGGCATGCGCAAGCCGGTGAACGACCTGTCACGTGGCGCACTGGTAGACGATATCGTTTATACCGTAGCCCTGACCGCTATCCAGTCTTCCCAGGCTGATGCAGCAGCAGTCAAAGCCTGATAATCCCCGAATTATCAGATAAAAAAAACCGGTCAATTGACTAATGCCGATCGTTTAAGGATCGGTTGAACGATCCGGTGGTTGCTGTAAAAAGGGTTCCAGGACATGACTGGAACCCTTTTTTATGCACCTTTCTCAGGCTCTTGGCATT
>NZ_JACJFQ010000017.1:0-117066 GCF_014164835.1 Serratia sp. OS31 | reverse complement strand
TTGAGGTAGTGGAGGACAACCTTGCGGATGAATTCTGTTGTGTACTTTTTTCTGCCCATTTAAGCGTAAAACCCCTACTTGTTGGGTGTCCAACTTTCGGGGTTCACTTCACAAGGGCGGTTTTTTTATGTCGCTTAAACTGAAAAAATCAGATTATTTGCCTGGTGACGCAGGGGGAAAGGGGGCAAAATTCAGTTCAGGATTGACTTAAGCAATAGCGAAGGAGAAGCATTGATGAAGGATGTGCATATCGCACTGTCGGGCGGCTGCGTGCGGTTGGCCTACCCGGGAGAAGACGTATTGGATTTTGCCGATAGCCTGTCGTTTGGGCCGTTGTATGCACTGGATGACGATCAGGGCCTGCAGGCCAGATGTCACTGGTTACGCGATTTGCATCATTCTGTTCATGCCCCTGAGTGGGATACTTCCGAAGCGCTACGCACAGGAATGGCAACATTAAAAACGCAGCTCGCGGCGGTCAGCGGGCAGGTGACGGTGTGGGCGGCGGCTAACCCCGATGAACAACTGATGTTGCGTGCTCTGTTACCGCTATTGGGTGAACGTCGGGTTTTCGTGGTGAACGTCACTGAACACACCGGCCGGGTGGCCACCAACGGCTGCCCGGTGGAAATGCTGGAGCCGTTGTGGATCTTGCGGCGTGAACTGTCGCAGGAAGAGAAAGCGACGTTGATTGCCGATTGGCATCGCCTGTTGGCCGAGAATTCACCGGTGCGGATTTTCGCGGAAAATGCGCTGCAAGGACAGGCGCTGGAATTTTACGACCGCCCACTGCTGGACGCCTGCCCGAACGACTACATCCAGGGGGCACGGGTGGTTGGCGATGCTATGGTGAGTTCGCCTTATCCGGTGGGGGATACCTTTTTGAGTTTCCGCCTGTATGCCTTGATTGAGCAGGGTGTGCTGCAGGCACAGACCGCCGGGCAGAACATGAACCGGATCCAGGTCAAACAGGCTTAACGCTTATCTCTCCCACAGGTTGTTTTTTTGTGCTCTGAGACAGATAAAACCCGGCAAAGCGGTTTTATCTGTGACGGATATAGGATTATACTGCGCCATTAACTGTACAAATAAACAGGGGGTTGGGATGGCGCTGGCTTTGAAGGGTGAAAAAATTGCTCGTAACCGGTTCACCGGTGAGAAAGTCGAAAATGGCAGCTTTATTCACTGCGACTTCTCGGGCGCCGACCTGACCGGCACCGAATTTATCGACTGCCAGTTTTACGACCGCGAGAGTCAGCAGGGCGGTAATTTCAGCCGAGCACTGCTCAAGGACGCCAGCTTTAAAAGTTGCGACTTGTCGATGGCGGACTTCAGAAACGCCAACGCGCTGGGTATTGAAATCCGTGAGTGTCGGGCTCAGGGCGCAGACTTCCGCGGTGCCAGCTTTATGAACATGATCACCTCGCGCACCTGGTTTTGCAGTGCTTACATCACCAAAAGCAACCTGAGTTACGCCAACTTTTCCAAAGTGGTGCTGGAAAAGTGTGAGCTGTGGGAGAATCGCTGGAACAGTGCGCAAATCCTCGGCGCGACCTTTAGCGGGTCAGATCTGTCCGGCGGCGAGTTCTCCTCCTTCGACTGGCGTGCTGCCAACTTTACCCATTGCGATCTGACCAACTCTGAACTGGGTGAGTTGGATCTGCGCGGAACCGATCTGCAGGGGGTAAAACTGGACAGCTACCAGGTGTTCCAGCTAATGGATCGCCTGGGCATTGCGGTTATCGGCTAAGAGTAATGACAAGTTAGCGGATGATGGGCATAAGTGAGTTAATCACTTCATCAGCATTGACTGGGATTTTTCGTGTTGTTGCCGGGATAGTGAATTCAGACTGTCGGGTAAAATAGCGGGCATCGTTATTGACCGGCGTGACAAAAATCGCCAGGTTATCGCTGGCCTGCATTACGCCCTCAGGTTCAAACAGCGCGAATAAAGGGGAGGCGTGCGGAGCACGAGAAGTACACGCGGAAAACCAAAAACCGCTTTTGTAGGTAAATTGACACATCGCCCTTTCACCTGCAATTGTGGTAATTTGCTTTTCCAGTAACGCGTTAGCTTTTGGCACGTAGCTGGGAGGAGTCGGTTGACAACCGGTCAGGCTGAGGGCAAAAAGTGCCAACGTCATTGATTTTTTGTGAATCATAACCATCCTGTGGCAATCGTGCAGGTAACTATTATCAGTAAAGTACAATAATGATCCTAGCAATTGTTGTACGGTGGTGTCGAGAGTTTATTGAGCGGTTAAATTCTCCTATCAAATCATATCAGTGTGATAACCATTTCTTGGCAGAGTGTGCTTGTACACCCGTTTATTTATGGCAGTAAAAAGCAAAACAAAGGGCACAAAAACCGATCTCACGTCGCGGTGTTCAGTCAATCGGCAGCTGATAAAAAATTGCTGAATGATTTAATACAAAATATTCCTTGCTTAAATAATCTAGCTATGTGTAAATAGCGTCATCGGTTTGTAGTACAGACCTTATGAAAGCAGTTTTAGTAAAGCAGTTCTCAGTATTAGTGATATCCCATAGATAGCTCTTCTCCCGCGAATTTCCTTCTCTAGTGCCCAATAAGTTTCCAATAAAAACAGACCTCTATCGCCTTATGGCGTCTCAAAAATATAAAGGAAATATCTATGTCTAATAAAATGACTGGTTTGGTAAAATGGTTTGATGCAGGTAAAGGTTTTGGTTTTATCTCTCCGGAAGACGGCAGCAAAGACGTGTTCGTACACTTCTCCGCTATCCAAAGCAATGATTTCAAAACGCTTGATGAAGGTCAGCGCGTTGAGTTCACTGTCGAAAACGGTATGAAAGGCCCTTCTGCAGGCAACGTAGTCGTTTTATAATTTCAAGGTAGCGCTTTATTTCTTGCGATAGCGATGATGGTTTAAGCCGGAGCAGATAAGAAATAAAATAATTGCCTGAATAAACTCCGGGATTACCCGGAGTTTATCTAAAAATAATCAGCCGCAGCGTTTTTCAATAACGAAAGTTATTGGCAACAGAAAAAAAGATTGGCAGAAAATATTGATAACGCCGATTCAGTCTCTTTTTCTGTTGTGAAAAAGTTGTGCTTAGGCTGCGTAAGGTTGGAGTGTTCGATGGACGCTTACGCCATAACATGACGGTCGGGAAAGTCACCGACAAACATTGATGACCCTGGCCGAAAGCCGGGGTTTTTTTATGCCTGCTGCACCGGTAAACAGGCTGGCCCAGAATGAAGCAGGCCAGCCTGACATGACCGTTATCCGCGCTGGGAATCCAGCAGTTCGTTATTCTTCACCACGTCCTGGGCTTTAACGTAGCTTTCAATCAGCAACTGATATGCCGGGAAGATTTTGGTGTAAACCTCAGCCCATTGCTGTGCATCCTCGCGGTTCCAGCTTCCCTGCAGTTCAGAGGCCACGCCGGCGGTATCGATCGGTACCACACCGGCCTGCACCACACGCGCCATAGTAATTTCCTGTGCCATTTTCGAATAGGTGCCGGAGGCGTCGATAACGGCAAAGACCTTATAACCTTCTGCCACGGCGCTGATCGATGGGAAGGCCATGCAAACGCTGGTGATGGTGCCCGCGATAATCAGGGTTTTGCGCCCGGTCGCTTTTACGGCCGCAACGAAATCCGGATTATCCCAGGCGTTGATTTCGCCTTTACGCGCCACATATTGCGCGTGCGGTGCATTTTGGTGGATTTCGGGGATCAGGGGGCCGTTAGGGCCCTGCGGAACGGAAGCCGTGGTGATGACCGGCAATTTGCTTAGCGTAGCGATACTGGCCAGGGCGCCAGCACGAGCGCGCAGTTCAGTCATTGGCATATCGCCGACGGTTTGGAACAGGCCGCTCTGGTGGTCAATCAACAACATCACCGCATCATTGGCATCAATAACAGGACGCTGGCCATTAAAGTTTGCTGGAGAGCTCATCTTTCTTTCCTCTGTGAACGGGACTTAGACAACAATTAACTTTGCTTAACCAAGGGTTAATCTCAGTGCTTGTTAACAGTGTAGGGCCAAAGGAAAATCCCGCTAGAGGGCCAACTCAGGATGCATCGTTCTATAAAAAGAACAATAAGGGCCAGGGCAGGCGATAATTTCAGCGCTGAACTAAACTTAAACAGCATAATAAACATGCGGAAAGCCCCTGGCAGGGAGCGCCATTTTTTCACCAGCGCAATGCGGAGGGCTGTAATCATGGCTTATCAACATATCGTTGTGGCAACCGATCTCAGCGAAGACGCTGAATTCTTGCTTGGCAAAGGCGCTAAATTAGCCGCCGCACTGAATGCCAGGCTATCCCTGATTTATATCGATATCCACCGTGGCGGCTATTACGCCGAACTGGGCGTGGGTGAATATAACTACACCGACCGGACTTTTTCTGAGCGGGTCAAAAACATGCTGAATGCGATCAAGGATCGGTCGTCTTACCCGGTTGAAGAGGTGATTATCAGCCGTGGCGAACTGACGGAAGAATTGAACCGGGCGGCGAAAGAGAAAGGCATTGACCTGATTATCTTCGGCCATCATCACGATATCTGGAGCCGGTTGGTTTCTTCGGCCCGACAGGCGATCAACAACCTTAATGTCGATCTGTTGGTGATCCCGATCGATAAACACTAAACCCCACCATCGCCGCGCCTCAGTGTGGCGGCGATGATTTTTTGAGCCAGCCGGCCACACTATCGCGACGTTACGGAACTTATTGTTGGGCGATAATAAGCGACAAGGATAGTCACGCCGATAAATTTTATCAATCCCATCAGATGCTTGGCTTAATTCCGATAATGACTGGGCTAGCGCATTGAATTTGCGGTAGATACCTCTTTTTGATTAATAAACCGCACGTTTTGGCTGGCCCTCATCCGCCATGAGACTTATCCTCGAGCCATCAGGATTTGTATGACTTATAGAAATAAATTCACATGGAGGAGGTCTCATGCGTTTTGACAATAAAGTGGTAGTGATCACCGGTGCAGGCAATGGGATGGGGGAAGCGGCAGCGCGTCGTTTTTCTGCCGAGGGGGCTACCGTGGTATTGGCTGACTGGGCGAAGGAGGCGGTGGACAAAGTTGCCGCCTCGCTGCCAAAAGGCAAGGCACTGGCGGTACATATCGACGTTTCCGACCACGTTGCGGTTGAAAAAATGATGAACGAGGTGGCCGAAAAATTGGGTCGCATCGACGTGCTGCTCAACAACGCCGGCGTTCACGTGGCAGGCAGCGTATTGGAAACCAGCGTTGCCGACTGGCGACGCATCGCCGGAGTGGATATCGATGGCGTGGTGTTCTGTTCCAAATTCGCCATGCCGTATCTGCTGAAAACCAAGGGCTGCATCGTTAACACCGCGTCGGTTTCCGGGCTGGGTGGTGACTGGGGCGCGGCATACTACTGCGCGGCGAAAGGGGCGGTGGTTAACCTGACGCGTGCCATGGCGCTGGATCATGGCGGTGACGGTGTGCGGGTGAACTCGGTGTGTCCGAGCCTGGTGAAAACCAACATGACCAACGGCTGGCCGCAGGAGATCCGCGACAAGTTCAATGAGCGTATTGCGCTGGGCCGTGCGGCAGAACCTGAAGAGGTGGCGGCAGTAATGGCATTCCTGGCCAGTGACGACGCCAGCTTTATCAACGGCGCCAACATCCCAGTAGACGGCGGGGCGACCGCCTCAGACGGTCAGCCGAAGATCGTTTAAACAGTGATTACGGGCCCAGCTTGCTGGGCCCGATAGCCTTACACCCCAATCCGATCCCGCAGCTGGTAGTAAGCGGCACCAATCGCGGTGAAAGGAATTTGCAGGTTGCGACCGCCGAAGAACGGCAGGTGCGGCAGCTTGGCAAAGGCATCGAATCTTTCCGCATCGCCGCGCATCAGCTCGGCAATCAGTTTGCCCGCCAAATGAGTACAGGTCACGCCGTGGCCGCTGTAGCCCTGCATGTAATAAACGTTATTTTCCAGCCGGCCAAACTGCGGCATGCGCGACAGCGTCAGCAGGAAATTACCGGTCCAGCGGTAGTCGAGACGCACGCCTTTGAGCTGCGGGAAGGTTTTCAGCAGCTTTGGCCGGATCAGATTGTCGATATCGTCCGGATCGCGGGCGCCATACACTACGCCGCCGCCGTACAGCAGACGGTTATCGCCGGTGATACGGTAATAATCCAGCAGGTAGTTACAGTCTTCGACGCAGTAATTCTGCGGGATCAGCGACCGCGCCACTTCCGGCGCCAGCGGTTCGGTAGCCACCACCTGGGTGCCGCACGGCATGCTGCGTTTCGCCAGCCGCGGTTCCAGCTTATCGCCCAGATAAGCGTTGCCGGCGACAATCACATAACGCGCCGTTACCTGGCCGTTGCCGGTGCTGACGATTGCCGGTTCACCATGACGGATATTAGTGACCGCGGACTGTTCGAAGATCCGTCCACCCTGCAGGCGAATGGCTTCGGCTTCACCGAGCGCCAGATTCAGTGGATGAATATGACCACCGCTGTGGTCCAGCAGCGCGCCGACGTAGCGCTCGCTATCGACCTCCTGGCGGATACGGCTGGCGTCCAGTAATTCAAGCTGGGTATTGCCGTAGCGCTCCCAGTGCTGCTTTTGTTCGATCAACGCATGATATTGCCGGTTGTTCAGCGCGGCGAAGATGCCGCCAGGGCGATAGTCACATTCGATGGCGTACCTTTGGATGCGGCTGCGAATGACCTCTGCGCCTTCAAACATCATGCTGCCGAGCAGGCGGGCGCTTTCGGCGCCATAACGTTGTTCAATGACGTCGATATCGCGGCTGTAGGAGTTCACCAATTGTCCGCCGTTACGTCCGCTGGCACCGAAACCGATGCGGGCAGACTCCAGCACCACCACGTTGTAACCGGCCTCCACCAGAAACAGCGCCGATGACAAACCGGTGTAGCCGCCGCCGACGATACAGACGTCGCATTCAATGGATTCATTCAGCTGCGGGTAGGGCGCGTGGCTGTTGGCCGAGGCCGCATAATAGCTTTTTACGTGTTCAGTCATGATCTCTGCCCTTATTCCAATGAAATCCAGGTGGTTTTCAGCTCGGTGAATTTATCCAGTGCGTGCAGCGATTTGTCGCGGCCGTTGCCGCTTTGCTTGTAGCCGCCGAAAGGAACGGTCATGTCCCCGTCGTTGTAGTTATTGACGAACACCGTGCCGGCTTTTAACTGACGTGCCAAACGATGGGCACGGGACAGATCGCGCGTCCAGACCGCAGCCCCCAGGCCGTAGTCGCTGTCGTTCGCCAACTGCATGGCCTGCTGCTCACCGCTAAACGAAGTGACCGCCAATACCGGGCCGAAGATTTCGTCGCGCGCTACGCTCATGGCGTTGTCTACCTGGGTGAGAATGGTTGGGCCGAGATAACCGGCGTGCCCGCCTTGCGGATGATCGCGACCGTCGAGGAACAGCGCAGCGCCCTGAGTCAAACCCTGTTCGATATAGTCAGCCACTTTTTCGCAGTGGCCCTGGTCGATCAATGTGCCCATCACCGTTGCCGGATCGAGCGGATTGCCAGGCGCGAAGGCTGCTGCATGGCGGCGCAACGCCTGTAAAAATTCTTGCTGTATGCTCTCTTCCACCAACAGCCGGGTCCCGGCGATGCACACTTGCCCCTGGTTATAAAAAATCCCGGCGGCGGCGCTTTGCGCGGCCTTATCCAGATCCGGGCAGTCGGCAAAGATGATATTGGCGCTTTTGCCACCGGCTTCCAGCCAGACCCGCTTCATATTGGACTGGCCGGCGTAGATCATCAGTTGTTTGGCGACCTGGGTTGAGCCGGTGAAGGTCAGTGCGTCGACGTCGTTGTGCAGCGCCAGCGCCTTACCCGCATCCTGACCGAAACCGGGAACGATGTTCAGCACGCCGTCAGGCAGCCCGGCCTGTTGCGCCAGTTGGCCCAGATAGATCGCGCTCAGCGGGGATTTCTCAGAGGGTTTCAGGATCACGCTGTTGCCGGTGGCCAGCGCCGGGCCGAGCTTCCAACAGGCGAGCAATAACGGGAAGTTCCACGGCACTATGGCGCCGACCACGCCAATGGGTTCGCGTTCGATCAACGCCAGCGCATCGCTGCCGGTGGGGGCTATTTCACCATAAACCTTATCGATCGCTTCGGCATACCAGCGCAGACAGCGGATAGCGCCGGGCACATCATCGCGCAGGCTGTGGCGAATCGGTTTGCCGGTGTCCAGCGTTTCCAGCAGCGCCAGCTCTTCGTGGTGCTGTTCCATCAAGGCCGCCAGCTTGAGCAGCGTAGCCTTGCGCTGCGCCGGAGCCGCTCGCGACCAGTCACCACGTTCAAACACCTCGCGGGCGGCGCTGACCGCCAGATCAATATCTACGCTGCTGCCCCGGGCCACCTGGGTCAGCTCTCGCTGACCGGCAGGATCCTCCACGGCAAAGGTTTCGCCTTCGGCCGCCTGCTGATAGCGGCCATTGATAAACAGTCGGTTCTCAATATTCAGGGCCTGCGCCCGGTGTTGCCAATACTGCAGGTGGTGGAAGTCCATACCTTGCTCCGTTAATCAGAATGTCGTCGGCGTATGGGCGCTGATAATCCGGCAAATCCGCGCCGACGTGTTGCTGAAACTGTGGGGAATGCCGGTGTTGATGGCGTAGCTCTGGCCGGCCAGCAGGGGATAAGCCTGCCCGTTGACCTGCAGCACGATTTCGCCTTCCAGCAGGGTGCCGATCTCTTCCCCCTGATGCTTGATGCGTTCGCCGGTGGTGGTACCCGGCTCATAGGTTTCGATCATCATCGCCAGGGTGCGATTAGGATCGCCGTTGTGGATCAGTTTCATGGAAACCCCCTGGCTGCCAATCTCGATCAGATCCTGGTAGTCGATAACAATCCGTGGCTCAGCCGGTTTCTCCGGTTCGGCGAAAAATGCCGACAGGGACAGCCCGTACACCGTCAGCAGCTTTTGTAAGGTGCTGATGGCCGGACTGACCTTGTCCTGTTCGATGGTGCTGATGGCGCTGTGAGTTAACCCAGACAGTTCGGCCGCGCGGCGCTGCGACAATCCCAATTGCTGGCGGATTTGCGACAGACGTTTTCCCGGTGCCAAGCTGACATCGCTCATGGGCGTTTTTCCTTTTGATAGTTCCGGCAGGCGCTAATGAAACCTTCAAACAGCAGGCGCGACAGGGCGTATTCCTCACTGTTCCATTCCGGGTGCCATTGCACGCCCAGCGCAAAGGGCTGATCGCGCAGGCTGATGGCTTCAACCAACCCGTCGGCGGCGTGGGCTTCGATACGTACGCCGGCTCCCAGCGTCTTCGCGCCCTGGCCATGCAATGAGTTCACCCAGAATCTGTTGCAATCCGGTATCAGTTGCGAGAGTAAGCCCCCTTCATGAACGATGACTTCGTGGGCGGGGGCATATTGCTGTTCGAGCGGCAGATCGTGATCTTCACGGTGTTCGAGCAGCTCGGGCAGTTCATACAGCCGGCGGTGCAGGGCGCCCTGGGTAGCGACCACCATTTCCTGCATGCCACGGCAAATGGCGAAAAGGGGAATGCGCCTGTCGAGCGAGTGGCGGATCAGCGCCAGGCTCAATTCATCTCGCCCGGGATCGGCGTCAGGCTCATCGCCGTTTTCACCATAAAGGTGCGGCTGCACGTTGCTGGGGCTGCCTGGCAACAGAATGCCGTCGAGTTGCGGCAGTAACTCCTCGAGCAGTTTCGGTTCTGCCAGCGCGTGTGGCAGGGCTATCGGCAGGCCGCCCGCAGCGATAACGGCATTTAGGTACTTTTCTTGCAAGGTCTGAGTGAGGTGCCCGTTTAACCTATACCTGCACATCACTACGCCGACCACTGGTCTGTTAAATATATTGCCCATGCTGTCCCCTTGGTATGTTCGAAATTATGAACGATAAGCTTCTCCAGTGCCTTTTCCGTTCAATATTTTATAAATCTAGCAGTGGGATGGGCAATATTCAAACTAAAAGTAACACTTGCAAAACAATTTTGTTGCATCTATGTTTCATTGGTGGACATTATATTGAGCAAGATGGTCAAAAAACATCGACGGCAATAAGTGTGAGAACCACAGACAAAAACATACATGGCGGGTGAATCATGCAGACCAACATAGTAGAAGTGGAAAACTTTGTTCAGCACCACGAAGAAAAGCGAAGTAGCGCGTTCCAACGTGAAGTGAAGAAGTATCTGGAACGTTATCCATTAACTCAGCACGTTGACGTTCTGTTGACCGACCTTAATGGCAGCTTCCGCGGCAAACGCATTCCGGTTGGCGGGCTGAGCAAACTGGAGAAGGGCTGTTACTTCCCGGCGTCGGTGTTTGCGATGGATATTCTTGGCAACGTGGTTGAAGAGGCCGGATTGGGGCAAGAGCTCGGTGAGCCGGACCACATCTGCGTACCGGTGTTGGGCACGCTGACACCGTCGGCGGCGGATCCACAATATATCGGCCAGGTACTGCTCACCATGCTGGATGAAGATGGTACTCCCTTTGACGTTGAACCGCGCAATGTGCTGAACCGAGTGTGGCAGCGTTTGCGTCAGCGCGGGCTATCCCCCGTAGTAGCGGTAGAGTTGGAGTTCTATCTCATCGATCGTCAGCGTGATTCGGAAGGTTATCTGCAGCCGCCGTGTGCGCCGGGTACGCAGGAGCGTAACACCCAAAGCCAGGTTTATTCGGTAGACAACCTTAACAACTTTGCCGACGTGCTGAGTGAGATCGACGAACTGGCACGCCTGCAGGGGCTGCCGGCAGACGGTGCGGTGGCCGAAGCCTCGCCCGGTCAGTTCGAAGTCAATCTGCACCATACCGACAACGTGCTGCAGGCCTGCGACCATGCGCTGGCGTTGAAACGCCTGATCCGCATGGTGGCAGAAAATCACAACATGCAGGCCACCTTTATGGCCAAGCCGTATGAAGAGCACGCCGGCAGTGGCATGCACGTGCATATCAGCATGCTGGACCGTCAGGGCAACAACGTGCTGGCAGATGATGACGGCGAGGATTCTGCGCTGTTGAAGCAGGCACTGGCGGGAATGATTGCCCTGATGCCTTCTTCTATTGCGCTGCTGGCACCGAACGTCAATGCCTACCGCCGCTTCCAGCCGGGTATGTACGTGCCGACCCAGGCGTCCTGGGGTCACAACAATCGTACCGTGGCGCTGCGCATTCCCTGTGGCGATCGCGATAGCCACCGCGTGGAATACCGCGTGGCCGGTGCCGATGCCAACCCTTATCTGGTGATGGCGACCATTTTGGCGGGCATCGTCTACGGGCTGGAAACACCGCTGCCGCTGCAAGAGCCGGTAACCGGCAACGGGCTGGAGCAGGACGGACTGCCATTCCCTATCCGCCAGAGCGATGCGCTGTACGAATTCGAGCATCAGCCGGTGCTGAATGCGCTGCTGGGTGAAAGGTTCAGCCATGTTTATCTGGCCTGTAAAACGGATGAGCTGGTGCAGTTTGAGCGCCTGATCACCGATACCGAAATCGAGTGGATGCTGAAAAACGCCTGAACCCGCTCATCCTCGATGATACCGCGCGCGTCTGGCGCATTCCGCCGGCTATCCTGTGGCCTGCGAAGCTGCGCGCTGCGGTAAAGCATTTCTTCTACTTGGCGTACAGGACGCCGGCGAGGAAAGAACCATGACAGCCATAACTGTTCCATCAACCTGCGCGGGCGTTTGCCTGTGCCGCAGTAAATATGGGCCTTCCGCTGGCCGCGTTTTTTTGTCTTTGCACCGTCCCTTCCGCCGCCTGAGCAGCAGTTTCCCCGCGGCCTCTCTGAATGACGTTAAACGGTTACCAGCAGAGGACAAAGGGGGGAAACGCCATGGCGATTAATGCGATTGATGTTAATGAGGCGGCCAAGCCGCAACTGCGTAAAAGCCTGAAACTGTGGCAAGTGGTGATGATGGGGTTGGCCTACCTGACGCCCATGACGGTGTTTGACACCTTCGGCATCGTCTCCGGCCTGACTGACGGCCACGTTCCTGCCGCTTATTTGCTGGCGCTGGCCGGCGTGTTGTTTACCGCCATCAGCTACGGCAAGTTGGTTCGCAAGTTTCCGACCGCCGGTTCCGCCTATACCTATGCGCAAAAGGCCATTAACCCGCACGTCGGCTTTCTGGTGGGGTGGTCCTCGCTGCTCGACTATCTGTTCCTGCCGATGATCAACACCCTGTTGGCAAAGATTTATCTGACCGCGCTGTTTCCCGAGGTGCCGCCGTGGGTGTGGGTGGTAGGCTTTGTGATTATCATTACCGCCATCAACCTGAAAAGCGTCAATTTGGTGGCTAACTTCAACACCCTGTTTGTTCTGGCCCAAATAGCGATCATCGTGGTGTTTATCTTCCTGGTAGTGCGCGGTTTGCACAACGGTGAAGGGCTGGGGACAGTGTGGAGTCTGCAACCCTTCATCAATGAGAATGCGCATTTGCTGCCGATCATCACCGGTGCCACCATTTTGTGCTTTTCGTTTCTCGGCTTCGACGCGGTTACCACCCTGTGTGAGGAAACGCCCGATGCCGCCAGAGTGATCCCAAAGGCTATCTTCCTGACAGCGCTGTACGGTGGGGTCATCTTTATCAGCGTCTCCTTCTTTATTCAGCTGTTTTTCCCTTCCATCCAGCGCTTTCATCAGCCGGACGCGGCGCTGCCGGAAATTGCGCTGTACGTAGGCGGCAAGCTGTTCCAGTCGATTTTCCTGTGCATTACCTTTATCAATACGCTGGCATCGGGTCTGGCCTCGCACGCCAGCGTTTCACGGCTGCTGTATGTGATGGGGCGCGACAACGTGTTTCCGGAAAAATATTTTGGTTACATCCATCCCAAATGGCGTACTCCGTCATTGAACGTGTTGCTGGTGGGGCTGGTGGCCCTGTCCGCGCTGTCTTTCGATCTGGTCACCGCCACTGCGCTGATCAACTTCGGTGCCCTGGTGGCCTTTACCTTCGTTAATCTGTCGGTGATCAGCCATTTCTATATCCGCGAAGGGCGCAACAAAAGCTGGAAGGACCGCTTCAACTACCTGTTCCTGCCGTTGGTGGGGGCGTTGACGGTTGGCGTGCTGTGGCTGAACCTGGAAAAAAGCTCGCTGACCATGGGGCTGATCTGGGCCGGGATGGGCTTTGCCTACCTGGTGTACCTCACCCGGCGTTTCCGTCAACCGCCGCCGCAGTTTGAACGGCAGCCCCAGCAATAAGGCTAAGGCTGTTGATGAACCAATGCCAAGGGTAGATCGGTAGGGGTCGAACATGTTCGACCCGATTCAACCCATTGATTATGCTATAGGGCGCAGCATGCTGCACCCCTACCATGAAACAATGAGCATTCTGAGGCGGGGTTTCCCGCCTTTCTTTTTTTACCCCCGGGCAGTAGAGTGAAAATCCTGATAAAAAATAACTGATTGGAACTCTTTCATGTCTTCTCTGCCCGCTCACTATAAAGCCACCTTGCTCGGTCTGTTGGCGATCCTGCTGTGGAGCAGCGTGGTTGGCCTGATACGCAGCGTCAGTGAAGGGCTGGGGCCGATTGGCGGAGCAGCAATGATCTACAGCGTCAGCGCGGTATTTTTGCTGTTGGCGTTGCGCCTGCCGAATTTACGCCTGTTTCCGCGCTCCTATCTGCTCCTCGGCAGCCTGCTGTTTGTCAGCTATGAAATCTGCCTGTCGTTATCTTTGGGCTATGCCAATACCCGCCTGCAAGCGATTGAAGTGGGGATGATCAACTACCTGTGGCCCTGTTTTACCGTGCTGATGGCGCTGGTGCTTAATGGGCAAAAAGCCAAGTGGTGGCTGCTGCCGGGGTTGTTGCTGTCTTTGTTCGGCATTGGCTGGATCATGAGCGGCGAGGGCGGCTGGTCGCCGGCGCAAATGCTGGAGAATGTGCGCAGCAATCCGCTGAGTTACTCGTTGGCTTTTGGCGGCGCGGTGATTTGGGCGCTGTATTGCAATCTGACCAAGAAAATTGCCCAGGGTCATAACGGCGTGGTGCTGTTCATTACGCTGACCGCCGTGGCGCTGTGGTTGAAATATGCTTTCAGCAGCGAAAGCGGTATGCAATTCACGCTGCCGGTAACCCTGACGCTGCTGTGCGCGGGCATGGCAATGGGGGCAGGCTATGCGGCGTGGAACGTGGGTATATTGCGCGGCAATATGACGCTGTTGGCGACGGCGTCTTACTTCACGCCGGTGCTGTCGGCGGTGTTTGCCGCGCTGGTGCTGGATACTGCATTGACCGCCAATTTTTGGCAGGGCGTGGTCATGGTCACGGCAGGCTCGTTGATCTGCTGGCGGGCAACCCGAGGAAATTAACGGAAATTATCTGCCTGTCGGCCAATGTTGAACTAGAATTTAACTAGCGATTCTGCCTGAAGGAACATAAAAAATGAGAGACGATATCCAATTCATTCAGCAGCCAGTGATTGACGACGAAAGTTTTATGCGAGGGGATACCGTACGCCTGACCACCGCCAACTTGCGCCACGAATACCAGCTGGATGTCGGTATTTTACGCCGTGAAGGCAAGCTGATTTTTGGTTCGGTAATCGCTGCGGCACCGAAAGTGGACATCCCGCCCAAAGAGTGGGAAGTGGCACCGGGGCAGGAGGTAGTGTTCCGCCAGGAAAATATTGCCAAGGCGGTATTGGGCGGAAAATAACGCCTTTTACTCCGTCCTCAGGCCTTTGCTGAGGTAAATTTTGCGATAATCCGTCGGTGAAACTCCGAGCCGACGGACAAAGGCTCGCCGCAGTAATTCGACGCTTGAAAACCCGCAGCTGGCCGCAACCTGTTTGGGTGCAAGCCTACCGCTCTCTAACAATCGTCTTGCCTGTGCGATACGGATATCTTCAATCCATCTGCCAGGGGAAGTACCGACTTCACGGCTGAACAGCCGGGTAAAGTGGCGAGGAGTGATGCCGGCGCGAGCCGCCAGGCTGGCGACGCTGTGCGGCAAGGCGATATTTTCGATGGCCCAGCGTTGAACCTCCTGCAATACAGAACGGCCCGCCAACGAGGTCTTGTCCTGGTAACTGAACTGCATTTGCCCGCCTGGGCGCTGAAAGAACATCACCAACTGAGCGGCAACCCGCCGTGCCACCTCGCGACCCAGATCCTCCTCAACCATCATCAGCGCCAGATCCAGCCCTGAGGTGACGCCGGCTGCGGTTTGCAGGCGACCATCGCGCACATAAATAGCGTCTTTATCGATTTTTACCTGAGGGAAGCGCAGGCTGAGCCGTTCGGCAACGGCCCAGTGGGTGGTGATTTGTCGGCCGTTCAGCAGCCCGGTGGCCGCCAGCAGAAAGGCGCCGCTGCAGACAGATCCATAACGGCGAGTACGCGGAATAACCCGTTTTAGCCAGTCGAGCGTACGCGTCTGGCTTTCCTGTTCGGCCATGCCCGGTGCACCGGCCACCAGCAAGGTATCAATCACTTCATCACGCCATTGGGTAATCGCGCTGTCAGGAAGCACCTTCACCCCGGAGGAAGAGACGATCGGCGCGAGCGTGCGGCCCACCACCAGCAAACGATAGGCCGGGTATCCCACCTGCAGATTGGCTTCGGCAAACACGTCCAGCGGGCCGGAAACATCCAATAGCTGCACGCCCGGCACGGCAAGAATGGCGATGGTTTTTATCATGGTGGTGGCCTGCATATCCCGAACGGCAGGATAAGTCCTTAATCGTAGTATTTGTGCTATTGAGGACATCCAGTGTAATGCCTAACCTGAGCTTCTACCACACAAGCGGAGAAGTGATATGAGCCAAAACATCCAGGGTATCCGAGTGCCTGACAGCGCGTTGGCGCGCCAGGCAACCGAATTGGTACGCGACACCGAAAGCGATCTGCTGTTTCATCATTCCAGTCGGGTTTATTACTGGGCCGCGCTGGCGGGGGCAGAGCGTAATTTGCAGGTTGATCCGGAGCTGTTATACATCGGCTGTATGTTCCACGACATGGGCCTGACTCCGCAGCACTGCAGCTGCGATAAGCGTTTTGAGGTCGATGGCGCCGACGCGGCAGCCGCTTTCTTGCACAGCCACGGCGTTCAACAGCGGGATATCGATCTGGTGTGGACGGCGATTGCGCTGCATACCACGCCGGGTATTCCGCAATATATGCATCCCGTGGTTTCTCTGGTGACCGCCGGTGTAGAAATGGATGTCCTGGGCATTGACTATCAGAAGTTTGATGCCGAATTGCGCGACCAGGTGGTGCAGTTGCATCCGCGCGGTGCGCAGTTTAAGGAGGATATTATTCAGGCATTCTATGACGGGATTAAATCCAAACCGCAAACCACTTTCGGTAACGTAAAGGCCGATGTGCTGGCAGATAAAGATCTCCATTTTGTCCGTAGCAATTTCTGCAGCATCATTCGCAATTCGTCCTGGCCAGCCTAACCCTCGGTGGCCTCTTTTCTTGTCAGCCGGTCATTGCGACCGGCTTTTCTGTTTAACAAAAGTAACCGACATTAACTTTTTGTATTGAACACATTTGGCACAAAACCTGCTTTAAAAATCATCGGGCATGACAAAAATCACAGCGATCGTGAATTTGCATGAAACATAATTTGACAAATGTGAACGCAATCGATTACCTATTCGCGAAATGCATAACTGGATCACAGATTCTTACACCCAGTGATTTCTATAATGCGCGCGTCGCCCGAGAGTTTGTAAGCGGAGGCAACGCCAGGTGTCGTCAGACTGATTGTCATCTTTTCTAACGGGCAGGAAATGGCCCTTTAAGCATGTGGTAATAAAAATGAAAAAAATAGCTCTCGCAGCAGGTGTACTGCTCGCAGCGTCTTACAGTGCATCTTCAATGGCTGATAGCAAAGACAGCCAATACGTCTCGGATTGGTGGCACCAGAGCGTTAACGTGGTAGGCAGCTACCACACCCGTTTCGGACCTCAGTTGAACAACGATCTGTACCTGGAATATGAAGCCTTCGCCAAAAAAGATTGGTTCGACTTCTATGGCTACATCGACGTTCCTAAATTCTTCGGCGTGGGCAACACCCCTGACCGCGGTATCTGGGACAAAGGTTCTCCGATGTTTATGGAAATTGAACCTCGCTTCTCCATCGACAAACTGACCGGCACCGATCTGAGCTTTGGCCCGTTCAAAGAATGGTACTTCGCCAACAACTACATCTATGACCTGGGCCACAACGCTGACGGTCGCCAGAACACCTGGTACATGGGTCTGGGTACCGACATCGACACCGGTTTGCCAATGAGCCTGTCGATGAACATCTATGCCAAGTACCAGTGGGAAAACTACCAGGCTGCCAACGAAAACAGCTGGGACGGTTACCGCTTCAAAGTGAAATACTTTGTGCCGTTGACCCAGGTGTGGGGCGGCAATCTGAGCTACATCGGTTTCACCAACTTTGACTTCGGTTCCGATCTGGGCAAGGACGACTTCACCGTGAACGGTCGTCAGGCGCGCACCAGCAACTCGATCGCTTCCAGCCATATTCTGGCGTTGAACTACGATCACTGGCACTACTCGTTCGTGGCTCGTTATTTCCATAACGGCGGCCAGTGGCAGGACGGTGTGGATATTGGCACCCCACAGGGTCCAATCAAATCCACCGGCTGGGGTTACTATATCGTGGCCG
This sequence comes from Serratia sp. OS31, assembly GCF_014164835.1. Taxonomy (NCBI): domain Bacteria; kingdom Pseudomonadati; phylum Pseudomonadota; class Gammaproteobacteria; order Enterobacterales; family Yersiniaceae; genus Serratia; species Serratia sp. OS31. Next base: position 99,421 of record NZ_JACJFQ010000017.1, on the reverse strand, counting down.
GTTATAACTTCTGATTTTCCGTGGTATCAGAAACAGAAAACCCCGCTTTGGCGGGTTTTTTTTTCGTCATCACTGCGCTTGTTCACCGGGCAGATGCCGCACCGGCATAAATAATCGTCCTTTGATTACGTGGCATTCATTATCGATCCAATTGATGATTTGTTCACGGCTAACGCCTTCGGATTGCGCGTAGCGGTGAAGATCGCCATTAAAGTGCTGCGTGATGTATTCCATGAGGGTCATTTGCATGTCTTTTGCTCCTGAACGCCCACCCGTTGCCAACTGGCCACCGCGGGAGGTTAAGGTTTCTCAGACGCCGAATTTAAAGTATTGGCAACCAAATCTCAACAAAAAGCACCTCTCTGGTGCATCCGATGTCGATTTATCGGTAAAAAAGAATCCCGCACGGAGAGGCGGGAAGCGTTCAGTGTTATCACTTTAGGCGATAAAAAGATGATTTGAGGTGCGACGAAAAAGAGCAGGCTAACTCTTTTTGTGACAGTTCCAAACTACTGCATGGCTTATTTCGCTGCAAGAAAAATCTTAGGCCGGAATTCGGTTTTTTCGAATAGTTTTGCGCTGGGATAATATTCTGTCATCTGGTTTGATTCTCATCTCTGTATGGGATCAAACTCTCAGAGTTTTCCTCATGCTTTAGACGGAGAACTGCGCCTATAGTGAAGGTAATAACCCATGCAGGAAGTAACAAAATGAGCAAACGTCGTACTGCTTTCACCGTATTGGCGCTGATTGTTTCTCTGGGGTTGTCATCCGCACCGGCGCTGGCCGACAAAGGCGGCAACGGAAACGGCAACGGCCATGGTAACAGCGGCAATCATGGTAATAACGGCAACAATGGCAAGCATGGCAATAAGGCCAAAGATAACGATGGCGACCGCGGGCTGGTTTCCGTCAGCATTTCCCATGAGCGTGCACGTTCTCTGGCCGTAAACTACGGCCTGACCGGCTACCGATCTTTGCCGCCGGGGATCGCCAAAAATCTGGCGCGCGGCAAGCCTCTGCCTCCGGGCATCGCCAAAAAAATGGTGCCATCCTCCATGCTGCACGATCTGCCTTATTATCCTGGCTATGAGTGGCGCGTTGCCGGTAACGATCTGGTGCTGGTGGCGTTGAGTACCGCTCTGGTTGCCTCGGTGATCAACGGCGTATTTGATTGATTCCCGCTGACTCTGCTTTAAGGCCCCGCTTCGGTGGGGCTTTTTATTTGCCTGCAACAGGGGATCGTGGTGAACTCTTTTCCTGTTATTTCGGTGCATAAGGAAATTGTGATGTTCAGGATGTTATTGATTGCCTGCTGCCTGGTCAGCTTTTCCGCGCTGGCAAGCGGGGGGACGGCGCTTGGCGAACTGGTCAATCAGCGTCTGGGTTATATGAAAGACGTTGCCGGCTACAAAGCGCAGCAGCATTTGCCGATCGAGGATTTGGCACAGGAAGCCAAGGTGCTGGCAAGCACTCAGGCAGAGGCGGGGCGCTTAGGATTGGATCCGCTTTCGGTTCGGCCGTTTATCATCGCGCAAATGGACGCCGCCAAGGCGATTCAATACCGTTACCGCGCGGACTGGCTGGCGCAGCCGGAAAGCGGCTGGCAGCCGCGCCCGCTGGAACAGGTGAGGCCGCAGATTGCCGAGCTCAGCAGCCGAATTTTGCAGCGATTGGCGCAGGAATTAAAAGCCGGGGCGCTGACGGAGAGTGCGCGCAGTCGTTTTATTCAGGCTATTGATCAGAACAACCTCAGCGAAGCCGACAAGCAGCGGCTGTTCACCGCCTTATTGGCCGTCAGGGCCGCCAAGGCGGAGTGATCCCGGCGTCCGCTAATCGCGGCCGATGCTGCTGCGCTGGAAGGTCAGCACCCGGCTGCGATTGGCAATCAAATCTACGCTGTAGCCGCGGAAATAGAGGCAAAAGCGTTTCAACCACGGGCCGTCGCTGCTTTCGACCAGCATACGGCCCTGGCCCAACGAACTGATCTTCCCGGTTTGCGATGCCGGGCCCACGCCAATGTGCACCCGATCGCCGCAGATCTCGAAGGCGGTGCGGTACTGCGGGTGGTACCACAAGCCTTGCACGTGCTTTAAACAATCGCGGTTGGGCGTGACGGGCAGAAAGCTGCGCGGCACGTGGCACACTTCGCCTTCTACCGCTTCACCGGTCCATTTCAGCCGCATTGGCATATGGGCGGAAAGCGACACCGCGTAGCCGTCATCGGCCTGATACAGCGCCTCTTCACTGCCCAGATAGGCGACGTTGCCGTCTTTCACCTCCAGCCAGTAAGGATCTGCCACCGTGGTGTAAATGCCATCGGGAATGGCGGCGCTGCGTTTCGGCAACGCTTCGCCCAGTAAGGCGGCCATCACCTGCAGCGCCATACCGAAGCTGTCGCAGTCCTCCCGGTTCGCCACCACAACGACACCGGCCTGCCGATCGGGCGCCAGCAGGAAATAAGTTTTGTAGCCGGCGTGCGAACCGCCGTGGCCCAGCAGACGATATTCACCGAGCGGAGTTTGCGCCAGCCCCAGCCCGTAAGCGCTGAGTTGCCCTTGGTTAAGATGGCGCGGGGCACTCAGCTGCGCCAGTACCCCACGACCAGGACCTTGATTGGCCAGCAGCGTTTGTAACCAGCAGGTGAGGGCATTGGCGCTGCCGGTCAGGCTGCCGGAGGCGGAAAGGTGCAGGCCGGCGCTGGCTAACTGCCAGCCCTGTTTGGCGCGCCAGTAACCGGGGATGAGCCCAGGCACCACGTCATACCAGCTTTCAGGCGCTCGTAGCTGCACCTGCAGCGGTTGGGCGATGTGTTGCTGCACCAGTTGGTCGAAATCATGCCCCTTGGCCTGCAGTGCGGCCTCCACCAGCCGGTAACCGGTGTTGGTATAGGTGATTTCACTGCCGGCCGGGTAGTTCAGCCCTTCCAGCCCCTGCAGGAACTGCATGACCGGTTGCGCTTCACTGCGCGTATGCACCGAGATACCCAGCAGCCCCAGGGTTTCACGTACGTCAGGCAGCCCGCTGGTCATATCCAACGCCTGCCCCACGGTGACATTCGCCAGAGGATCCTGCAGCTCTGGCAGCAGATCGCCCAGGCGGTCATCCAGGCTTAGGGCGTTATCGGTGGCGTTTAGCGCCAGCGCGGCGAAAATGTGTTTGGTGACGGAAGCGTAGCGCACCACGCTGTCTGCGTTAAAAGGGGTATTTTGCGCCAGATCGGCTCGCCCGGCACTGGCGGTCGCTCGTATCTGCGCGGCGTCGAACAGGGTAATAGCCCCGCCGGGTTGGTGGTCGGACTGCCAATCGGCCAGCAGCCTGTCAGCGACGGCCTGTGCGGCACGCCAGTTTAGCGGGATTTCGGACATAGGGGCCTCCAGAGTATTTTTATCAATTTGTGCCTCGATGGGCTTTTCGCCAGATTGTCGCGTACCGCGCAAACTGTGGGCCGCCGTTTTGTGCGCTGTTCCGACCAGATTCACTTATTTTCAGTCAAAACTGCGATGCAGTGCGCAAATCGAAAAAGGAACAACCAGGAGGCAAATTGTGTGCCACAACGTGAGGAAGCTAGAGGGGGAGCGCTTGAAGGTTTGATTGTCGCAGGGCAATTAGCATTGCCCCGCAACTGGAGTAGAAAAGGATTAACGCAGTTGGTCGCCGCCGGACAGCAGGCTGTCGATCATCTGTTTTAGCAGGCGCTGCAGGGCGGCGGCACGTTCGGGTGCAAAGGCATACGGATACTGTTCTGACATGTAGTTCACCTGCGCCAGCTCTAGTTGAATGGCATGCTGCTGTTCTTGCGGGCGGCCGTAGGCGCGAGTGATGTAACCGCCTTTGAAGCGTCCGTTAAGCACGTGCGTAAACTGCTGTTGCTGTTCGCAGCAGGCGACCAGACGATCGCTCAGCGCCGGGGCGCAGCTTTCGCCGCCGTTGGTCCCCAGGTTGAGATCCGGCAGCTTGCCGTCGAACAAGCGCGGGATAACGGAGGCGATAGAATGGGCGTCAAACAACAGGGCGTAGCCGTGCTTGGCTTTCAGGCGCGCCAGTTCGTCTTGCAGCTGTTGGTGGTAGGGCTGCCAGATCTGCGCCAGATAGCCGGCGCGCTCCTGGTCAGAGGGGGCCTTCCCCGGCAAGAAGCTCGGGCGACCGTCAAACAGCACATCAGGGTACAGACCGGTGGTGGCGGTGGTGTAGAGCGGTTTGTCATCCGCCGGGCGGTTCAGGTCGATAACGAAGCGCGAGTAATTGCCGATCAGCACGCTGGCACCCATGGCGCGCGCGAAATCGTACAGCTGCGGGATATGCCAGTCGGTGTCCGGCAGCGGTCGCGCCTCTTCGGTCAAACCGGCCTCGACGGCCGGCGTCAATCGGGTACCGGCGTGGGGAATACTGATCAGCAGCGGCAGGCTGCCGGCGTGGAAATCAAAAGCATCGCGAATGGTCATTGACGTACTTCTCCTCGGAAAATCACCGTACAGGGCAGTTGACCGCCCAACCAGTAAGCCAGTTCTGCCGGACGGGACAGCGGCCAGTGCACAAAATCCGCCAGTTTGCCGGCTTCCAGCGTTCCCTGGCTTGCCTGCAGGCCCAGCGCCTTGGCCGCATGCACCGTGACGCCCGCCAACGCTTCTTCCGGCGTCAGGCGGAACAGCGTGCAGGCCATATTAATCATCAAACGCAAGGACAGTGCCGGCGAGGTCCCCGGGTTCGCATCGCTGGCGATCGCCATGGCTACGCCGTGTTTGCGGAACAGGTCTACCGGTGGGCATTGGGTTTCACGCAGCAGGTAATAAGCGCCTGGCAGCAGCACCGCAACGGTGCCTGCATCGCCCATCGCTCGTGCATCCTGTTCGGTAGCATATTCAAGATGGTCGGCGGAAAGAGCATGGTGCTGCGCGGCCAATTCACTCCCGCCGAGGGCAGAAAGTTGTTCCGCGTGCAGCTTCACGGGCAGACCCGCTTTTTCCGCTGCGGCGAACACTCGCGCCACCTGCGCCGGTGAGAACGCCAGATGCTCGCAGAAGGCGTCAACCGCATCGGCCAGTCCGGCAGCGGCGGCCTGAGGAATAATGGTGTTGCACACCAGATCGATATAGTCGTCGGCGCGATGGGCATATTCCGGCGGCAGCGCGTGCGCCGCCAGGCAGGTGGTTTTTACTTCAACCGGCAACAGTTCGCCCAGCTTGCGCGCCACGCGCAGCATTTTCAGCTCGCTTTCCGGCGTCAGCCCGTAGCCGGACTTGATCTCCACGCAGGTCACGCCTTCCGCCAGCAGCGGTCGCAGCCGGAACAGCGCCTGCTCCAGCAGCTGTTCTTCGTCGGCGTCACGGGTAGCTTTGACGGTGGAAATGATGCCGCCGCCCTGGGCAGCGATATCGGCATAGCTGACCCCGTTCAGGCGTTGTTCGAACTCGCCGCTGCGGTTCCCGCCGAATACCAGATGGGTATGGCAGTCGACAAAGCCCGGCGTGATGATGCCACCGTCGAATTTCACCGCTTCATCTGCTATCAGGGTTGCCGGTAACGCCGCATGTTCGCCCAGCCAGACAATCTTGCCGTCACGCACGGCGATCGCGCCGTTGGCGATAGTGTGATATTTGCCGTCGCGCATGGTGACGACATCGGCCCCGTGCCACAGGCTGTCGCAATGAATCTCAGAGGTCATGGCTTTTCTCCGCCGGAGCCGTGGCTCCCACATGGTTGTATATACAATTAAAAACAACCTAGCGCATTCATCGGGTTGTCACAAGGGGCGGGATAAAAATTTGTTATCGGGATGTGATCGTTGTGGAAGGGCGGGTGCCAAAACGGCACCCGCAGAGGATCAGACTTCGCTGGTGAAACGGCCGAACAGTTGATAACGGCTGCCGGGGTACAGCAGGCGTGCCGAAGTGACGACGGTTTTGCCGGACCAGGTGCGGCGGTGGATCAACAGGCCCGGTTCGTGGTCTTCCAACTGCAGCAGTTCGCGCTCCTGGCGGGTCGGCACTACCGCTTCGACGATGTGTTCGCCTGCGGTCAGCGGCGCGGCCTGCGTCAGATAGATATAGGGCGTAACGCGGTCGAAATCCTGTTTCATGTAATCGGGGGCGATGAGGGGGTTCACGCAGCGGTCTTCCACCTGTACCGGCAGGTCGTTTTCGTAATGCACAATCTGCGAATAGAAAAGCTGCTGGCCCGGTTGAATGCCCAGCGCCAATGCTTCTTCCTCGCTGGCCGGCCGCGCCTTCAACTGCAGGATCTTGCTGCTGTGGCGATGTCCACGGGCGGCGATTTCGTCGGCGATATTATGCACTTCCAGCAGCGCGGTGTGCGCCTTGGCTTCGGCGACGAAGGTGCCCACCCCCTGCATGCGGATCAGATAGCCTTCGGTGGTCAGCTCGCGCAGCGCGCGATTGATGGTCATGCGGCTGACGCCCAGTTCGGCGACCAGCTCACTTTCCGAGGGAACGCGTTGGTGCGGCAGCCAATGGCCCGCCCGGATTTGGTTCACGATCGCCTGCTTGACCCGTTGATAAATGGGGGCGGGGGTATCGCTCATTGCAGCAGCCAGTTGCAGCACGGTCTGTTGATCAACCACGGCGTTAACCTCGTCAAATAAAAAAATAATAACATCAGTTTACTGTTGATGTCGGCGTATGTATATGTATATACAACTAGGGGCCGGTCCGCCACAGCAATGCGCTGGGCCCGTGTATTTTCGGATGCGCGATTATCGCGCGTTATTAACCGTTACACTAACAGTGGAATACTGCCATGCCTGCATATTTTGCCTCACGCGCTCTGCTTCCTGAAGGTTGGGCGCATAACGTCCGGTTGGACGTGGATGCGCAAGGTTACCTGACTCAGGTGACCGCCGACGCCGATCCCGAAGGTTGCACCCGTCTGCACGGCGATGCGGTGCCGGGCATGCCAAACCTTCACTCTCACGCCTTCCAGCGTGCGATGGCCGGACTGGCGGAGGTGGCGGGCAATCCGCAGGACAGCTTCTGGACCTGGCGTGACCTGATGTATCGCCTGGTGCAGCGTTTGACGCCGGAGCAGGTGGAGGTGATTGCCCGCCAACTCTATATCGAAATGCTGAAAGGGGGCTATACCCAGGTCGCCGAGTTCCACTATCTGCATCACGGCGCCGACGGTCTCCCTTATGCCGATCGCGGCGAAATGACCGGCCGACTCAGTCAGGCGGCGGCCCAGGCGGGGATCGGCATGACCCTGCTGCCGGTGCTGTACAGCTATGCGGGATTTGGCGGCCAACCCGCTCAGCCGGGGCAAAAGCGTTTTATTCAGAATGCGGACAGCTATCTGGAACAACAGCAGACGATCGCCCGTCAGTTGGCAGACCAACCGTTGCAGAATCAGGGCCTGTGCTTCCACTCGCTGCGTGCGGTGGAGCTGGGCCAGATGCAGCAGATCCTGGCGGCGTCGGACAGTACGCTGCCGGTGCATATTCATATTGCCGAGCAGCAGAAAGAGGTCAACGACTGTCTGGCCTGGAGCGGACGGCGCCCCGTCGCCTGGCTGTACGAGCATCTGCCGGTGGATCAGCGCTGGTGTCTGGTTCACGCCACGCATCTTGATCGCGATGAACTGGAGCTGTTGGCGCACAGCAAAGCGGTAGCGGGCCTGTGCCTGACTACCGAAGCCAACCTGGGCGACGGCATCTTCCCCGGCGACGCCTATCTGCAGCATCAGGGGCGCTGGGGCATTGGTTCTGACAGCCACGTATCGCTCAATGTGGTGGAGGAGCTGCGCTGGTTCGAATACGGCCAGCGTCTGCGCGATCAGCGTCGTAACCGGTTGACCACGCCGGAGCAACCGGCCGTGGCTGACGTTCTCTACCAACAGGCCTTGCAGGGCGGGGCACAGGCCTGCGGTGCGCCGATCGGACGGCTGCAAAGCGGCTACCGTGCCGACTGGCTGGTGCTGGACGGCGACGATCCTTACCTGGCCGCGGCGCCGGACGCCTCGATCCTCAACCGCTGGCTGTTCGCCGGCGGTAAAGAGCAAATCCGCGATGTCTTTGTCGGCGGTCGGCAGGTGATCGAACAAGGACGCCATGCACTGCAGCAACAGAGCAGCGCGGCGTTCTTGCAGGTGTTGAAAACCTTCCAGCAGGAGGCGTGATGAGCCTGACGCGTTTTGATTTTGCTTCCCTGCCGGTCACGCCGTGGCGTAATGGTGGTGGGGAAACCCGAGAGATCGCCAGTTGGCCTGCGGGTGCCCAGGATTTCGACTGGCGTGCCAGTATCGCCACCATCGCGCAAGACGGCCCGTTTTCGGCCTTCAACGGGATAGATCGTTCGATCACCCTGTTGGAAGGCGATGGCGTGCATCTGTTCAGCGCCGGGCACGTTGATCATCATTTATCGCAGGCTGGTGAACCGTTCGCCTTCTCCGGCGATGTGGCGTTGAGCGCGACCCTGTTGGGCGGCAGCAGCCAGGATTTCAATATCATGACCCGGCGCGGCCGCTGGGTAGCCGACGTGCTGCGAGTGACTGAGACCATCGAGCTGCCGTCATCGCATGCTGGTGTGCTGTACGTGCTGCAGGGACGATGGTTGCTGGCGGATGGCGTGATCCTGACCGCACGTCAGGGTGGGTGGTGGCCGGCGGGAGAGTTCAGTGGGGCGCTGACGCCGCTGACCGAGGATAGCGTCATTCTGTGGGCCGACATCACACCCGGCTAAACCGGGCTAGAGTCCAGCGCTAAGTTGTGGGATGATCTGCACTTCTATCCCACACTTATCCCACATTGAGAAGGGCGCATGGCCTCGCTGAAAGACGTTGCAAAACTTGCCGGGGTATCCTTGATGACGGTATCCCGCGCCATCAACGAGCCCGATAAGCTGCGGCCGGATACCTACCAACGCGTCAAGCGGGCGATTGACCAACTGGAATACGTGCCCGATCTCGCGGCGCGGCGCATTCGCGGTGATAGTAACCGGGTCCAGACCCTCGGCGTGCTGGCGCTGGATACCGCGACCACCCCGTTCTCGGTGGAAATGATCCTGTCGATCGAAAAAACGGCGCGTGAACACGGCTGGAACAGCTTCGTGGTCAATCTGTTTGCCGACGACAGTGCGGAACATACCGTAGATTTGCTGCTGGCACACCGACCGGACGGGGTGATCTTCACCACCATGGGGTTACGCCAGGTGGCGATACCGCCCAAGTTGCTGGATAAAAAACTGGTGCTGGCCAACTGCATCAGCCAGGAACACTCGGTCGCCAGTTACATTCCCGATGACGAGCAGGGCCAGTATGACGCCATGCGCGCGTTGATTGCCAAAGGCTATCGCGCACCGCTGTGTATTCACTTGCCGGAAACGACCCTGGCGGCCGGGTTGCGCCGTCGCGGGCTGGAACGTGCCTGGGGTGAAGCGGGCGGAGACGTCGATCAACTACGACAATATCATCTCGATCTGACCGAGGGCGATGAGCATTACCGTGACAGCGTGGCATTGCTGGAACGTCACTTCTCGCCGGGGCAGCGCGACTGCGATGTGGTGGTGTGTGGTAACGATCGGGTGGCGTTTTTGGTGTATCAGGTGTTGCTGGCGCAGGGCTGGAAAATCCCGCAACAGGTCGGGGTGCTGGGCTACGACAATATGGTCGGTATTGACCAGCTGTTCCTGCCACCGCTGACTACGGTGCAGTTACCGCACTACGAGTTGGGTCGGCAGGCGGCGCTGCATTTGATTCATCAATTGGATCACCATGACAGGGTGAAAGTGGCCTGCCCGTTATTACTGCGAGGATCGCTGTAACCCAACAGGGCGCAGTTCATTCATCGCTGCGCCCTGCACATTGAGTTCGTCTCAGATCACTCCCAGATGCTTTCCAGTTCCCAGGCCTGTGCCGCACCAAACTGCGCCAATCCGCTTTCGGCGAACAGGGTGACGCCGCGCTGCCCGTCGGTCGGATAGATACGGCTGGTCAGGCTGGCCTCGCCCTGATTGACGAACACTTCCAGCGATGAGCGGTCGATAAAGACGCGCAGCGACAAAATGTCAGCCTCCTGCAGTGGCACGCTGCGGCAGCCGCACAGGCCCGGATCTTCACTGAAACGTTCCAATACCAATCGATGCGTTTGATTATCGACGTACAGCCGTGCGGCGGTTCCGATGTCGATGCCGTAGCGCTCGGCATCGCTGGTGGCCACGTTCAGCGTCAGCACCAGTTCCTGTACCCCGTCAACCAGCTTCTGGCGTTGGTTACGCACAGACACGGCGTCAAACGACTGTGGCTGCCTACGTAACGCGCTCAGCTCACGAGCCGGATTCATCAATACGTTGCCTTCGCACGACAAGGTCAATTCGCGGGGCAGGGTGAGCGCTCCGGCCCAACCGTGGGGCTTGCTCGGCATCGGCGATTCCCACATGTCCATCCAGGCGAACAGCATGCGGCGACCGTCGGCGGCGGTGAAGGTTTGCGGTGCGTAGAAATCGTGCCCGCTATCCAGCTCGCAGAAGGACTGGGTGACGCTGAAATCCTCATCAGGCCGCCAGTGTCCGAGCAGATACCCGCTCTGGAAGCGGTTGCGATTGCGGTAGCCCTGGGCCGTCAGCCCCTGCGGCGAGAACAGCAGAACCTGCTTTTCACCGAGCGGGAAGAAATCCGGACATTCCCACATATAGCCCTGGTGCGGCGATTGCGCCCCTGCGAGGACGCGATCGAACTGCCAGTCGCGCAGGTCATTCGAACGGTAAAGTCGCGCCTGGCCCAGCCCGTTTTCTTTGGCGCCTACCACCATCCACCAGCGGTCGGCTGCACGCCAAACTTTCGGGTCACGAAAGTGCTGAATGCCTTCCGGCGGCAGCAAAACCGGCCCGTGCTTGACGAAATGCACGCCATCTTCGCTGGTCGCCAGACATTGCACTTCACGTACCTGGTCGTCGTCGCCTTCTTTGCCCAACCAGACGTGGCCGGTGTAGAGCAGCGTCAATACGCCGTTGTCATCCACCGCGCAGCCGGAAAAACAGCCGTCTTTGTCGTAGCTGTCGCCGGGAGCCAGGGCGATCGGCTGATGCTGCCAATGTGCCAGATCCTTGCTGGTGGCATGGCCCCAATGCATGGGGCCCCAGTTTTGGTCATAGGGATGATGTTGGTAGAACGCATGGTAGACGCCGTTAATGTACACCAGACCGTTGGGGTCGTTGATCCAACCGGCGTCCGCCGCCAGATGAAATAGCGGGTAGTAATCGTCCTGACGTTGCGCGCGCAGCGCTTCGACCGCGTGATCGGCCTGAGCTAAAGCATTTTTCATTGGGTTGGCTCACTTGATTTTATCGTTGATTGAAATGGAGGTGCGCAGGCGACGGTTTCACCACGCAGCAGGAAGCAGGAAATCAGCGTGGAGCCAGCCACGGCGCAGCCCATCAGCAAATAGGTGTCGGCAAAGCCGATACGGTCGTAGCCGTAACCGGCCAGCGGCGCCAGGATGCCGGCGACGATTTGGCTGATAAACTGGAAGCCCACCAGATACAGCGTCGAGGACAGGCGGCTGTCAAAGCGGGTGGTGATGTACTTGAACATCGCCACCAGCAGGATAGGCAGCTCCACGGCGTGCAACAGTTTCATGGCGGAAATCATCAGGGCGCCGCTGGCGAAGCCGGAACCGAACATGCGCAGCGCCATCACGCTGCTGGCCAGCAACAAACTCTGTTTGATACCGATGCGATTGACCAGCAGGGGGGCCAGGAACATGCCGCCGGCCTCAAGAAATACCTGCAAGGAGTTGAGGAAACCGTACATGCGGTTGCCTTCTTCGTGGGTGGCGAACTGCGAGGCAAAATACACCGGGAACTGCTGGTCAAACACGCCGTAGATGCTGGTACCGAGAACGAAAACCACCAGTGCCCAGAAACCCGGCAGGCGCAGCAGGGCCAGCGCGTCCTGCAGCTTCAGATTTTCCGGTTTGCCGTATTCCAGACCGGCCATGGCGTTGGGTTTCAGTTCGCGCACCTGCCACAGCAGCAGCAGAAACACCGCCGCCGAGGCCGAAGCGATCCAGAAGTTAATATTGGGATTGATGTTGTAGTTGAAACCGGCGAAGAAGGTGGCGCTGGCCCAGCCCAGTGACCCCCACATGCGAGCCCGGCCAAACTCAAAGCCGACGATCCGGCTGACCCTTTCGGTATAGGACTCCAGCGCGCCAATGCCGGCATTGAACGCCAGGCTGACAAATACGCCGCCCACCAGCGCACCGGCCACCAGGTTGGTTTGCAGCAGCGGGGCGTAGACGTAGATAAAGAACGGGCCGGTCAGCAGCAGCAGCACGCCGACAAACAGCAGCAGGTGTTTACGCAGCCCGAGCTTATCCTGAATAAAGCCGTACAGGGGCTGTGCGCACAGCGCCATGATGGACATTGCCGAGAAGATCAGGCCGGTTTCCGTGCCTTTCAGGCCGATCTTCTGGTTCAGCCAGATGGAGATCAGAGAAAAACTGGATGACCAGGTGAAGAAGAAGAAAAACAACAGGCCGCTGAGAAGCACATAATATTTTTTTGTTTCGCGGTTCATGGGGAATGCCCTGATGGATGAAATTGGCTCTATTGTTAACGTTAACTTTAAACCAAATAAAGCCGCCAAAGCGACGGATTGCGATTTTAATCACAAAAGTTAACGTTAACATTTTACGGGTGTGATCCAAATCACCCGTTAATAAAACAGGGGCGCAGTGCGCCCCGGAGACTGCTGACAAACATATAATGTTTGGCGGCAGGCGTTAGAGATTTTGAAAATAATCAGGAAAATCTATTTCTTGATTATCGGCTGATATCACAAAGGGGGAAAAACCACGCTTTTATCCCCCTTTGTCAATAATCTGAGGGACGCAGTGCGCCCCGCAGGGTTAACGTTCGTTGAGTGAACGGAGATGGTCGTCGCGCCGCAGGGTCATCAGCGCGAACAGGCTGACTACCGAGGTGGCAACCACGTAGTAGGCTGGGATATCGAGGTTGCCGGTCTGTTTGATCAGACCGGTGATGATTAGCCCGGCAGAGCCGGAAAATACCGCGTTAGAAAGCGAATAGGCCAGCCCCAGGCCGGTATAACGCACCTGCGTCGGGAACATCTCCGCCAGCATCGCCGGACCGGGGCCGGCCAGCAAACCGACGACCGCACCGGCGATCATCACTGCGATGCCTTTGACCAGCAACGAACTTTGAGGGTCCTGCAGCAGGTGCAGCAGCGGGAAGGTGAACAGGATCACCGCCACTACCGCCGTCAGCATCACCGTTTTGCGTCCCAGCTTATCGCTGAGGATGCCGGCGGGCAGAATGGTCAGGGCGAAACCGACGTTAGCCAGTACCGTCGCCACCAACGCCTGCTGGAAGGTGGCGTGCAGCGAGGTTTGCAGGTAGGACGGCATCACCACCAGAAAGGTGTAGCCGGCAGCAGACCAGCCCATCATGCGTCCAATGCCGATCGCGATGGTTTTCACCACGCCGCTTAACTTCAGCTCGGCGGCTTGCACCTGGGTGCCGAGGTTTTGCTGCGCCTGGGTAAAGGTCGGTGTTTCTTGCAGTTTCAAGCGTAGCCACAGTGCTACCGCGCCCATCGGCAACGCCAGCAGGAAGGGGATACGCCAGCCCCAGTCATGCAACTGCTCAGGGGTTAAAAGCGCAGCCAACAGCGCCACCAGTCCGGCCCCCGCCAACAGCCCGAAGGCCACGGTCAGCGACTGCCAGGCCCCGAACAGGCCACGTTTTCCCTTTGGCGCGAATTCGGTCATCAGCGAGACCGCACCGCCGAATTCCCCGCCGGCAAACAGCCCCTGGAACATGCGCAACAGGGTCAGCAGCAGCGGGGCGGCGACGCCGATGGAGGCATAGGTCGGCATCACGCCGATCAGGGCGGTGGCCACCGTCATCAGCAACAAGACTGCGATCAGCGTCGGTCGGCGGCCAATGCGATCGCCGATGCGGCCGAAAATCACGGCGCCTATCGGGCGACAGAAAAAGGCCAGCGCAAAGGCGGCATAGGTGAGGATCAGGCTGGTAATTTCACTTTCACCCTGCAGAGTGAAAAAATTGGCGGCGATCACGGTAGCGAGAAAACCGTAAACGCCGAATTCGTACCACTCAATAAAGTTGCCGACCGATCCGGCCAGCAAGGCCTGACGCGACTGACGTGCGTCGATAACCGCTGTTTGTGTGTCCATCCCCATTCCCGTGCGTTTGAATTATTGTCATTCAGTTCTAAATTCTTACGGCAAAACAATCAATTATTTTAAACGGGAAGTGTGAAGGCCTCAGACGATGTCGTCGATTTTCCACCAGTCGGGGCAGCCATCGGCAAAGGAGTGCGCGGTGGGGCGCAGCGCCGCCAGGTCGCCACGATCAAAACTGCCGGTGACCAGTGCGACGGTCGGTTCGTCATCGACAGCGCCCAGAGTACTGCCGCAACGTGGGCAAAAGGCGCGGCTGGAATAGTCGGAAGAACGGTACAGGGCAGGCATGCCGCCGGCACCGATCCAACTGACGGCCTCACGCGGAAACTCAACCCAGCACAACGTTGGCGCGCCGGAGTGACGCTGACAGAACTCGCATGAGCAACTGTGAGGATTACCGGGCTGGCCAACGGCCTGAAAACGGATATGCCCGCAAAGACAGCCACCTGAATACCGCCGTTTTTCCATCGCTTCACCTGTCGTTTGTCGTTGTAGCCTGTAGGTTGAGCTTACTATAAAGGCCCTGGCGGAAAATAAAACGCCGGGGCGAATGATTACCAGGGTAAGGGGGCGGTCTCGTGGCCGTTTTCGGCGTAGTACAGCGAAGGCAGGAATTGCGCCAGATAGCTGAATTCATTGTAGCAATGGCGCATCAGGTTAAAGCCAACCTCGTCCGGCAGTTCTTCATGGGCGTTGGCACAGGATTTCCCCAACAGAAAACGGCTGCGTAGCACGCAACCATAGGGGGTATCGCGGGCCAGATGCAGCATTTCGCCGTCGAGCGGATCGCCGTAGTCGTCCAGAGCCACCTGCTCGCCAAAGCCGATCCGTGCGCATACGGCAGCGGATAACGCCTGACCGTCCCGCGCCTGTCGCAAAGGTTGTGCGGCAAAAAAGTCTTCTGCCGCGTGAAATTTGAGCCGTGCCGGTACCGGCGGCAACTCGGCTAACCATTCCACCGCGTCGATGCTGGCGCCCACGTAGCTTTGGCCTTTTCTCCAGTGCTGATCCCAGCCGCGGTGCTCGACATGATCGTGCGGGTGCCACCAACGGATATGCTGGGTGGTATCGAAAAAGGTAAACCACCAATCCAGCATGCGGCCCTTGCAGCCATGCAGATCGGTACGGATTGCCACGGTTAACCAGCCGTCGCTGTTGCGTGTCAGCCCCATCTCCAGCCGCAGCGGTTCAGGTTTGAGCAACTCGTTGATATCATTTACGCCCCAGGGCAGCATCAGTGATTGATGTGTCATCACGCTCATCCTTTTTTATTTAGGAAACGATATTTGTTTCCTAAATGAGGCTATGCCGCTATGCTGACTCTGTCAACGACTTCGAGGAACTGTGATGGCAAATAAAGTGGAAGCCGAACCGCGTACGCGTGGAAGGCCCTCGGCTCCGGAAGAGGAGTTACGCGCGGCGGCAGTGGAGGCCACCCTGGCGCTGTTGCTGACGCAGGGCTATGCCGCCACCACCGTGGACGCGGTGGCGAAGCGGGCGGGCATGGCGAAGAAAACCCTGTATCGCTTTGCCGAGAACCGCGATGCGCTGGTGACGCAGGCGATCGCGAGCTGGACCGACGCCTTTGCGCCGGTGTTTGAACAGGACGCGCAGCGGGCGACAGAGCTACCGACGCTGTTGTCGCAGGGCTTGCAGGCCATTGCGCGACAGGTGCTGAGCGAGCAGGCGGTGGGGATGTTTTGCCTGCTGCAGAGTGAATTTCCGGGGCGTGAAGACTTGCTGGCGGCTTATCAGCGCAACGGCATTGAACGCGGCAGGGCGATTGTGGCGCAGTGGCTGCAGCGTCAGCAACGCCGTGGCTGGCTGTATGAACGAGATTACGCGCAAATCAGCGATCTGCTGCTGGCGATGGTGATGGCAGAACCCTTACGTCAGATGGCGCTTGGCCTGTTGCCGCCGGGCAGTGCGATCGACACTCGCATAGCGGCGGCGTTGGCACTGGTGTTGCCGGGTTTGCTCAGGGCACCGTCGTCCGGGCCCTGAGGCTGGTGGGGGGGCAAGTTACTTTTTACTTACCGTACCGGCGCAGCAACTGCTCTGCCGCGGCGAAGTCTGGCGCCAGCGGGCGGTCAACCTCGATAAACGGCACCTGCTTGCGCACCGCCGTATAGAGTGCTGCGGTGGGGGCGGATAGCGTAAAACCGTTGTGCCGCTGCTGGCGCAAATCCACTGCCTGCGCGTCATGCACCAACAAGATCCCCAGCAATTGATAGCTGTTGTCCACCTGCTGCTGAACGCGAGCCACTACCGAAGGCGCATTGGTGGCGATGTCTTCAATATCGCCGGCGACCGGGAAGTAATCGAGCGATACCGGCATGGCGAGCTCTTTATTGCGCATCGCCAGCATCATGACCGGCTTTTCCATCGCGCCAAAGGCGTGCACGGTGTGGTCGGTGCCGAGAAAACGACTCAGGCCGGTAAACGCCGGGTTATTCAGCTTGACCACCTGTTGAGCGCTGGCCAGCGAATTATGCGCCAGCGCCAATCCCAATTGCTCAAAGGCCAGCACCCAGGGCAGCGGCTCAAAGTTGGCGCTCGGCAGCACGGCACCTTGCAGACTGCCTTTGCTGACGTAACCTACCGCCTCCTGCGGCCGCTGCGACGGTGCCGTAACGTCGAGTGCCACTCCAGGATTGTCGTCGGAGCTGTTTAACTGTACCAGCAACTGGTCATAAGCCTGCTGATAGCTGCGCTGGAGCTCCGCCAGCAGATAAACCCCGGAGCGAAAACTCAGCGGATCCTGCAGGGGGCGGCTGTCATCGTGCTGCCACAGGCTGGAGCCGGTCAGCAACTCGCGCAGGTTTTTCCCCATGGTCGCCACTTCCGGGTAAGGGCGTAGCGCCAGGGTATTGGCGAGGAACGGCGAGAGGTTGCCGTTCAGCGCCTGCAGGCTGAGCGCATAGGTCAAGGTATTGACCTGCATCAGGTGGGCCAGCGAATCCAGTGCCAGTGCAGCGCTGGCGGCGGAATAGGCATTGGAACTGAGGATCGCCAGCGCGTCTTTGGCATAGGGGGCAATGGCCGGTGTTTGGCTGCCTTGCAGCGCCGCTTTGGCCGCCACTTTGTTGCCCTGGTAATACACGTCACCTTCGCCGAGCATTGCCAGTCCAATGTGGCTGATCACCGTGATATCCCCTTCGCCCACCGATCCGTCTGCCGGGATCACCGGGGTGATGCCTTTGTTGAGAAAAGCGACATAGGCGTCGACAATCGCCGGTTGGACACCGCCGCCACCGCTCAACAGGGCATTGAGCCGGGTGACCATGGTGGCCCGCGCGATGCGGACGCTCATGGCTTCGCCAATACCGCCAGAGTGGGCATGCAGCAGGCCGACGTTAAATTTTTTCGAGGCGTCGATCACCTCCTGCGTCAGTTTGCCGTGGACGTCGACCATGGGCCGGTCCTTGTTTAATCCGACGCCCACCGTCAGCCCATAGATTTTCAGCCCGCTCTGCGCAGCTTCGATCAGCACCTGATGTGACCGTGTCACGCGCTCCATGGCGACGGGCGCGACGCTCACCGCTTCGCCATCGGCGACCTGCGCAATCAGGTGCGGGGTAATAGAGTGTCCATCGAGCGTGACGGTAGCCAAGCCCAATGGGTGGTAACCGAACGTCAGCGCGGCCAACAGCGATAAAGCGAATTTTCCTGGCATGATAAGTAAACCCTTGTTGTTGATTTTTATGATGTTTTAACGTTGTTCGGTTCAGGACTGCTGCGCCGGACGGCGGGCGATAAAATACAGGGTGATCAGCGCCAGCAAGCTGGCGATCATCACGTACCAGGCCGGCGCAAAGCGGGTGCCGGTATTCTGGGTCAACCAGGTAAGGATCGCCGGTGCAAAGCCGCCGAATACCGTCACCGCCAGGTTATAGGACACCGACATGCCGCTGGCCCGGACCTGGGTGGGAAACAGATCGGACAGTGCCGCAGGGGCCACGCCGACGAACAGCGACACCAGCATGCAAAACAGGGTCTGTACCAGGATCAGCATCGCGGTGGTGTGGTAAGCGTCGAGCAGCAATAACAAGGGGTAGCTGGCAACCAGCAACAAGGCGGCACCGGCCTGCAGGATTTTCAGGGTACCGATGCGATCGGACCAGGCACCTGCCGCTACGCAGCAAACCACCATAAAGCAGTTACCGATCAGCGCCGCTAAAAACGCCTGATGGCTCTCGAAATGCAGCACGCGCTGAACGTAAATCGGCATATAGATAATCAGCGCGTAGACGCTGACCGCCCACAGAATAGACAGCCCGGTGCCCAGCAGCACGGCCTGACGATGGGTTCGGAACAGCTGTCTCAGCGGCTTTTCCGGAGCGCATTGCTCCCGCTGACGCCGGGCCTGCTCTTCGGCAAACAGCGGCGTTTCTTCCAGGGTTTTACGCATCCACAGGCCAATCGGAGCGATCGACAAGCCGATGATGAACGGAATACGCCAGCCCCAGTCGCCTACCTGTTCGTGACTGAGCGTCAGGGTGACCGCGGTGGCGACCAGAGCGCCCAGGATATTGGAGATCCCCATGCTGGCCTGCAGCCAGGAGGCGTATTGGCCTTTCTGGTGCGCGGGGGCGTGTTCGATTAAAAATGCGGCCGCGCCGCCCACCTCGCCCCCGGCGGAAAACCCTTGCAGCACCCGGCCGCACAGGATCAATAAAGGGGCGCCTATGCCAATAGCGCTGTAGGGCGGTGCAAAGGCAATGATCGCCGTGCCGACCGCCATGGTCATGATGGTCAGGGTCAGGGCGGCCTTGCGGCCAACCCGATCGCCATAAGCGCCGATCACCAGGGCGCCGAGCGGGCGAATGACGAAACCGAGACCGAAGGCCAGAAAGGCTTCAAAGAGTTGGGTGCCGGCATCGTTGGGGTGGAAAAAGTTCTGCGCGATGTACACCGCGAAGAAGGCGTACACCGAGAAGTCATACCATTCCAGCGCGTTGCCGATAGAAGCGGCGGCAATCGCTTTGCGCCCACGGCTTTTGCGCGGCGTAACGGCGGTGTCGGCAGCCAGCAGGGGGGATATGGGCGGAACCGTGCTTTTATTCATCGTTGTTCTCCGCGAGGCAGTGAGATATAGGGCAGGGATTTTTCGGCAATCTCATCGAGCGACTCCTGATAACCGGCGTCGGCGTATCGCATCACGCCGGTACTGGTGTCGTTGGTCATCGACAATTGCAGGCGTTGCTGCGCCGCGGCGCTGCCATCGGCGATGGTGGTGACGCCTGAGCTGGTCATATAGCCGCTGTAACCGCCGCCGCCGGAGTGGATCGCCACCAAATCCGCCATGGAGGCGCAGTTGACCAGCGCATTGAGCAGCGGCCAGTCGGCGATCGCATCGGAGCCGTCCTTCATCTTTTCGGTCATGATATTCGGGTGAGCCATCGCCCCGGCGTCGAGATGATCGCGGGTGAAGGCGATAGGCCCGGAAAGACGGCCGTCCGCTACCATGCGGTTCACTTCCAGCGCCAGCTCGGTGCGTTCCCCGTGACCGAGCCAGGCGATGCGCGCCGGCAGGCCTTCAAAGGGCACATGTTGGCGCGCCAGGGTGATCCAGTTACTGACGATGCGGTTATCGGCAAAGCGTTGCAGCAGGTAGTCGTCGATCACCCGAATATCGTTGCTGTCGTTGGACAGGGCAATCCAGCGGAATGGGCCGATGGCGCGACAAAACAGCGGCCGCAGGAAGGCCTCGGTGAATATGGGGATCTCGAATGCGCGTGACACGCCGCCCTGGTGGGCGTGGGTGCGGATAAGATTGCCGTTATCGAACACCACCGCGCCGCGATCCATAAAGCCGATCATGGCTTCTACGTGTTGCACGATAGAGCGGCGGCTGGCGTCCATCAGCGCATTGATATCCGCCTCGCGTTGCGCCGCCACCTGCTCAAGGCTGTAGCCGGCGGGGACATAACCGTACACCAGGTCGTGCGCCGCCGTTTGGTCGGTAACGATGTCAGGAATCACGCCGCGAGACAAAATCGCCGGGTAGACTTCGGCGGCATTGCCCAGCAGCGCGACCGACAGCGCCTCTTTGCGCTGTTGTGCGGCGGCGATCATCGCCAGTGCCTGGTCGAGATCTTTCGCCTGGTGCTGTAAAAAGCCGTTTTTCAGCCGTTTGTCGATACTGGCCTGATTGACCTCGACGGTCAGAATTGCCGCGTTGGCCAGGGTGCCCGCCAGCGGTTGCGCACCGCCCATGCCGCCCAGCCCGGCGGTGAGGATAAAGCGGCCGCGCAGATCGCCAGCGAAATGCCGTTCGGCGATGCGCGAGAAGATTTCATAAGTCCCCTGGATCACCCCCTGCGAACCGATATATTGCCAGTCGCCGGCGGTCAGCCCGCCCCAGCAGAGCAGGTTTTCTTTTTCCCAGCGGTAGAAGTTCTCCGCCTTCGCCCACTGACCGACCATATTGCAGTTGGCCATGATCACCAGGGGGGCATTAGCGTGGGTCTGCAGCACGCCGATTGGCTTGCCGGATTGCACCAGCAGCGTTTGGTCTTCACGCATGGCTTTTAACGCATGAACAATGGCATCGTGTGACGGCCAGTCACGCGCCGCACGTCCCAATGCCGCATATACCACCAGTTCGTCGGGGTTTTCGCCAACGGCCAGTACGTTTTCCAATAGACGCAACAGCGCTTCTTGCCGCCAGCCCAGGCAGCGCAGCTCGGTGCCCGAGGTCACTTCAAAGGTTCTTTTCATGCGGCATCTCCCGTCGGCAGGTAGCTGCGTAAGTCAATCCCGAGGGTTTTCTCCACCGGGGGATAGACCGCCGGATCGGTGACCGACGAGGAAAGCGGGAACTGCGAATGATGCATATGGAAAATCACCACTTCCATACCTGGCTTTAACTGCCCGGCGCTGATCGGGTTGCCGGCCTTGTCGAGGGTGGTGATCACGTCCGGATAACTGGCGAGACGCTCGCCGTGGGCGTCTTCCACCGCCATATGTTCATTCATGATATGGATACGGCGCAGGTCCTTGCCCTGGCCGACAGTCACGATGCCGACGTCAAACGCCTCTTCGGTATAACGCAGGCTGTTGGCGGCCACCTTACCGCTGCCGATAATATTGCCGCCGGTGTGGCGACAGATGGCCTCGACGATGCCGTTGCCGTTTGCCGCCAGAATGCTTTCACCCAAGGCAATCGCCTGGCTGATGCCCCCCAACGCAGCGTGTTGGCGTACGTAGGCGACGGGGATCGGGTTGCGACAGCTGGCGATAAAGCCGCCGGACATGTCTGCCGCTTTGCGCAGCACCGGCGACACCTTGACCGTGGCACCTTTCACCACCAGTTCGATATAGGCGTTGTTGGCCCGATTGCCGCCGACGGCAGCCTGGATCATCGGTTCAGGGCTGGAAGCCAGGCCGATGGAGCCCATGTCGCCGGTCGGGTGGGCGCGCAAATCGCCGACCGCATCGACGACCTTGCAACCGAGGATCGCGGCAGGCAACCAGCCGTTGAGGGTGCTGGACATACCGTTCTGTCCGACCATCAATCCGGCGATAGGGGCGCCCAGTTCCTGCTGCACCAACTGCACGGCCTTAACGTAGTCGACGCCGAGCATTTGCCAGTCGGTCAGGCCGCCGGGGGCGCCAATCGCTGCCGCGGTAGCGATCCAGTCGTTATCGTTCAATTCCTCGAGGCTGACCAGTTCCGGCCGGCCAATGGTTACCGCCAGTCGCCCAAGCTCCAGGCCGTGGGCAACCCAACCGCCACCGCCGCAGGCAAATACCGAACCGCCTTTTACCGCGGCCTCCACATCGCTAAGTGTTAAAACACGCCCCATGGTCTGTGCTCCTGAAAGTATCGGTGAGATTGCGCTTGAATGAATAATCTGTGAATAGTTGCGCTACCGGAATTCGATACTAGGGGGCGGTTAACCAAAATGTCGCATTACTTTTTATCACCTGCGTATAACACAATGTTAACCCATGCTTCAGGCGCAAAAAATGAGCCGCCGTCATCCTGGGGAGCTGCGATGAAATGCGTTAGCGCGACCAGTGGATCTGTACGGATTCGAGGGTGGCAATAAACGCCTGAGCCAGCCGTGACAGGGGCTCGTACATGCCGTGTACGATGCTGATGGGGGTTTTGGCGGTGGGTTCGATGGGCCGGAAAACCACCTTGGTCCACACCGGGCCGTTGGCGGTAATTTCATCGATCAGCGCAATGCCAACCCCGGCCTGTACCAGCGCGCAGGCGACGTGGATCTGCTGCACCTCGACGGTAGGGCGCAGAATGATGTCGGCGTCGCTTAACAGTTTGCGCACCAGTTGGCCGATCGGGATCTCGGCACCGTAACCAATAAAAGGCTGGTCGATCAGATCCTCGATCCCTATCACATTTTTGGCGGTTAATGGGTGCGAGGCAGGCAACGCTACCACCAGCCGGTTTTCATACAGCTGGCGCGAATGCACGTTGGGATGGCCTTCATGCAGAAAAGCGACCCCCAGTTCAACCTGCTGCGTCAGCACCGCCTGGAGCAGCACGTCCGGGATCATGGTGTGCAGGATCACCCGCGCTTCGGGCAATTGTGCGTGGAACTTGGCGATGGCGCTGGGGATCAGTCCTTGCCCCAGGCTTGGGCTGCAGGCGATACGCAGGTGGCCCATACGGTTTTGGATCAGGTCCTCTGCCACTTCGTTAACCCGCTGAACGCCCTGATAGACCGAATTGACCTCGACAAACAGGTGGCGAGCCTCCGGGGTCGGGTACAGTCGCCCCTTGATGCGTTCAAACAGCGTCAGACCCAACCGTTGTTCGGTGTAGCCGATCAGCCGGGATACCGCCGGTTGTGAAACGTGCAGCAGCTTGGCGGCACCGCTGATCGAGCCGGTCAGCATGATGGCGCGGAACACTTCGATTTGCTTGAGGTTTAAACGCACAGCCCCTCCACGATGGTTAACATTTTGTTATGCACGAGTGATAAACAAGCATAAGACAGAATAGATAGCCTCACCCTACACTGGCCTGACTGTCGGCACAATCGACCGATTGATAACCTGAGATATATGCATTTTTATGCATTTATTCTATGCAATGGAATAAGAGAGGTGGCGCTATGAATCTGAGTCAACGGCCAGAACTGGTGGTCAAGGGCAATCTGGTGGATGCCGAGCGGGTGACTCCGGAAGGCTGGCTGGCCATCGCCGGCGGTAAAATCATCGGCAGCGGCAGCGGTCAGGCACCGGAGGCCCCGCAGGTGATCGACGCCGGCGGCAAGTGGATCCTGCCGGGGGTGATTGACGGTCAGGTGCATTCCGGCAGCCAGGCGAATCAGGAAGGATTGGGCTGGGCGTCGCGGGCGGCGGCGGCGGGCGGTATCACCGTGATGGTCGATATGCCTTATGACGATCCGGAGCCGGTGGCATGCCGCGCTCTGCTGGAAGCAAAAATTGCCGAGGTGGAGCGTGACTGCCACGTCGACGTAGCGCTGTTTGGCACCCTGAACGCAACCTATGGGTTCGATGCCGCTGCCGGACTGATCGAAGGCGGGGTATGTGCCTTTAAGTTTTCCACCTTCGAAGCTACGCCGGGCCGGTTTCCTCGGGTAGACGAAGACGACCTGATGCATGCCTTTGAGCTTATTGCGCCGACCGGGCTGGCCTGTGCGGTACACAACCAGATGCAGGAGCTGACGCGTAAAAATATCCAGCGAATGGTCGAGGCCGGCGACACCGGCTGGGATGCATTTATGCGTGCTCACACCCCGCTGATTGAAAATCTGGCAACGGCGCTAATTTATGAAATGGGGGCGGAAACCGGGGCTCGCGCCCATGCGGTGCATGTTTCCACTTCACGCGGTTTCGAGCTGTATCGGATGTATCGGCAGGCAGGCTACCCGGTCAGTATTGAAACCTGCGTACAGTATTTGATGCTCAACCATGAACAGCATACCCGCCAGTTTGGCGCCAAGACCAAACACTACCCGCCGATCCGCCCTAAAGCGGAAACCGAACTGTTGTGGAGCCATATTGCCCAGGGCGACTGCACCTTCGTTTCTTCCGATCACGTCAGTTGGGGCCTGGAGCGCAAAGGGGACGACAACGTGTTCAAAAACGCCTCCGGCGGCCCCGGGCTGGAGACGCTGTTGCCGGCGTTGTGGACCGGCTGCGAGCAGCACGGTATTGCGCCGACCACCGTCGCACAGTTGCTGTGTCGTAACCCTGCACGGCATTTTCTGCTCGACGATCGCAAAGGGGGGTTTGACATAGGTATGGACGCCGATTTCGTGGTATTGCGGCCCGAGCGCTACAGATTCGATCCCGCTAACAGTTTGTCGGCGGTGAAATGGAGCGCCTTCGAAGGCATGGAGTTCAGCGTACGGGTGGAAGCCACCTATTGTCGCGGCCAGGCCGTCTTTGCCGAGGGCCGCATTCTCAATTCGCCGGGCTCGGGACAGTTTCTGCGCCCGCACGCTGCCAATGGAGCAGGCCAATGATCGAGTTAATCAACAGTGAACGCTTATGGGCGCGAGTCAATCATCTGGCGCAAATGACCTTGCCGGATGTGCCCTGGACGCGGCGGGCCTTTACGCCCTTGTTCAGCGAGGCGCGAGCCTGGCTGGCGGAACAAATGAAGCAGGCTGGGCTGACGGTGACGCTGGACGAAGGCGGCAACCTGATCGGTCGGCGCGCCGGGCTGCGCAACGATCTGCCACCGCTGGTGACCGGTTCGCATTGCGATACCGTGGTGGGCGGCGGCCGCTATGACGGCATTATCGGCGTGCTGGCGGGGATTGAGATGGCCCATGGTCTGCACCAGCAGGGGATAGTTTTGCAGCACCCGTTTGAGGTTATCGACTTTCTGTCCGAAGAACCCAGCGACTACGGTATTTCCTGCGTGGGCAGCCGGGCGATGAGCGGTGAACTGGACGGCGGCATGCTGGCATCCAGAAACGCGCAAGGCGAAACGCTGGCACAAGCGATGACGCGTATTGGCGCTCAGCCGGAAAAATTGACCCGGCCGCTGCGCCTGCCGGGCGGTACCGCCGCTTACGTCGAGCTGCACATTGAACAAGGGCCAGTGCTGGAGCGCCAGAACCTGCCGATTGGCGTGGTGACGCATATCGTCGGCATCCGCCGGGTGTTGGTGACGGTGCTTGGGCAGCCGGATCACTCTGGTACCACGCCGATGGATATTCGTCGCGATGCTTTGGTCGGGGCAGCGCATGTGATTGAGCAGGCGCATGCGATGGCGTTACAGCAAAGCGGTAATCCGCATTATGTGGTGGCGACCGTAGGGCGCATCGCCATGACGCCAAATGTCCCCAATGCGGTGCCAGGGCAGGTAGAGCTGATGCTGGAGGTGCGCAGTGACAGTCAGCCACTGTTGGACACTTTCCCGGAAGCGCTGTTGGAAAACTGCCGGCCACGTTTGCAGAGTCTGGATTTACAGACGCAATTGCAACATGTCAGCCGCGCACGGCCTACCGCCTGCGCGGAAACGGTGATGCAGGCGATTGAGGGAGCCGCGCAATCGCTGGGGTTGGCCGGCCGCCGGCTGCCGAGCGGTGCCGGGCATGATGCGGTTTATATGGCGTCGACCGGGCCGGTGGGGATGGTGTTTATTCCCTGTCTGAATGGGCGTAGCCATTGCCCTGAGGAGTCGATTACCGAGCAACAGCTGGCCGACGGGGCCAGGGTGCTGGCGCAGGCATTGCTCAACCTGGATAAGCAATTGGCATAAGAAAGGGGCCTGCAGGCCCCTTGTAAGGTTAATAAGGCGCGCCGGCGATCAGAGTTTAGGCCCGGCGCTCACCAGTTTTTCCCCTGCCGCAGTCACGGTGTATTTGGCAAAGTTATCGATAAAGCGCTGGGCCAGATCCTGCGCCTTTTCCTGCCACAATGATTCATCGGCGTAGGTTTTACGCGGATCGAGGATCGAAGGATCCACCCCCGGCAATGCCTTCGGTACCGCCAGGCCAAAGATTGGCAGGGTGAAGGTGTCGGCGTGCTCGATCTCCCCGTTCAAAATGGCGTCGATGATGCCGCGGGTGTCCTTAATGGAAATACGCTTGCCGCTGCCGTTCCAGCCGGTATTCACCAGATAGGCCTGTGCACCGGCCGCTTCCATACGTTTGACCAGCACTTCTGCGTACTGCGTCGGGTGCAGCGTCAGGAACGCCGCGCCGAAACAGGCGGAGAAGGTCGGGGTTGGGGTGGTGATGCCGCGCTCGGTGCCGGCCAGCTTGGCGGTGAAGCCGGACAGGAAGTGATATTGGGTTTGTTCCGGCGTCAGGCGTGACACCGGCGGCAGTACGCCGAAGGCATCCGCCGTCAGGAAGATGATCTTCCTGGCATGCCCCGCCTTGGACACGGGTTTGACGATATTTTCGATGTGGTAAATCGGGTAAGAGACGCGGGTATTTTCCGTCTTGCCGGCATCGTCGAAATCAATGCTGCCATCGGCCAGTACCTGCACGTTTTCCAACAGCGCGTCCCGGCGGATAGCCTGATAAATCTCTGGCTCCGCCTGAGGAGACAACTTGATGGTCTTGGCGTAGCAGCCACCTTCGAAGTTGAACACGCCGTCGTCGTCCCAGCCGTGCTCGTCATCGCCGATCAGCTGGCGTTTGGGATCGGTGGAGAGGGTGGTTTTGCCGGTGCCGGACAGGCCGAAGAACACCGCCACGTCACCCTGTTCGCCCACGTTGGCTGAACAGTGCATCGAGGCAATACCCTGCAGCGGCAGCAGATAGTTCATGATTGAGAACAGGCCCTTTTTCATTTCGCCGCCGTACCAGGTCCCGCCGATCAGCTGTATGCGCTCGGTCAGGTTAAAGGCGACGAAGTTTTCCGAATGCAGCCCCTGCTGCTTCCAGTCAGGATTGGTGCATTTGGCGCCGTTCATCACCACAAAGTCCGGCTCGAAATTCCGCAGCTCTTCATCCGACGGGCGGATAAACATGTTTTTGACAAAGTGCGCCTGCCAGGCCACCTCGGTGATGAAACGCACTTTCAGGCGGGTGTCTGCGTTGGCGCCACAGAAGGCATCCACCACAAACAGACGCTTGCCGGAAAGTTGGTTACCCACCAGCGTTTTCAGATGCTGCCACACTTCCGGCGACAGCGGCTGGTTGTCGTTTTTGCCGGTGCCGCTATCGGACCACCAAACGGTATCGCGCGTGGTGTCGTCACGCACGATGTATTTGTCTTTCGGAGAACGGCCAGTGAATTCGCCGGTATCGACGTTGACCGCGCCCAGCGTGGTTAACGTACCGCGCTCCAGCGCCGGCAGGTCGGCACGGGTTTCCTCGATAAACAGTTGTTCATAGCTTGGATTATGGACGATCTCGGTAGCCTGATGGATACCGTAGCGGGCCAGCGTTTGTGGGGTAATCGCGATTGAAGACATATCCTACTTCCTTATTAGTTCTATGCCCTTCGTCTTTCTGACCGCGGCCTTTGAAAGCGATAGGGCATATATTATGTGCCTGCTTTCCGCACGGTGCCGCGTGCAGAGCAAGGCTCGGGTACAAGCTGACCGGATTCAGCTATTTGCCGCTCCGGTTCTCATTAATAAACGCACGGATTTTTACTTCCATCTATAGCATAGCAGTGAATTAGCGCCTGATTAATTTAATTACAAAACGCTGACGATAATTAATTAAAACCAACATTGGTGGGGGCTCACAATATTGAATTAATAAGAGGTAATTTAGTTTTGTATTTTTATTTTTTATCATATCGTCAGTGCTGTCCACTATTTTATTTATTATAAAAAGCCCATTCCGAAACGTACCTTTTAAAGTTTATAAATTATTTTATATGTCATTAGACGATCCGCTCCACACTGAACGCTTGTCAGCAGGGTGAATAATGAAACAGATAAATGCAGAAATGACCTGTGAGAAAGAGATACCGCAACCTGATTCATCAGGATTGATTAACCACCTGCGGAAAATGGATATCGGCGCCGTACCGGTCGCACTGTTTATCACCATTTGCGCGATTGTCGCCGTATCGGCCTACGCCAACTTCCTGCCAAAGAATATGATCGGCGGCCTGGCGGTGATCATGACGCTGGGCTTTGCGCTGGCGCATTTAGGTAAAAGCATTCCGGTACTGCGTGATATTGGCGGCCCGGCCATTCTGTGCCTGATGGTGCCTTCGGTGCTGGTGTACTTTAATTTCTTCCAGCCCAACGTGATGGGTACTGTTCATCTGCTGATGAAAGACGCCAATCTGCTGTACTTTGTGATAGCCAGTCTGGTGGTCGGCAGTATTCTTGGCATGAACCGGGTGATTCTGATCCAGGGCATGATCCGTATGTTCGTCCCGCTGGTGGTGGGCACGGTGACGGCGGTGGCAACCGGATTGCTGGTGGGCAAGCTGTTTGGTTTTACCTTCTACCACACCTTTTTCTTTATCATCGTGCCGATCATCGGTGGCGGTATCGGCGAGGGCATTTTGCCGCTGTCGTTGGCGTATTCCGCCATTCTGGGTTCGACGCCCGACGTGTACGTCGCACAACTGGCGCCCGCTGCGGTGTTGGGCAATATCTTTGCCATTGTGGCGGCCGGGGTGCTGGCGCGGCTTGGCATGAAGCGCAAGGCGCTGAGCGGTGACGGCATGCTGATCCGCTCTGCGGAGGAAAACGCGGTGTTCGATATCAAGGAAACCAGCGGTAACGTCGATTTCCAACTGATGGGCGGCGGGCTATTGGTGATCTGCGCCTTCTTCATCGTCGGCGGCCTGTTCGAACATATCGTTCATATTCCCGGTCCGGTGCTGATGATTCTGTTTGCGGTGTTGTGCAAATATTGTCGGGTGATCCCGACCTCGATGGAAACCGGCGCGCACAGCTTTTACAAGTTTGTTTCTACCGCGCTGGTGTGGCCGCTGATGATTGGCCTCGGCATGCTGTATGTTCCCCTGGAAAGCGTAGTGGCGGTGTTTTCCGTCGGCTATGTGGTGGTCTGCGGTTCGGTGGTGTTGTCGATGGGGCTGGTGAGTTTCCTGATTGCGCCCTACCTGAAAATGTTCCCGGTTGAAGCGGCGATTGTCACCTGCTGCCACAGTGGATTGGGCGGCACCGGCGACGTGGCTATCCTTTCTGCGTCCAACCGAATGGGATTGATGCCGTTTGCGCAAATCGCCACGCGTATCGGCGGTGCTTCCACCGTAATTGGCGCCACGCTGTTATTGGGTTGGTTAATTTGAATCCGGGCTAAATTAAGGATTGCCGGGGTGGATTGCCCCGGTTTTTTTATTTTCGCCTGCCGCTAATAATAAGCACTCAAATGGAATGAAGATTAGCGAGGATATTTTTAATCGGATAGTTCTGTATTTTTATAAAAAGCGTCTATTCTTTTCTCTAAGGGATTATCGTTCTCATTTAGAGTGCTCATGGAGGGTGCCAACCGCATTACCGAGATCCCCGTATTTATTCAGCACCGGAACACGGCCATTAAGGCCATCCGACAGTGAGCGTATCGACTCACTGAAATGACGAATATGGAGATACTCTAATGTCATCAAGCAATCAACGCGTTAACGCCTCCGCAGAAGCTGCCACCGTATTGGCCCTTCAGGGGGCTTATAAGCCTGACAGCGATCCTGGACTGAACGTCATTCACCCCTCGAAAAGTTTTGAAGATGCCGGATTGGCATTGATCCGCGGTGACAACGGTTGGCATGCCAAAGGCGTGACCGATACCCCGGTTAATCTGAGTTACAGCTTCTGGGAACAAGCACCCGGTAATATGTCCAGCATGGCGATCGGCGGCTTTAGCAGCTTTAGCGAGCTGCAACGAGAACAGGCAAAACTTTCACTGCAATCCTGGTCGGACGTGGCCAATATCACTTTCACCGAAACCAGCGATACCCAAAGCGCCAATATCACCTTTGGCCTGTTCGATGTCAGTGCTCGCGGCTCTTACGCCTTTGCTTATTACCCTGATTCCTCGCCCTCGGTGGCCGGCCAAACCTGGTATAACGCCACCAGCTACGTGTTTGCCAATGACCTGCTCAATGAAAACGAATACGGTCGCCAGACGTTGACCCATGAGATTGGTCATGCACTGGGGTTGGAGCACCCGGGGGATTACAATGCCGCGCCCGGCGTCAGTATCACTTACAACAATGACGCAACCTATTTTGAAGACAGCCGCGCCCACAGCGTGATGAGCTATTTTGACGAGAGCAGCACCGGTCAGGATTTCCAGGGCGCTTATTCTTCCGCACCGCTGTTAAATGACATCACGGCGATCCAGCAGTTTTATGGCGCCAATATGACCACCCGTAGCGGAGATACGGTCTACGGCTTTAATTCCAATACCGATCGTGATTTCCTCACCGCCACCCACGCACAGGATAAAATTGTGTTCAGCGCCTGGGATGCCGGTGGTACGGACACCTTTGATTTCTCGGGCTTTAGCCAGGATCAGCGTATTAACCTCAACGAGAAGTCCTTCTCCGACGTGGGGGGATTAAAGGGGAACGTATCGATTGCCGCCGGCGTGACCATCGAAAATGCGTTTGGGGGATCCGGCAACGATGTGATCATCGGCAACGCCACCAACAACATTTTGATCGGCGGTGCGGGGGATGACATCTTGTACGGCGGAGGTGAAGCGGATCATCTGTTTGGTAATGAGGGCAAGGATACCTTCGTTTATTTCGGCGCCAACGAATCACGTGCTGATGCGCCGGATTGGATCGCGGATTTTGTCAGCGGTGAAGACAAAATCGATCTGACGCTGTTCAACACCGGCAGCAGCAATGGCATCGAGTTCGTTAGTCAGTTCAGCGGTAAGGCAGGTGAAGCCATGTTAACTTACGATCAACTCAATCACGTCAGTGATGTGGCAATCAATCTGGGAGGTGGGTTCGACAGCAGCGACTTCCTGGTGAAAGTGATTGGCCAGCCGCTGGTGGAAAGTGATTTCGTGCTGGTTTGACGGTTGCGGGCAACAAAAATAGTGCTTTATTGGGAAAAACACGACAATTCCTATTAATTTCGTCATGTTAGCCTGACATAGTAGCGTACAGAAGGCCGGGCTTGCATACCTCGGGCTTCTGCCGAATCGCCAACCATTCCGGTTGGCGATTCATTTTCCATCTTTCAACATGTTGATCGCCGCGCCGATCAAGATCCGACGTTCAATGTCGTTGCTTTCGGCCAGTTGTTGCGCCAGGTGTTTTGCCAGCGTTTCGACCGATAAAACCTCGCCGCGATGACGCAACTGCATCACGCTGTCGCCGATCAAACGCGCCACTTCGTCCCACACGGTTTTTATCTCCTGCTCCGAGTACATCATGGGTTACCTCGGCTGGGTGATTTTTGGTCAATGTAGCAGTTGAGGTCAGGAGGCGCCACCGTACCGATCGCACAATGCCAAAACCGGATGTATAAAAAACAAGCCATCAGTGTTTCTTCTGGTTTTTTCGTCCAATACTGAAGGTGTCGAATATCTGGAGGGTGAATGATGAAACTGGTCGATAAACTGGCTGAGTACCATCGCCGCAGCCGGCGGGCTGAAGCGCAACATTGGCTGTACCGGTTATGGCTGCCGCAGGGGGAGGCGAGAATTACCTATTTACGTGAGTTGTTGGAGCCTGAGGCTAAGCAACCCGCGAAGCGGGAACACTGAAAGAAGGCGTGTCAGTATCCGGCCGGACTGGCGTTACTCTAGAATATCTTCAATCTCTTCAAGCACCTGATGACCCAGTTCGGTGGTGATCATCAAAATGCCGCAGACCAAAATAACCAGCGCCAGCAGCAGTAAGGCGATTTGTACGCCGTTGCCATTTCGTTTTGCCATCGGGCCTGCTCCTTGCCATTAGCCAAAGACAATCGCCGCCCAGCGCAATAACAGGAGGGCGAGACAGATCAGTAACAATATCAAAAACATCTTCCAATGCTTGCTGCGCATACGTTTGGTGGCCAATGTGACCTCCTGTTTTAGTGATCAGCTGAAATACCAGCCGCCGATAACAAAGATAACAATCACGGCGACCGCCAGAACTTTTAACAGGTCGCTGAAGGTGTCATCGGGGTCTTTGTCGTCATTCTTCATTTTACCGCCTGGCCGAGAGCCATTGAGTGAATTGCGTCCACAGTATGCCTGTTGTCCCGGCATAGGCACAGGGATTTACCCCAAACAGCCGGTAAAAGAGCCCGATAAGGCGGCTGTGGGGCGAATTCGGCAGTGCAGGCAGCGGCGGATACGTTGTACTATTCTGTCTGCACAAGGATTCATTTAAAAAGGTATGGCAATGGCGATCGAAATTCCTAAGAAATACGAAAATACCGAGCGTTGGGCGTTCGGCAAGACCGAGCAGCAGGCTGACGACGTGGCCAAGCTGATCCTCAACGGCACCAAGACGGCAACCTGCTCCAATCTTGACGGCGAAGGCATCCCGCTGGCCGGTGACGTATTCGTGGTGGTGGATGGTAAAGGTCAGCCGGTTTGCGCGGTGGAACTGACGTCGGTAGAGATGAAAACCTACGATCAGGTTGATGAGGCCCATGCTTTTGCCGAAGGGGAAGGTGACCGTTCGCTGGCCTACTGGCGTAAAGAACTGCAGAGCTTCTTTGAAGAATATGAGCTGTTCTCACCGGACATGACGCTGGTGCTGATGAATTTCAAAGTGACAGAGACTTTCTGATTTGACGTCCCCCGTTCCTTACTTCTGCCAATGGGCGACGCCTGAGCTGGCGGCCGACCTGATTGCCGGTCGTGTGACGTTGGCGGATGACGCCAACTGGGCGCTCAGCGGCGCGCGCGATCGGGCGGAATATCTCGAATGGGCTAACCACGTCTGTGGCATGGCCTGCCTGAAAATGGTGTTGAGCCACCGCGACGGCGATGCGCCGCCGCTGTTGGAACTGGCGCGCCGCAGTTTGCCTTATGGGGCTTACGTGCGTGACGGTGAACGTATCAAGGGGCTGATTTATGCGCCCTTTGTCGACTTTGTGCGTGAGCAGTTTGCCCTGGAGGCGGAGGTTCAGGTGGGTATCGAGGCAGAGGCGCTGCCGAAGTTGTTGGCGCAGCGACGCTATTTTATGGCCTCGGTACATCCCGGTATCCGCCAGCCTGAACAGACACCGCCACTGCGAGGTGGCCATCTGGTGTTGATTACCGCCGCTGAGGCGCAGAGCGTGACCTTCCACAATCCGTCTGGCGATCGGCCGCAAACGCGTCAGCAGGTGACTTTACCTTTGGGCAGCTTTGCCCGTTTCTTCGCCGGGCGCGGTATAGCAATCGCATAAAAAAACGCGCGTTGTTCCCAGCGAAACAGCGCGCGTTCTTCCGTATTCCTTCATTCAATCCAACCGCATCACCCAGGCATCGGTCTGCCGATCGTAATGTTGCTTATACAGCAGCGATTGCTTGCCATCGAGTATTGCCGGGATGCTGGTGTGCTCATCCCAACCGTCCAACTGCATGCACAGATCGGGATCCGACTTGCAAGGGATCGCCAGCGTGCTGACCTGCTCCGGCGAGGAGGACAAATGCGCATCATCGACCTCGAAACTGCCTATTTTCACCACGGTTTTGCCCATTGGAACTCCTTGCTTGCTGTGCTGGTATGAGGTGTGACCAGTTGGTCATCTTAATCAGCATAGCCAAGTGAGCAAAAAATGCCACATAAAAAATACAAACTGGCAACATGAGCATTCAGCGGCTAGCGCAGGGGCTTAATACTCCACGACAAAACTCAGGTTGTCCTGGTAGGTGCCCACCGGCACTTCGGTTTGTGCCGGGTTGATTTGCGCCAGATAGGGAATACTTTGCGCCAGCCCTGTACCGGAGCCGGCCTGTTTGTTAGTGCTGTTCCACACCGTGGTGGTGTTGGGCAGGTAAATTTGATACTGCAGATAGTTGCTGGTGCCACTTTTCATTCGCCGCCATCCGGTGACGGGGTTATTACCATCGGTAAAGTAGGTATTGTAACCCTCGGTTTTAGTGCAGGTGAGGGTGATGCTTTGGTTCACCGGATTAAACTGACCCACCAATGCCATGCTGCCGAAATTGACGTTTTGCGCGGTGCCCAGCAAACAATCTTTGGTGATCGTCAGGCTTATGTTCACGGTGCTGGGCTTA
Organism: Serratia sp. OS31; assembly: GCF_014164835.1. Lineage (NCBI taxonomy): Bacteria > Pseudomonadati > Pseudomonadota > Gammaproteobacteria > Enterobacterales > Yersiniaceae > Serratia > Serratia sp. OS31. The sequence goes on along the minus strand of NZ_JACJFQ010000017.1, from coordinate 65,167 downwards.
TTGGTGCCGTCCCACCAGACGCAGATTCCGAGCAGGCCCAGGCCGCAGATATGGTAGTTCCACACCAGGTTGACGGTATCGGTATAGGTCCCTGCGCGTACGTTAGCCCCGGCGGTGGTTTTGATATACAGCGGGAAGTTGACGTTAGGAGAGATCAGGATCAGCGTTAACAGGTTCAGTGAACTGTAATCGATGGTTTGTCCGACGCTGTAGGGATACTGGTAATTCGCATCGGGGTATATCAAATAAGGGATCTGATCGCCGGAACCGTCGATATTGGCCAGCGCCATATTGTGGGTGGTCGAGTTGATTTTAACCGTCACGGTGTTTTGCGTCAGCAGCGACAGGCCAAGGCCGGTGCAGTTGAGTCCGGCGGTACCTTGAGCGCTGAGCGAACCGTTGTAGACGGCAAAAGAGCTGCTGCCGGGCAGGGTCACGGTACCATTGGTGGTGGTACAGTCGGCGAGCGCCTGGCGGCCTGCGAGCAAGAGCAGCGCCAGCAATAACGCCTTGGTTCCACGGATCATATTTGTCTCCATAATGAGTTACTGGCAAACGATCGGCCCGATACTTTGAATACCCTGGGTTTTCGTCAGGTTGAATTGCGCCTGACAAGGGGCACTGCCGTCTGCCGGGATCACGCTCAGCCGGTTTTGCAATTGCACCGGTTCCACATAGACCATGCCATCCCAGCCGACGTAGCTTTGCTGTTTGCTGCCGATTACGGCCACTTCACTGCCATTAGCCAGTGGTTTGCCCTGGGCGTCGACCAGTTTGACGTCGGCGGCAGAAATGTGCTGGATGGGAAAATCGACCAGAAAACCGCTGTGATCGCGGATCGCCACGGTTTTCTCTACCGTGGGAACCGCCACGTCCGCAGGCAGGTTGAGCGGATCGATTTGGAATTTGGCGTGGTAATAGGAAGTGACGGTTGGCACCAGTAAATAGCCTTTGGCGTTGGTCACCCCGATTAACTGATTTTCATAGCGGACCGGGATGTCCGGGTAGCCCTCGGTAGAGATCAGGGCGAAGGCGTCATTGATGGTATTGGTGGCATACAGATCGCCTTTCATCGCCACCAGCGAGCCGCTCACTTCGCCCCAACGGGTATAATCATTGCTGTTACCGTACATCCCCCCGCGGGCTTCGAGCAGGCGGGTACGCCAGGTGATATCGGCCTGGCTATAGCTGTTGCTGCTCTGTCCATCTGCATAGGCCAGGTTCCAGCCCAAACCACCGTCGGTCGGTGCGGCGCGGCTGTAGCTGACGCGCTGGTTCCAGCGATTGTTGTTGTCACGAGAGGCGCTGACGCTGGTGGTACCCCAACTGTCGAAGGGAATGGACAGTTGCAGTTGGGCGCTGTAGCCGCTGCTGCCGATTTCACGGTTTACTGACGCATACAGACTGGTATTGCGCCACAGCGAGATGCTGTAGGAGAAGTTGACCAGACGGGTGCGTTGGCCAATGGCGTCACGCACATCGAAATAGCCGGCGCCAATGCTACCGAATCGGTTCAGACCGATACTGCCGGTCAGCTGATCGGTGCGGCGGCTCAGACGATAGTCGCTTTTATACACCGAAATATCACCGAAACCGGCGCTGCGCAGGATGCGCTGAGCATTCAGACTGTAATAGCGGTTGCTGTAGGTGTAACCGATGCTGCTTTGATCGCCATGGTTGGTGCTGTATTGATAAACCGGCTGTGGATCGGGCTGAGGGATAGGTTGACCGGTCAGCGGATCGTAGTAGTTGGGTTGTTGTGAGGGGTGATAATCGTTAAAGGCATTATCGCTGGCCTGACTGTAGCTGTACGAGGCATTGAAAACGCCCCATTGACCAAGGCGAACATTCGCGCCTGCACCACCCACCGCCAATTCCGCTGCGCCTTCGGCACGACCTTCCAGAGTTAACCAATCAGTGACGCCGTAACGTCCGCTGCCACTGGTCACCCACTGGCCGTAATCACCGGAGCTGATGCCATAATTGCGCCGCAGAGCACCGGCGGACAGGCTGAAGTCACTCATGCCGGCCTGCAACAGATTACTGGCGACATAAAACGGCACCACGGTACTGACCTGTCGGCCCAGTGCATCGGTGGTGACGACGGTGGCCTGGCCCGCGCCGTTAATGTAGGGCACGGTATCCAGGGTGAAAGGACCGGGGTTAACGCTGGTGCTGCTGTTTTTATAGCTGTTGATATACAGATCGACGCTGCTGGGCAGTGCCGCCTGACCAGAAAACTGCGGTAGCGGATAGGTTATCAAGTCTGGCCGGGAGGCAAAATTACGCGCCAACTGGGCGCCGCCGATACGTACCGAACTGCTCCAGGTCAGGGCTCCGGTGGCGAGATCGCCGGCGGTATAGCTAAGCAGGCGGTCATCATCATTGTAGCGCCACTGACTGTCGTAGCGGATATAGCGGTTGTCCTGATCAGCGTTGGCGGAGGTGTTAAAGCTGCTGCGGAAAATACCGGTGTTGGACACCACGCCAAAGCCATCGAACAGCCGTTGTTCAGTCCAGGCAGAAAGGTAACCCGGCTGGCCGTTGGCGCTGCTTTGGCTGGCGTAAAGATCGTAATTGAACAGCAGGCCGAGGCTGCTCTGCGCCGGCAGGCGATCCAGTGGATTCTGAGCGTTGAATTTCTGCTTGGGGAGCCAGTCGTTGGGCACGTTGATCATCAACTGTTGGGTTTCACCGCTGTAGGTGACGTCCACTTTTTCTAATTGGTCGACTGCGATTTCTTGCGCCTGTTTATCCGCTACCGGCAGACCGGCGTCGAGCAACTGCTGCGGTGTGAGGTAATAGTGGCCACCGCGGTAGGTCACCGGCACCACTTTTCCGGTCTGACGACCATTGACCACCGGCTCCAGATACAGAGTAGTATCCGGCATATTGATGGCGCTGGGCGGCGGCGGCAAATCATCGGCGCAAGCGTACGGTAGCCACGGCATGGCCACTGCGCAAAGTACGGCGAATGCTAACGGCTTCAGCCCGAACCCGTTACGCCTGGGGGACGGCATCCTGGTTAACGGCACATCAAGCTCAATAAGCAGTTAAGGTTATCGGCTGCTTGTTATCGTTAACCGTGGCTTGCAGTTGACCACTGCTGAAACTTCCCGACGCAGGCAGTGCAAAACGCATCTGCGAGCCGGGCAACACATACCCCATCAGACCGGCATTAAGCGTCTTTCCCTGCATCGTCACTTTGGATATGCGTGCATGTACGATGCCCTGGTTGCGTACCTCCAGCCAACGCTGGCTGCTCTGTTGCAACAGGCGATAGCTGAGCTGCGGCTGGTTGGCGGTGGCGTAATCGCGCGGTTTTTCTGAATCTTGCTTGGTCCAGACGCCTTTTCCGCTGACAAACAAAGGCACTGAATAACGCATCTGGAATTTCAGCCCCATCTGCGCACCTTCTGGCGCGGACTGACTGCCTGAATCTTTTACCGGGACTTCATCAATCAGAATACGGTAGGCGCGCTCCTGCCCGGCGGGCGGTGGGGTTTGTTTAACCAGCCGGATCAGTTGGCGTTTACCTGGTGCAATTGAGGCAACGGGTGGGCTGGCGATCACTTCGCTTTGGTTGCTGTAGTCGTCTTTGCCGCCGGTCTGTTTCCAGCCGAGCACGCGCACTTGCATATAGACAGGCTTGCTGTCCCGATTTTCCAACCACAGCGCCGTCGCGGGTTGTTGATCTTCAATCACTGGATCGATGGGCCAAATCAGGATCGACGCGGCGGCCAGTGCCTGTTGTTGGCCGACAATCAGCAGTGCTGCCGTCAGTGGCAGTCGGAAGGGTATGCGCATGGCTAAATCCTTATTCAAAATACTAATAAGTGACCGTCAGTAAGACCGTATCGCTGTATGTGCCACTGGTGGGCAGGGTACTGGTCGAGAACAGACGGGCATAAACTTTTATTTCCTGGGTGCTACCGGTCGCAGCGACGATCTCTGTGGTGCCGCCGTTACTGCCATCGCCCCAAATAGTGGAATAATTACTGTCCTGGTAGAGCTGGTAAATCAGGGTCTCGGGGGTCTGGGTATTTTTCAATTTGCGCCCGGCGGAGATAGAACCGGTGACGTTGTTGCCGATGCCAAGCGCCAGCGTGACGCTCAGGCCAGGATTGCAGCGAAACAGCACGGAGCCGGCCCCCGAACTGGAAACTATGCTGATATTGCTGGCTAACGAGGAGATCTGTCCAAAATTGAGGTTTCCGAAAGTGGTGACATCGCTGCTGCCGCTGCCCAAAATACAGCCTTTCACTACCGTCGCGTTGACGGTAAGCGCCTGGGTTTTTTGCTGATCGTTGACACCCGTGTCGCCCAGTACCGGCGGCGTTATCATCCAGAGCAGTAAACCACCGCTTAAAATACGCATTACCCTTACCAATTGATGGTGACCTGCACGGTGTCGGTGTAGCTGCCGATCGGCGGAGTGGATTGCACCGGGATCATGCCATACACCGGTAACCAGTTATCCTGACCGTTGGCGGTTTGGGATACCCCGGTCAGGTTATCCCAAATGGTGCTGTGGGCACTGTTGGTATACAGGTTGTAGTTCACCTGTTGGCCAGCGGCACTTTTCAGGTAACGGGCCGCGGTGTTACCGCTTTGCCCACCGCCCAGCAAGACGTTGTAACTGGTGCCGTTGTTGCATTTGACACGAATGGCGCCCGCGTTTTGTTGTCCGGCTATGCTGACGTTGGTCGTGAGGAAATAGACCGTACCAAAGTCCAGCGAACCAAAGCTGACATTGCCGCCCGAGTTGCTGCCTGCTTCACAGGCATTCAACAAGGTGGCGCTGACGCCGATGGTGGCGGTTTTGCTATCGGCATTCACCGCCAGGCTCAGCGTCAGCAACCCACAAACAAAAAGGGCCTGCCGCACTGTTACCAGGTTACCGTCATCGTCACGGTATCGTTGTAGGTATCAGGATCTGGCGTGGTGGCTGCCGCCGGGACGCGACCATAGACAATTAATGGAACCGCTGCGCCGGTACCGGTACCGGTCAGGGCATTGGCACCGCTTGACCATGCGGTAGCGCGGGCCTGATCCTGATAGAGGTTGTACTTGATCAACGCACCCGCCGTGCTGGCCATTTGGCGCTGGTTACCGGCACCCACGTGCAGACCGTTGTTCAACGCCACGGTGTAGGCGGTGCCTGTGGTACAGGTCAGTGACAGGGTACCTGCACCGCCGGAACCGGTTGCGCTGGCGTCAATAATGTTGGACAGGGAAGAGTAAGTCCCGAAGCTAATGGCGCCAAAGTCGTTGACGCTACCTGCGCTGTTTCCGCCGCCGACCACGCAACCGGCGCCGATGGTTAAGGTTACCCCCAGGTTGCCCTGAATAGTGCCTGCTGCGTTGGCTGCGCCACTTGCGCACAGCAAGGTGGCTACCGAGGTCAATGCCATCAGAGTTTTTTTCATATTAGTTTCCTTGCTGTGTAAGGGAGAACCCCACAAAAGCGCCGCCCGGAATCGGGTTAAACGCATTAATTTATTTACAGTTTAATTAATAGAATAAGAATGCTGAATTGTCTTGGTCAGAAACAAAAAATTATCTTTATTTTTGAAAGGCGTCGGAATGTTTGCGAATGAAAGGCGATAATGCTGAAAGGGGCAAATGATTAGAATAATAATATTCCCCAGTCGGAATATTATTAGAAGCATTAATTGGCCGAGCGTTTCCCGGCCAGTATTGCGTCAATTGTTGGAATTACTGATGAAAATCCAACGCGCCGTCGCGAACCAGTTCACGTGGCAGGTTGTTTTTCATCCGGCTGCCGATCCGTTTGGCGATCCCCAACGGTTGCTGCTGATAGGTCACAATGCATTCATCGGTCAGCGGCGGCACGTCCGGGTAAAGGTCGCGACCGTGGTACCACTCCTGCGCCAGTGCGGCATCCAGTTCAAAGCATTGCTTGCCGTCGGCAGCCGCCAGCGCGATGACAGCTTCGTGCTGCCAGCGATAGCCTTTGGTGAAGCGTTCGGCCAGTTTCAGCCCAATGCGGGAAAAACGTACTTTGTTGACTAACGTTTCCAGCTCGGCGGGGAACAGCCAAATCTCTTTATCGCGCGCCCACAGGCGGCTGGTTTCATCCCAGACCAACCCGGAAGCAGCGGCGGCCTGGGCTATTTCAGCAGAGTCCTTGGCGGAAAGCGGCGCGAACGGGAATTTGCCCAGCTTATAGCTTGGTTTCGCCAATGCGGGCACGGAGTGATGTTTGCGCAGGCGGGCCACGAAGAAACCTTCGCTGTCGTAGATCTGCGGGAACACGTGCAGGAAGCCTTCGGCGGTCAGGGCTCGTTTTGCTCCTGGGAACAGTTCACCCAATGGCTCGATACTGACCGCGTCGCCATAGGTCGCCAGCAACCCATTGACGATCTGCTGATTTTCCTGCGCGTTAAGCGTGCAGGTGGAGTAGACCATGACGCCGCCCGGCGCCAGGGCATGGAAGGCGCTGTCGATCAGCTCGCGCTGAGTCTCGGCGATGGAGACTACGCTTTCAGGCGACCAGTTGCTCATGGCGTCCGGATCTTTGCGTACTACGCCTTCGCCGGAGCAGGGCGCATCCAGCAGGATGGCATCGAAGCTTTCCGGTAGTGCGGCGCCGAATACCCGCCCATCAAAGTGGGTCAGGGCCGTGTTTTTAACGCCACAGCGGCTGATGTTGGCATGCAGCACCTTGACCCGGCTGGCGGAGTATTCGTTCGCCACAATACCGCCCTGATTGTTCATCAAGGCCGCAATCTGAGTGGTTTTGGAGCCCGGTGCGGCGGCAACGTCCAGCACCCGACGCGGCGTTTCCCCTGCGGCGAACAGTGCGCTGACCGGCAGCATCGAGCTGGCTTCCTGAATATAAAACAGGCCGCTCAAGTGTTCCGCCGCGCTACCCAGCCGCAGCTCCTCGTCCTTGCGTTCGATCCAAAAGCCTTCCGCACACCAGGGGATCGGCTCCAACTGCCAGTCGTAATCCTGCACCAGCGTCAAAAAGTCGGCAACGCTGATCTTCAGCGTATTGACTCGCAAACTGCGGCGCAGCGGGCGTTGGCAGGCGGCAATAAAATCGTCCATCGACAGGTCGGCGGGCATGATGGTGCGCGTCGCGTCGAGAAAGGCGGGCGGCAAATAAACGGAGGCAGGTTTGGCCACGGGGTGAGCTCTCTGGCAGCTGTCAAAATAAGGGCGGAAGTTTACCACAAAGAGGGAAACAGTAGGGGCCCAGCATTGCTGAGCCCCTGAGAAGGCAAGAAACTTACTCTTTAGGGATGGCGGTGCCCCAGTCTCTCCAGTCCTTAGGTTCCTCCGCATTCAGCATAAAGTGCTTGTGCGGCGTGGCCTTAGGCGCCAGCGGAATACTTGGCGGGGTGGCGAAAGCAATGCCGCCGCGAATGAACTGCTGGAAGGTGCCGCTCTTGATCACGCCGCCGGTCAGGCCGAACTGCAGGTTATAGCCGGAGGCTTGCCAGAACACGCTGTTGTTGCGAACCAGATATTGATATTTCTTGCTGATGCGCAGCGCCACGTGGATGCGATCGGACATGGCCCCCAGATAGAAACCGGTGACGGTGCCCACTTCCACGCCGCGGAACAGCACCGGGGTACCAATCTGCAGCGAGCCGGTTTCGGCCGCGTCAAGGATCACGCTCAGACCGTCCAGATAGCGCGAGTCGGTGATGCTGGCTTCCTGCAGCTCAAAACTGCGCAGTTCACGGCCGCGACCGGGTTCTACGTTGATATAAGGCTGCAACAGGGTGTCGAGATTACTGACCCCAGCGGCGGAAATCTCCGGCGAGACAATCGAGAATCGACTGCCCAGGCGTGCGAAGGTCTGGACGTATTCCGGATACAGCACCGCCTTGGCCAACACTTCATTCCGCTCTGGCGCCAGCTTCAACGAATCCACCTGACCGATATCGATACCGAGGTAGCGCAGCGGCATACCCGGTGACAGTTTGCTGGCGTCGTAGGTTTTCAGGATGATCTGGCTACCCACTGCACGGGCCGCGGTTTCCGTGGCGTACAGTACGCGTTTGGCGCCTTTGTCCAGCGTCACGCCCTGCAGGTTGTCGAAACTGATGGCGCCTTTCAACGCGCGGTTAAGCGGGGAGGCTTGTACCGTCAGGCCGTTACCGTTCAACTGTACTTTGGCACCGCCTTCGGCCCAGAAGATACTTTCGCTGGTCAGCAGCTTGCGGTATTCCGGGCTGATATAGACATCGACCTCAAACTCGTTGGCTTTCGGCCGCACGTTAACAATTTCACCCACCTGGAATTTACGGTACAGCACCACCGATCCGGCCTGTACGTCCGGCAGGCTAACGGCGTTCAGCGTCAGGGTAGGCGTTGGGTTGTTGCCGACGATGCCGGCTTCGGCTTTTTCGCTGTTGCCATACAGTGGGTACTGGCCGACAGGATCGCCTTTGCTGCCGGGAATGATGCGTACGCCGCCGTCCAGCCATTCCTGTGCGCTGGCACCCAGCACTTCCATGCCGTCCAGCCCCAGCTTGACGTCGACGCGGCTGTTGACCACGAACTTGCTGTCTTTATGCAGCAGGCGACGATATTGGGCTTCAACGGCGGCGGTGAACACCACGCCGCTGTCGGTCAATGCGCGGCTCATTATCTGGCCGACTTTGACGCCGTGAACCACCAAGGGTTGGCCGACGTCGATGCCGTAGCTTTGCGGCGCGTTAAGCGTTACGGTCAGCACGCCCGGCTGTTGCAGCAGGGTTTCGCTGCTGTCCAGCACGTTGAAATGCTGCTGTGGCTCGCCTTCGCCCGGCACCAGCTCCAGCGTATTGCCGGTCAGCAACTGGCTGAGTTTGGCATCGTTCAGGCTAAGACGCGGACTACGCATGACGATCCGCGTACCGCTGCGCATTAAATCCACCACCGACGGATCGATAGTCAGCTCGCCGGTGACCTTGCTGTCTTGTTCCAGCGTCAGCTTGGTCAGGGTTCCCACCTGCAGCCCCTGGTAAATCAGCGGCGTGTGATTTTCACTCAGGCTGTTACCGCTGGGCAGATCGAGCGTAATATTGACGCCGCGCTGGCTGTGCGCCAGATCCGGGTAGAGGGTGTAGCTTTGATCGGCCTTGGCCTGCAGGCCGTCGAGCGGTGAGTCAAAGGCGATGGCGCCGTTAACCAGCGCGGCCAGGCTTTCCATCTGCACCGAGGCGCCCGACAGGCTGAAATCGCCCTTAAAGCCGGAAACGTTCCAAAAACGGCTGCTGCTCTTCACCAGGTTGGCAAAGCGGCGATCGATCAGCACATCGATAGTAACGCCTTTATTCCCTTCGGAGATGGTGTAGTCATACACTTTGCCTACCGGAATTTTGCGGTAATAAACCAGCGAGCCGGTATTGAGCGAGCCCAGATCGTCGGCGTGCAGGTGAATCATCAGCTCGCCGGTATTCAACCGGTATTTGGGTTGGGTATCAAGGGCGGTGAAGTGGGTTTGCGGCTGCCCGCTGCCCGGCATCATGCCTATATAGTTACCGCCGACCAGAGCATCGAGACCGGATACGCCCGCCAATGAGGCTTTTGGCGTGACCAGCCAAAACTGGGTGCCGTCGCGCAGCGAGTCTTCCAAATCGCTCTTGATGCTGACTTCGACCACGATGCTGCGCAGATCCTTGCTCAGGCTGATGCTTTGTACGGTGCCGACTTCTACCCCTTGATAGCGCACGGGGGTACGGCCGGCGACGATGCCTGCCGCAGACTGAAAATCAATGGTCACCGTGGTGCCGCGTTCCTGGAAATTGCTATAGACCAGCCACCCCGCAATCAGCAGGGCTATAAATGGCAGTAACCAGAACGGCGAAATGCGGCGCTTGTTTTTGACCCGCGCTTCAGTCGGTGTACTCGGCGTTTCCTGTTGCATGTGCATCCCAAATCAATCGGCTATCCAGCCACTCTACGGCAAGAATAGTTAAAATAACCGCAGACCCAAAGTAAAAGGCTGCCGGTCCCATAGTAAAAGATAACAACTGGTCGCGGTTCACCAGCGACATCATCAGTGCAATAACGAATAAGTCGAGCATCGACCAGCGGCCGATCCAGGTCACCAGCCGCAGCAGGCGGATCCGCGTTTTCAGGCTGTGCGAGGTCTTGAAGTGAATGCTGAACAGCAAGGTGATCAGCACAATGACTTTGGTAAAGGGCACCAGCACGCTGGCGATGAAGACGATGGCGGCGATCGGCGCGTTGCCTGAGGTTGCCAGCGAGACCACCCCAGAAAAGATGGTGTCTTCCATCCGCGCGCCGTTGGCGTAAATAATCGATATCGGCAGCAGGTTGGCCGGGATCAGCAAAATCATCGCCGCAATCAGCGCCGCCCAGGTTTTTTGCAGGCTGTAGGGCTGGCGGTGGCACATGGGCACATGGCAGCGCGGGCAGCGTCCGCGCTCGTCGGGATAACCGGTGAAGTGGCACGACAGGCAGATGTGCAACGCCGTCGGCGGGCCTTCCGGCTGCTCTTGCGGATAGTAGCGTTCCCACAGCTGTTCCAGATTAACGTGGATCAGCGTCAGGATGCTGAGCAGGGTGAGCGACAGGTAGGCTATCAATGCGCTGCCGGCCTGGATATCGGCGTACTCTTTGACCTTGATGGTCGCCACGGCCATGCCAATCAGATAAATATCGAGCATGACCCACTCTTTTAGCCGTTCCAGCATCAGCAGCACCGGGCGCAGGTTCATGCCCAGCGCATGGCCGAAACGCAGGTACAAAAGCGACAGCGCCAACGTCAGTGGAGCGCCAATGGTGCAGAACGCCACCATGCTGGCGGTGATAGGATCGCCCTGGCGGCTCATCTGCCAGATGCCCTCGAGCAGGCTGGCGTCGATGCGAACCCCCAGCAAACGGATGCTGATCAGCGGTTCGCTGAAGGCAAAGGGCATCAGCAGCAGCATGGTGACCGCCATGGCGGTCAGGCGGGTCATCGACCAGTCGCGTCCGCTGACCACCTTGGCATCACAACGCGGGCAGTAGGCCGCCTGTTTGGCGCTCAGCGGCGGCAGCACAAACAGCAGGTCGCATTCGCAACAGCGCTGGTGGCGTGCTTTGGAAAGTGGGCCGGTGATCGCGTGTATTTTCATCATGACAAAAGCTGCCCTAAAGCTCGCCGCAACTGTTAGCGTAGCTGAAAAATAAATCTGTCCGTGCCTTATAAGGTCAAGCGCCGGGCGGCAAAACAGGGTTTCTGACCGGCAAACATACCTTGCCCGGTAGGGTTTTGTGAAGCAACAGATGATTAACCTTGTGGCTATAGGCATTTAATGCTTATTTTATAGGGCTTAAGACTTGGGCTTCTGGCCATCTTCACGGTATTAATGGTTAACACATGACAAAAGAACAATTCTACGCGGAATTAAAACGCGATCTGTGCGCGCTGCTTGACGGGGAAACCAACTTTATCGCCGCGTTGTCCAACGCCAGTGCGTTGATCAACGAGCGTCTCGACGACGTCAACTGGGCCGGTTTCTACCTGATGGAAGGCACCCAATTGGTGCTCGGGCCGTTTCAGGGGAAAATCGCCTGCGTGCGCATTCCGGTAGGTAAGGGCGTGTGCGGTACCGCGGTGGCGGAAAACCGCGTGCAGCGCGTTGGCGATGTCCACGCGTTCCCGGGTCATATCGCCTGTGACGCGGCCAGTAATGCAGAAATTGTGCTGCCGCTGAACGTAGGCGGTCAGATTATCGGCGTTCTCGATATCGACAGCACAGTTTATCAACGTTTCGACGAACAGGATGAAAGGGGCCTGGAAGCAGTGGTGGCGGGGCTTTGTGCGCAGCTGGAACAGTGTGATAGTGCGAAATATGTCACTGTGGCAGCAAGTTGATCTACGGTTAACGTGGCATTTACCGATGGCGTCATTATAATGACGCCTGTTCATGCCTGCGCTGGTTGGCAAACCCGTTGTAATCAGGAAATTTCATGGAAAATCAACCTAAGTTGAACTCTAGTAAAGAAGTCATTGCTTTTCTTGCCGAGCGTTTTCCGCTCTGCTTTAGCGCCGAGGGCGAAGCTCGCCCGTTGAAAATCGGTATTTTTCAGGATCTGGTCGAGCGTGTTCAAGGGGAAGAGAACCTCAGCAAAACGCAATTGCGTTCTGCCCTGCGCCTGTACACCTCTAGCTGGCGTTACCTGTACGGCGTCAAAGTTGGCGCACAGCGCGTCGATTTAGACGGCAACCCGTGCGGTGAACTCGAACAGCAGCATGTCGATCATGCCCGCCAACAGCTTGAAGAAGCGAAAGCGCGCGTTCAGGCACAGCGTGCCGAACAAAACGCCAAAAAACGTGAAGCTGCCGGCGAATCAGCCGATGCGCAACCGCGTCGTCCACGTCCAGCCGGTAAAAAACCTGCTGCACGTCGCGAAGGCGGAGCCGCACCGGAGAACCGCAAGCCGCGCCCACAAACTCGCCCACAGCCCGCTCGCCAACCTCGTGAAGTCAAAGAGGAAAGCCAGCAGCGCCATGTGCCAGTCACGGATATCTCTAAACTGCAAATTGGCCAAGAAATCAAAGTCAGAGCAGGCAAGAGCGCGATGGATGCTACCGTACTCGAAATCGCTAAAGATGGCGTACGTGTGCAGCTCTCTTCCGGTCTGGCGATGATTGTGCGCGCAGAACACTTGCAGTTCTGATACGGAGGCCAACCAAGGCATGAACAAATTTGTCAGATTAACAGCAGTCGCGGGTCTGTTGTGGGCGGGCGTCAGTTACGGAGCGGACACAGCCAACATCCGCATCGATCAACTGCCCCAGCTTAAGCAGGAACCGCAACATGCAACGGTGAGTGAGCGCGTAACTTCGCGCTTCACTCGCTCTCATTACCGCCAGTTTGCGCTCGATGCGGACTTTTCAGGCAAGATCTTCGATCGTTACCTGAATATGCTGGACTACAACCATAACGTGTTGCTGGCCTCCGACGTGGCGCAATTCGCCGACAAGCGCAACCAGCTTGGCGAAGAGCTGAAAAGCGGTAAGCTGGATACGCCATACGCGCTGTACAATCTGGCCCAAAAACGCCGTTTTGAGCGTTACACCTATGCCTTGTCGCTGCTGGAAAAGCCAATGAGCTTCACCGGCAACGACACTATCGATCTCGACCGCAGCAAAACGCCGTGGCCGAAAGACAAGGCCGAACTGGACAGTCTGTGGGATGCCAAAGTCAAATATGACGAGTTGAACCTCAAGCTGACCGGCAAGACCGATAAAGAAATTCGCGAAACGCTGACCAAACGCTACCAGTTCGCTATCAAGCGCCTGACGCAAAGCAACAGCGAAGACGTATTCCAACTGGCGATGAATGCCTTTGCGCATGAAATCGACCCGCACACCAATTACCTGTCCCCGCGCAATACCGAACAGTTCAACACCGAAATGAGCCTGTCGCTGGAAGGCATCGGTGCGGTATTGCAGATGGATGACGATTACACCCTGATCAACTCCATGGTGCCGGGCGGCCCGGCGGCGAAGAGCAAGGCGATCACCGTGGGTGACCGCATTGTCGGCGTTGGCCAGGCGGGCAAACCTATGGTTGATGTCATCGGCTGGCGTCTGGACGATGTGGTTTCGTTGATCAAAGGGCCGAAGGGCAGCAAAGTGCGCCTGGATATCCTGCCTGCAGGCAAGGGCACCAAAACCCGTGTGGTGACGCTGACCCGCGAGCGCATTCGTCTGGAAGATCGCGCGGTGAAAATGACCATCAAGACCGTCGGCAAAGAGAAAGTCGCGGTGATGGACATTCCTGGCTTCTACGTTGGCCTGACCGACGATGTGAAAGTTCAGTTGCAGAAGATGGCCAAGCAGAACGTCAAGAGCCTGATCATCGACCTGCGTACCAACGGCGGCGGCGCGCTGACCGAAGCGGTGTCGCTGTCCGGTCTGTTCATTCCGAGCGGCCCGGTGGTGCAGGTGCGTGACAATAACGGCAAAGTGCGTGAAGACGCGGATACCGACGGCGTGACCTACTACAAAGGGCCGCTGGTGGTGCTGGTTGACCGCTTCAGCGCCTCGGCTTCCGAGATCTTTGCTGCCGCGATGCAGGACTACGGCCGCGCGCTGATCGTCGGTGAACCGACCTTCGGTAAAGGGACCGTGCAGCAGTACCGCTCGCTGAACCGCATTTACGATCAGATGCTGCGTCCGGAATGGCCGGCGTTGGGCTCGGTGCAATACACCATTCAGAAGTTTTACCGCGTGAATGGCGGCAGTACCCAGCGTAAAGGCGTAACCCCGGATATTCTGATGCCGAGCGGCATCGATCCGGCGGAAACCGGTGAAGCCTTTGAAGATAACGCGATGCCGTGGGACAGCATCAACGCCGCGACCTACACCAAAACCGGCGATCTGAAGCCTTTCGATCCTGAATTGCTGAAAGATCACGAGCAGCGTATCGCCAAGGATCCTGAGTTCCAGTATATCGCGCAGGATATCGCGCATTACAAGGCTCTGAAGGACAAGCGCAACATCGTTTCACTCAATCTTGCCCAGCGCGAGAAAGAGAACCACGATGATGACGCTACCCGTCTGCAGCGCATTAATGACCGCCTGCAGCGCGCCGGTAAAAAGCCGTTGAAGAAGCTGGAGGATCTGCCGAAGGATTACCAGGAGCCCGACCCATACCTGGATGAAACCGTGCATATCGCTCTGGATCTGGCGCACCTCGAACAGGCGCAGCCAGCGGCGGCGAAGTAACGTCGGCGAGCATCAAAAAAGAAAAGCGCACCTTCGGGTGCGTTTTTTAATGGGCGCGGCCAGGGCCCCGAGTCGAAATTAAACGTTTTGTGAGGTCACGATGAGCGACTTAAGCTCCCCAATGCGCGGCGTACTTCGTTTTGAAGCCGTGCTGGTGTTGATACTGTCCGTGGTGATATACCACGGACAACACTACAGCTGGGGGCTGTTTGCCGCCTGTTTCCTGATCCCCGACATCTCTTTTCTGGCCTATGCATTGGGTAAAAAAGCGGGGGCCATCGGCTATAACATCGCTCACTCTTATATTGGACCGGCGTTGTGCGGCCTGGTATTTGCAGGAACCCAACAGCCACACTGGTTGATGGCGGCGTTGATTTGGGGCGCGCATATCGGCTTTGACCGCACCTTGGGTTACGGACTGAAATACGTTAGCGGCTTTGCCGATACCCATCTGGGCAGGCTGGGACGTAAACCACAGCGTTGAAATACCGGCCCCACGAAGTGTGAGGCCGGTGTTCAGACCGCCTTCTTGCGGTTGCGTAAGCCCAGTTGAATACAGGACACCACCACCAGCAAGCAACCCAGCATCGACAGCAGTAGCGGTACCTCATGCCAGAACAGCCAGCCCCAGGCGATATTGAAAACGATGCCAATGTAGCGCACCACCGACACCACAATCAGGTTATCTGAAGAGAAAGCCTGGGTTAAGACGACCTGCCCCAGCAATGACACCAGCGCAATGGCAATCAGTATTGCGAGCTGATAGCCATTGGGCCAAACAAACTCTCTCCACATCAGCGGGATGGAGATCAGCGTTGCGATAAACAGGAAATAGAACACGATCTCAAAGTTGTGGTGCCGTTGACTGAGTTTATTGACAGACAAATAGGCAATGGCAGCAAAGACCGCACTCATGACCCCAACCAGCGACGCCAGAGTATAGGTGGAGAAATTCCACGGTCTGATCAGCAAGATTGCGCCAACCACCACCAGCGTCAGCCAGAAGGCGGTACTTAAGCTGACCCGTTCGCGAAGCACCAGCAGTGACAGCAGGATTGAAAAAAACGGCGATAAATAGGCCAGCATGCTGGCGTCGGCCAACGTCAGATGAGCAATGCTGTAAAAATAGCAGATCAGATACAGCGCCCCCATGGTCCCGCGCAAAACCAACAGGGGCCGATCTTGGCGACTAAAGCTGACGCCGTGTCGGTACATCAACAGCGCTATCAAAAGACAGCCAATGCTGCTGCGAAAGAACACGATCTCGCCGGTGGGGATCTCATCGGCGATGGTTTTGACCAGCGCATTCATGATGCTAAAAATCAATGAAGCGAAAATCGCCAATAGTGCGCCCCGGTTCATTGCTGTTCCTGCCATTGCTGATAAGTGATTTGCGCCTGCATGGCGCAATGGTCGCCCAGTAATGAGCTATGGCAATGCTCGGTACCGACCTGGTCAATAAATGCCTGTAGCGCCTGTTGGAAACGCACCAATAGCCGTTGGGCGGTTGGCATGGCCACGCCAAGATGATCGGCCAGCAGCCCCAGAGTACGCAGTTTATGCACGTCCTCAAGGGGCACTCGCGGCAAATGCCATAACCCGTTCGCATCCTGGAATACGCCGGCGACCCTCACGGCTGAAAAGTCGTAAAACCGCCCGTGTGCGTCGGGTTCGGAATAGGGATCAACCAGCAGGGCGGTGTAGCGGACAAACAGCGCGTACTGTTGTTCCAGAGGAGCAAGCTGCGGGAATTCGTCTATCCAGCGGCGATTTACCATGCTGGCGGGGACCGGGTAATTGTCGTCATTCAGAAAGCGCAGCAGATTGATCTCGTCAACGCCCAGCCGGTTGAGCAGTTTTTTATAGTCTTCTGCCAGGCCGAGCATGTCGGCGATGACGCCGGGGCAAATCGGCCCTTCGGGTTGGGTTTTATACAGATACTGTGCGCGCTGTTGCGGTTGAAAAATCACCTGCAGCGTGGTGTCGGCCAGCGCCAGCGGAGGATGGACATAGTTGGTGATGCTAAAGCGCTCGGCCTCGAGCAGATTACGGCAGCGAAGGGTCGCGATATTGTGGCGCGACAACACGGATGTCAGCCATTCGAGTTCGCTGAAGCCATGCTGTGCGCCCGTTGCGGCGACATAGACACGCTGTTTAAAGGCTTTGGTATAGACGCTGTAGGGGGTTGCCGCATCATGGTACTTGGTGTCAGCGTAATAACTCGACAGGCTGATGATATCCACAGAAGGGTAGCCCGCGGCGGTTAGCAGGCTTTGCACCATCAGCCCGGAACCGATGGACGGCGATAGCAAAACCACCGAATGCAGCTGCGGTAGCGCTCCCCAGGGCACCTGTTTCAGCACGTCGTAATACTGATCGGCCGGGACAGCGAGTACCAGCCGTTGCCAATTGCCCCCAGCCTGGCTCAGGTTGTCGATATAGCTGTCGATATGCACCCGACATTTCCCCTGGGTTTTCTGCGCTTTTCCGGTGGCCTCTACCAGCAGGTCAGGCGTCTGCGCCAGATGCAGACGCAGACGCTCGCCTTTGATGCTGGGGCGGTTATAGAGCCCGATGCTGGCGTGGCCTGCAGCTTTGATGTCGGCAGCCAATTGAAATGCCGCCGGCCCGGCGCCTAAAATCAGGGTTGAGAAAATATTATTCATGGCGGTGGGACTCCAGGATCATGAGGTCATAAAGCGGGGTGGTGACCGGTTTGCCGACTGCGCGCCAGTGAGTCCCGGCAATCTGATGGTGGTAAGGGCAGTTGAAAATCGATTTAAGGCCGTTGCCGTAGCGCATCAGCAGTTTGCCGTCTTTAGCCAGGCAACGGCTCAGTTGGGGCAGGAGCGTCTGCTTATCCGCTACCAGTGACGCGACAATGATGTGGTCAACGCGGTGCCCCAGCACCTCGAGGCTGTCGATACACTGAATCTGCTGTTCGAGGCCGAGATGGCGAATCAAACGCCGCGCCAGTTGTTGTGCGGCGGGATCGCAGTCGTAGCAAAAGACGGTGGCGGCCAGTTTGGTGACCAGCGTCACTGCGGTGGTCGGCAAGGCGCCGCTGCCGACCAGCAACACCTGTTCACCGGGTTTTATGCCGGCCTGAGCAATCTCCACCTGGAGGGCCAGATCAAAGCTGCTCAGATAGGCATTGGATTGTGCCGGTTGGCTGCACAAGGCGCATACCCGATGCTTTTCGTAGTCGCACAACGCGGCATTGGCGACATCGCGCAGCTGGGCGATTTGTGCCGTGACAGCTTCGTCACTCTCCAATCGTGGCCGATAAGGCTGTAGTTGCGGCTGATGATTGAACGCCTGCAAACGGCTGAATCGACATTCCAGCAGGCTAAAATGCGTCTGATCCTGCCGGGCGAACTGATGTAGCCTGCTGATTTCCTGTTGTAACCCGGCCAGTTGCGCCAGCGCTTCCGCTTTCATCAGGGTGTACATGTGTTTTCTCCATGAGTGGGCAGCAGTTGGGTTGGCAGCAGATAGCGATAGCCCAGAGGGCTCACGCCGCTTTCAATACCCACGCCGAATGCCTGGGACATCATCGGATGTTCCATCATCTGTTGTGCCGCGCCATGACAGGCGACGCGGCCGGCTTGTATCAGGGTGAGCGTCTGGCAAAATCGCAGGGCCAGGCCCAGATCGTGAATAACCATCAGCGTGGTGCACTGATGGCGTTGGCTGTAATCGGCAATTTTGTGCAACACGCGCAGCTGGTGGCTGATGTCCAGGGCGCTGGTGGGTTCGTCCAGCAGAATGATCTGCGGGCGCGAGACGAAAGCCTGCGCCAGCATGACCAACTGCCGTTGACCGCCGCTGAGCCGGTTGAATGGCTGGGCGGCGAGATCGGCGATACCGCATTCCGCGAGGGCCTGTTCAACCGCCTCTGCCTGGGCAGCGCTGACGCGCC
This sequence comes from Serratia sp. OS31, assembly GCF_014164835.1. NCBI lineage: Bacteria > Pseudomonadati > Pseudomonadota > Gammaproteobacteria > Enterobacterales > Yersiniaceae > Serratia > Serratia sp. OS31. Next base: position 46,535 of record NZ_JACJFQ010000017.1, on the reverse strand, counting down.
AACGCAGCTGCCGTACCTTGCCGAGCAACACCATTTCAAAGACGGTCAATGCGGAATCGCTTCGGTTGAGCTGCGGAACGTAGGCGACCGGCGTCGTTTTCGGGTTTAGCGCTTGTTGCCGATATTCAACTTTTCCGCTGGCCGGCAGCATGTGGTTAATGGCCTTTAACAACGTGGATTTTCCGGCGCCGTTGGGGCCAATAATGCCGCTGAGCTGTGCAGCGGGCCAGGTCACGGAAATATCGCTGAGCAGTTGGCGCCCGTGCAGCCTGACGCCGAGGCCGGTGAGAGTCAGCTGCGTCATGGGCGTTTTACCTGTTTGGTGACAAAGTAGAACAGTACCGGCACGCCGATCAGCGCAATGATGATACCGATCGGCACTACGCCATTGGGCAGGATCAGCTTGGAGATGATCGAGGCACACACCAGCAGCAGGCTGCCACACAGGGCGGAAATGCAGATCAGATAGCGTTGGTCTTCGCCTACCAGCAGGCGGGCGAAGTGGGGAGCCACCAGTCCGACAAAACCTATGGTGCCGACGAACGACACCGAGGCGGCGGTCAGCAGCGTGGCCAGCAAAAAGATCAGCTTGCGCAAGGCTCCCACGTTAATCCCCAACCCCTGCGCCTGCTCTTCACCGGCGGAAAGGGCAGTGAGTCGCCAGGCCTGCTGCAGGCAGATCGCCAGCGCGCAGCCCAACACACAGCTGGTTATCAGTACGCCGTGCAGGGTGGCTTTCAACAGGCTGCCGAAAAGCCAGAACACGATTTGCTGCATGGCCTCGGGGGAAGCAAGAAACAGCATCAAGGATTGCAGCGACTGGAAGAAGAACAGCACCACGATACCGCTTAGCACCAGGATCTGCGGCGTCATGCCCTGCCGCTTTCCCATCAGGTAGATTGGGATACAGGCCAGCAATGCCATCAACGAGGCCAATATCGGCGTTCCCAGCGCCAGAGTGCCGCCTATGCTGAAGCCGGTGAGGATCGACAGCGCGGCGCCAAACCCGGCCGCCGCAGAAATGCCCAACGTATAGGGGCTGGCGAGCGGGTTGGCCAGCACGGTTTGCATCAGCAGGCCCGCCAGCGCCAGGCTGGCACCGACCACCACGGCGGTCAGGGTCATCGGCAGTCGAATGGACCAGAAAATGACTTGATGCAACGCGTCTTGTGGTTGCGAAGAGGGTAAAAACAGCCGCAGGACGTCGAACGGGGTTAGGTCAGCGGCGCCGATGACCAAATCGATAAGAACAGCGGCCAACAGCGCGCCGATCAGTGCCAGGGTCAGCAGCCAGCGGCGCAGCAACAACTGCCGTAACAGTTGTTGCCCCGGGACGATAGCGGGAGAAAGGGAGGACATGGTTATTCCCCCTGCCAGTGCAGCAGAAAGACGCCCTCTGCGGCTATCGGCAAATACTCCTGATAGAAACGCTGCAGATTTAGCTGCGGATCGACATCCTCAAACGCGGAAGGATAGAGTGCCTTCGCCAGGAATTGCACAAAGATGGCGTCATAGAGTGTGCGTGCACCCCCATGATAAAGCGCGTAAATACGCTGGTTTTTGACCGCCGGCAACTGCGACCAACCCGGCCGATGGGCATATTGTGTCAGGCGTTGCTGCACCTGAGCCGGCGCAACGCCAAAGCCCATCGTCACCGCATTGGGCATATTAGCCCAGTCGCCGCCGGCGAGGAAAATGACTTCGGGCCGCTTGGACAACACATACTCAGATCGCAGAGGAGAAGGACTGGTGACCACACCGGCGGCGATGTTGTCGGCGCCGGCCAATTGCAGCAACGGTCCCCAGACCGAAGCCCCATAGCTGCTGCTGTACTCTCCGGGGCCTTTGTCTCCGAGCTCAATATAGGTGGTCGGCGGTGTTAGATTGGCCTGGCGGATGCGTTTTTGAGTGTCTTCCAGACTCTGGCGGTAAGCGCTGACCAGCCGTTCGGCTCGCTCGGCATGACCCAATGCCTGGCCCATCGCCCGAATGCTGGTGAATTTGACCTCTTCACCTTGATTGAAATCGATAACGATGTAGGGGATGCCAAGCTGTTGCAGCACCGGCAAGTAGTTCGAGAATCCTTCAAGTTGCCATTTTGCCAGGATCAACAAGTCTGGTCGGGTGGTCAGCAGGCGCTCAAAATCAAAGCTCTGGTTGTAGAGTGAACCGACATCTACCAGCTCGCCGAGCCGAGGCAGGGCTGATAAATAGCGGGGCCATTGGCTGGTACGCAAGGTCCAGTCGCTTTTGGAGAAGGCGACCACTTGCTGAAGGCTGTCGGGGCCGTTAACCGCCAGGAAATCCTCGTAGTAAAAACCGATATAGACGCGCTGAGCCGGAGCAGTCAGCGTAACCTGCCGTCCCTCAACGTCCGTCAGGTGGATCTCGGCCAGCGCGTTGTGGCAGAGAAATAGCCACGCGCATAACCCCCAGAAGATACGCAACATCATGAGTGACATCCTTTTACGTTAAATTGTTATGTTATATTGTAACAATTATAATTAAGATTCAAACCTTCTGTCTGTATGGAATAGGCCAGGCGTCAGCGAGAATGGCGGTGCTTTGTGTCGAAAGCCCTACCGGCTGGGGCTGGCGTAAATTTTGCTTCCCGCACAGGGGACGAAATTTTGTTCGGTTGAACGTATTGGGTCGCAGATAAAATTCCTATAAAAACTCACCGCTTTGCGCAACAATCGTTTACAATTTGAAAGGTATTGCTTGAGCGCCGTTTTTGTAAAGTTTCGTATTTTTAGTAGGTTAATGGCGCACAACTCTTGAAACTGTGACGAATGCCCATACGATCTAGGGTATCCGAGGCAGCGTTTTGTTAACATTTATGAGGAAGTAAACATTTTATGATGCGTATAGCTCTGTTCCTGCTCACCAACCTGGCGGTGATGTTGGTTTTCGGGCTGGTGCTCAGCCTGACAGGAATCCAATCCAGTAGCGTTCAGGGCCTGATGATCATGGCCGGGCTGTTTGGTTTCGGCGGTTCTTTTGTCTCACTGCTGATGTCCAAATGGATGGCGCTGCGCTCCGTTGGCGGGGAAGTGATTGAACAGCCGCGTAATGAAACCGAAAACTGGCTGCTGGAAACGGTACGCCGTCAGTCGCAGCAGGCAGGCATTGCCATGCCGCAGGTCGCTATTTATCACGCACCGGACATTAACGCCTTCGCCACCGGCGCGCGTCGTAACGCTTCATTGGTCGCCGTCAGTACCGGTCTGCTGCAAAGCATGAGCCGTGACGAAGCGGAGGCGGTTATCGCCCACGAAATCAGCCACGTCGCCAACGGTGACATGGTCACCATGACGCTGATTCAGGGTATCGTGAACACCTTCGTGATCTTTATCTCGCGCCTGATTGCGCAGGTCGCCGCCGGCTTCCTGGGTAACCGCGACGGTGAAGGGGAAAGTAACGGCAACCCGATGATCTACTTTGCCGTGTCGATGGTATTGGAACTGGTGTTCGGTATCCTGGCCAGCATCATCACTATGTGGTTCTCGCGTCACCGTGAGTTCTACGCCGATGCAGGCTCCGCCAAACTGGTGGGCCGCGAGAAGATGATCGCGGCGCTGCAACGGCTGAAGACCAGCTATGAACCGCAGGAAGCGGGCAGCATGATGGCGTTTTGCATTAACGGCAAATCCAAGTCGTTCAGCGAACTCTTCATGTCTCACCCGCCGCTCGATAAGCGTATCGAAGCGCTGCGTTCAGGTCAGTACCTGAAGTAACCCAAAGAACGTAAAAAACCCCGGCTTGCCGGGGTTTTTTATTTCAGGCGTCGCCGGGCTGATGGAGAAGCTTTCCTACCAGCAGACAGAGGCGAACGCCTGCGCAGGCCACGCAGTTTGTCGGGTAGGGTTGATTCGATCCCCCGAGCCGATGGTTAACCATCAGGACTTAAAAAGCGCCGCGCCCATGAAGTCGATGAACGCGCGCAGCTTCGGTGCCAGGTGCTTGCTCGACGGCCAGAGCATGCGGAAGGTGCCCTGATGCTGGTTGAAGTCGTCCAGTACGGTCACCAGCTCGCCCGCCATGATCGCGTCGCACACCATGAAGTCCGGCAGGCAGGCGATCCCGAGGCCATCGCGGGCGACGTGAACCAGGGCCTCGGTGGTATTGCACACCATTGAGGCCGGAAGGACAGGTTCCGCTTCGCCCTCCGGCACGCGCAAGGGCCATGGCTCGAACTTGCCGGTGCTAGGGAACTTGTGTTGCAGGCAGGAATGGCCCGCCAGGTCGGACGGCACGCGTGGCGTGCCGCGTGCGGCGAAGTACCGGGGCGCACCGATCAGCAGCAGCTTAAAGGTGCCCAGCGGACGCGACATCAGCCGGGAGTCCGCCGGTTCCCCGGTGCGAATGACGGCATCGAATCCATCCTCGATCACATCGACCATCCGATCCGAGAAATCCACATCCAGCTCGATGGCCGGGTAGCGGTGCATGAAGGCCGTCAGCGCCGGCATGACCAGGCCGCTGACCAGCGGCAGGCTCACGCGCAGCTTGCCTCGGGGCGCCTGCTGGGTTTCCGACAGTTCCAGCTCCGCAGCCTCGACTTCAGAGAGGATACGACGGCAACGCTCGAGGAACAGAGCGCCTTCGGCCGTTAGTGTAATGCTGCGCGTGCTGCGATGGAACAGGCGCACCCCCAGCCGTTCTTCAAGTCGCGCCACGCTTTTACCTACGGCGGAAGACGAGATGCCGAGCACCCGCCCAGCCTCAGAAAAGCTGCGGGCTTCGGCCGCCTGCACGAAGAATTCGATGCCGTTGAGGAAATCCATTGCGCCGCCAATTTAAGAATATTTGTCCGATATGTTCGGAACCTTAGCCTATTTTTCTTAATCGTGCGAACGCCTACGCTGGCGGCTGCACAGGTTGGATGCGGCGGCCTTGGCTTTCGAGCCATGGCTTTGACGCCTGCCTGCCCCTTCACGGATTCTTTAGCGGAGCTTTTCCATGACACACGCCTCGGCCGCCATTGGCGGCACTAACGGCCGCGACTGGCTGCAACTGCTGGCCGCCTGCCTCACCGGCATCCTGATCCCGTTGTGCTTCACCGGGCCGGCCGTCGTGCTGCCGTCCATCAGCCAGGAACTGGGCGGGACGGCGGTGCAATTGAACTGGGTGGTTAATGGCTACATCCTGACCTACGGTAGCGCCATGATGGCGGCCGGCAGTCTGACCGACACCTATGGGCGTAAGCGCGTGTGGCTGGTTGGGCTGGCGCTGTTTGCGCTGGTGACGTTCGCCATTCCGCTGGCACCCTCGGTCGGCTGGATCGACGGCCTGCGCCTGGCTCAAGGACTGGGTGGCGCAGCCGCCTTTGCCGGCGCCATGTCCTCGCTGGCGCAGACCTTTCACGGCCCGATCCGCACGCGGGTATTCAGCCTGCTTGGCACCACGTTCGGAATCGGCCTGGCCTTCGGGCCGTTGGCAGCGGGCTGGCTGGTGGAAATCGCCGGCTGGCGCTGGGTGTTTCTGGCGACGGCGCTGATCGGTGTAGCTGGCTTCGGGCTGGTATGGGCCAGCGCCACGGAGTCCCGCGACCCGCAGGCCACCGGCCTGGATTGGCCGGGCGCCATCAGCTTCACCGCCGCGCTCACCTTGTTCACCTACGGCATCCTGCTGGCGCCGGAGGATGGCTGGCATAGTGCCACGGTCATAGGCTCGCTGCTGGCGGCGGTAGTGCTGTTCGTGGCCTTCGTGCGGATCGAGCAGCGTGTCGCCCGCCCGATGCTTGACCTATCGTTGTTCGGCCGTGCGCGTTTCGTCGGCGTGCAGGTGCTGGGCGCGTCGCCGGCCTTCTTTTTCGTCACGTTGATCGTGATGCTGCCGGGCCGCTTTATCGGTATCGACGGGCTGGGCGCACTCGATGCGGGGAAAATGATGATTGCTCTGGCTGCGCCGCTGCTGGTGGTGCCGTTCCTTGCCGCGCTGCTGTCGCGCTGGTTCACCTCCGGCATGTTGTCCGGCGTCGGGCTGCTGATGGTGGCGGTCGGGCTGATCTGGCTGGGCCAGGTGCTGGCGGGGGGGGCTGGTCCCGCGTTGGTGGTGCCGCTGGTGCTTATCGGCATCGGCATTGGCCTGCCTTGGGGGTTGATGGACGGCATGGCCGTGAGCGTGGTGGAGAAAGAGCGCGCGGGCATGGCTACCGGGATCTTCAACTGCGTGCGCGTCTCGGCTGACGGCATCGCCATTGCAGTGGCGGGTGCGCTGTTGGCGTTCCTGATCCAGACTGGGTTGCTCGGCACCTTGGGCGCGGCTGCTCCAACCGTTGTGATCGAGGCCGCCAACCGTGCCGCACTGGGCGATTTGGCGCAGGCGTCCGCGCTGGTACCCGGTGAACGCGCCTTGCTGTTGGCAACCTACGACCACGCATTCCGCTGGGTTTTGTACGTTCTGGCTATCTCGTCGGCACTGACGGCATTGCTGGTGTTTGCCTTGCTCGGCCGTTCGCGTGCCCATGAAGACTCGGGAGCGGCGGCATGAGCCAGGCTGATGCACTCGGTTTCGCTGCCATCTGGCTGCGCGACGTGCCATTCCTTGACACCGGTACTGGCAGGCATGCGCTGATCGTCCTTTGGAAGCAGCAACTGGCGCAAGGGGTGCTCCTCGTCGTGTTGAATCTGAAACTGTTGCGGCGTCCCTCCGCTGAAGTCCTGGCAGAATACCTGCTGCCGGATTTTCCCGTCGGGGTGGACGATGCAGCGATGCAGGATGCCGGAGAGGCCCAGCCATGACCGGCCGCTCATCGACGGTTCCCATGTGGAGCGCGGCATGGCTGGTGACGGCCGTGTTCATGCTGTCAAACTCACCGACGCCGCTGTACGTCTACTGGCAGCAGCAACTCGGATTCTCCACCGGTATGCTGACGGTGATCTTCGCCCTCTACATCGCCGGGTTGCTGGGCTCCTTGCTGGTCGCCGGGCAGTTGTCCGACCGCTATGGCCGCAGGCCGATCCTGCTGCCAGGCCTGCTGGCCGCGCTGACGGCCTGCCTGCTGTTCGCCGGTGCGCAGTCAGTGCTGGCTCTGGGTATTGCCCGACTGCTGACGGGCATCGCAGTGGGCGTCATGGTATCGGCTGGCATGGCGGCAGTCGGTGACCTGGGCGGTAGAGATCGCAGGCGCCAGGCGGCGTTGCTGGCTTCGGTGTCGATGGTGTTCGGAGCCGGACTGGGGCCGCTGCTCGCGGGTGGCTTGGCGCAAACGCGGGCGCATCCGATCCTGCCGGTGTTCGGCACCGAGCTGGCCGTTCTTGGCAGTGCGCTGGTCGTTGCCTGCTTGCTGCCCTTGGGCCGTCCGGTTCGATCCAGCGGCCAGCCATTGCAGCTTCGGCTGCCCAAGGTGCCCGCCGCCAATCGGCGGCATCTGGCCTGTGGCATCGCCACCTTCGGGCCGGCTATCACTGCAACCTCGTTCGTGCTGGCGCTGGGGCCATCGCTGCTTTCCCGGCTGCTCGACGTGAGTAGCCCCATGATCGCCGGCGGTATGGCCTGCGCCATGTTCCTGACCGCCACCGGAGTGCAGTTCGTGGTGCGACACTGGCCGATACGCTCGATCTTCCTGGCCAGCACCACAGCAACGGTACTGGCGATGGCGAGTCTGGGCATCGCCGCGCATACCTCGCTCACACCGATGCTGGTAGTGGCGACGCTGCTGGCGGGTGCCGGACAGGGCCTGGGCCAGTTGGGCGGCCTGACCCTGATTGGCCTGCATGTGACCGACGGACGACGCGCCGAAGCGAATGCAGTGCTCAACATCGGCGGCTACATCCCGGCGGGGCTGCTGCCGGTGGCGGCCGGCTATCTGATCGACCGGCTTGGGCTGGCGGGTGGCGCCACGCTGTTCGCTATCGTGCTGGCCCTGATCGCAGGCGTGGGTGGGTTGTTCGTATTCAAGGCGTTGGCGGTTCTTGGCGAACCTCGCACAACGCAACCCTCCAAGAGGGAATGACGATGGAGCTGCGGCATCTCCGTTGCTTGCCGTAGCCTAAGAACCGCGCGTCTTTTTCGACGGCGCCCACGCTGCTGATTCTCTATGAAGCGTGGCTATTCCTTGATGAGCCGTTTTTCGCGGCCCGCATCCGGCAATGGCTCAAGACGCTCAGGAAGAAACGTCAACGTCATCTTCGTTACGCCATCACTGGTGATAACATTTTTATGCCTGCTATTTGGCTTGCTCAGGGTTTTCTGCCGTTTGCGCTCGCGGTTGGGTAATGCGCAGGCTACTGACTGCCGCCGCCAGCGTGGCAAAGGTACCGGCCAGGATCAGCGAGGCGTGGGTGCCTGAGGTGGGGAACAAATTGAACATCAGCGCCACCAGAGCGGCGCCGGAAGTCTGCCCCAATAAGCGAGCGGTACCCAACATGCCGCTGGCACCGCCGCTGCGGTTGCGCGGGGCGGAGGAAATAATGGTGTGGTTATTGGGCGATTGAAACAGCCCGAAGCCGGCACCGCACAGCACCATGCGCCAAATGATATCCAGATCGGAAGGGTTATGCGGCAGCAATGCCAGCAAGAATAACCCCAATGCAAACACCGCCAGGCCGATACACCCCAATAATCCGGCGTGGATCCGCTCCACCAGCCGCCCGGCCAACGGTGCCATGACGATAATCGCCAGCGGCCAGGGGGTCAGCAACAGTCCGGTGGCAACCTCATCGCGTCCCAGCGCCCCTTGCAGAAAGAAAGGTAGCGAAACCATCGCCAGCATTTGTGCGGTAAAGGAACAAATCGAGGTGCCCATCGACAGAGCGAAAATCGGGATACGCAGCAGGTCGACCGGCAGCAGCGGAAATTCCTGGCGCAGCTGGCGGCGGACAAAAAAGAAACCAATGACCAGCAGCGCGGCGATTTCACTGAAAATCAGCGTCAGGCTCTGGCCCTGAGCAAAACCGCTGATGGCGGTGATCAGCAAGCCGAACGTCAGCGCATTCATCACCGCGCTGGTCGGATCAAAACGTTGATTGGCGCTTTTCTGGCTGTTGGCGGGAAGGTATTTCATCCCCAGCAGCAGCGCCACAATGCCGATCGGCAAGTTGATGGCAAACAGCCATTGCCAGGAGGCCACCGAGAGTATTGCCGCCGCCACCGTGGGCCCGGCAGCCGAAGAAAAGGCGACAATCAGCGAGTTGATGCCCATACCGCGCCCGAGAAAACGCTGCGGATAGATAATGCGGATCAGCGCGGTGTTGACGCTCATGATGGCGGCAGCGCCAAACCCCTGAAGCACGCGAGCAATAGTCAGTGTCGTCAGCGAATCTGACAGCGCGCAAAACAGTGAGGTCACGCTGAAGACCAGCAGACCGGCCTGATAGATACGGCGGTAGCCAATCAGATCGCCGAACGACGCCAGCGACAGCAGGGAAATGGTGATGGCTAACTGATAGGCGTTCACCACCCAGATGGAGCTGGCCGGGCTGGCGTTCAGATCGCGGGCGATAGTCGGCAGCGCCACGTTGGCGATTGCGCCGTCGAGCACGGAAACGGTAATGCCGAGGGCAATGGCGAGGATTGCCCCATAGCGCTGCGGGACGGGGAGGCCGTCGGTACAAGAACGCATGTTGATCTCGAAGGTATTAATCCGGGGGAGTATTACCATGCTAATCATGTTCGTCTGCGATTGCATCCACAGTTTTCCGCTCAATTGTAATAACCGATGAGATCCTGCGGGCATTCAGCCCAGCCGCGATTGCGTGGCTTCTGCGGTACCGCGTATACTGAAACCCTTGTTCAAATTTCTTAAAACACAAAAGCTGGGTAGGATTTTGACTATGGTGAACGCAGATCCAGATAAACAACCGGATGCGGTTTCCTCCGTGCTGAAGGTGTTCGGCATCTTGCAGGCGCTGGGCGAGGAACGCGAGATCGGCATTACTGAGCTTTCCCAGCGGGTGATGATGTCCAAAAGTACCGTATACCGTTTTCTTCAGACCATGAAGTCGCTGGGCTATGTGTCGCAGGAAGGGGAAACGGAAAAATATGCGCTGACGCTCAAGCTGTTTGAACTGGGTGCCAAGTCGTTGCAGAACGTCGATCTGATCCGTATTGCCGATGTTCAAATGCGCGAGTTGTCGAATCACACCCGGGAGGCCATTCATCTTGGGGCGCTGGACGAAGACAGCATTGTCTATATCCACAAAATCGATGCGCAATATAATCTGCGCATGTATTCGCGCATCGGCCGGCGCAACCCGTTGCACAGTACCGCTATCGGTAAAGTGTTGCTGGCCTGGCGCGATCGGGCGGAAGTGGAGCAAATTCTTTCGCAGATCGCGTTTACGCGCAGCACGCCAAACACCCTGACCGATGCCACAACGCTGTTGTCGCTGTTGGATCAAGTGCGCGAGCAAGGGGTGGGTGAGGACATCGAAGAGCAGGAAGAAGGGCTACGCTGTATTGCGGTGCCGGTATTTGACCGCTTTGGCGTAGTGACCGCCGGCCTGAGCATTTCGTTCCCGTCGATTCGTTATTCTGATGATGCCAGGGCAGATTATGTCAAACGCCTGCACACAGCTGCACGCAACATTTCCGAGCAAATGGGCTATCACGACTACCCGTTCTGATCCGGTCAGTTGATCAAATCAAGGGCGCAGCCATTCACCGGCGGCGCCCTTTTTTGTTTGGCACAGGGCAGAGATCACAGCGTATCGACCTCAATACGCAGGCTGTCATGTCGCCAGTATTCGATATCAAAATCGAGAATTCGCCCGTGCTGGTCGTAGTTTAACCGGCGTAGCAGCAGTGCGGGCAAGCCAACCATCGCGCCCAACGCAGTGGCGGCGGCGTATGGCAGGGCGGTAGGGTAAAACGACAGGTGCATCCGGTGGTAAATCAAATTGTACCGTTGCTGATAAATCTCGGTCAGGCTGCCGTTAAGATCCTGGTTGAGCAATTCAGGCACCCGCTGCGGCAGGCAGTGGTTCTCGCAATAGCAAATAGCCCGGCCGTCGGCATAGCGTACGCGGCGCAGCAGATAAATTAGGTCACTCGGCTCCAGCGCTAACGGTTGCATCACGTCGAGTGGCACCGCAGTTTTTTCGGCGGACAACAGCTCAGTGCGCGGCGTGCGCCCCTGCTCCTGGCACAATCGGTGGAAGTTGGTGTTCTGCGTTGGATCCAGCCACAGCCTCTCCGGCGTAACAAACCAACCCCGGCGGTCGGCGCGATAGATGGCACCGGTGGCTTCCAACTGCGCCAGGCTTTCCCGCACGGTGACGCGGGTAGTAGAGAAAATGGCGCACAGTTCACGTTCGGAAGGCAGCTTATCGCCCGCCTTCAGCGCGCCGCGAGTGATGCGCGCCTGTAGCTGTTCCTTGATTTGCAGGTAGTGGGGCAACTCACCCAGATGTTCTTTCATTTCATCTCGCTATGGCATTTCGGCACGTGCTCATTATACATGCCCAGATGAATTTTTTGTTTCACCTGCGGTTGGCGTTTGACCCGAGGGCCAGATTGCCATCAGTATAATACCCATCTGGTATAGACCAATTAGGTGAATGACATGTCTGAGCGCGATTATTTGCTGTTAACCCCTGGCCCGTTGACCACTTCAAAAACGGTGAAGGAAGCGATGCTGTTCGATAGCTGCACCTGGGATGAAGATTACAACCTGGGCGTGGTGCAGAGTATTCGCCGCAAGCTGGAAGCGCTGGCAACCCGGTCAAGCGGTTACAGCTCGGTGCTGTTGCAAGGCAGCGGCAGCTTTGCGGTCGAGGCGGTATTGGGCACGGCGATCGGCCCGCAGGACAAACTGCTGATCGTTAACAACGGCGCCTATGGCGCTCGGATGATAGAAATGGCCCGGCTGATGGATATCAATCACCACGCATTTAACTGCGGTGAAGTGAACGAGCCTGATATCGAGGCGATGGAAGCGGTACTGAAAGGCGATGCGGGCATCAGCCATATCGCCATGGTGCATTGCGAAACCACGACTGGGATGCTCAATCCGCTGGAGCGAGTTTCGGGCCTGGCGGCGCGAAATGGCAAAACCCTGATCGTGGATGCGATGAGCAGTTTCGGCGGCATTCCGCTGGATGTCGATGCGCTGGGCATCGATTATCTGATCAGCTCGGCGAATAAATGCATTCAGGGCGTGCCAGGCTTCGCCTTTGTTATTGCCCGTCGTAATGAGCTGGACAAGTGCGCAGGCCGCTCGCGATCGCTGTCGTTGGATCTGTATGCCCAGTGGCGCTGTATGGAAGATAACGCCGGTAAATGGCGCTTTACCTCGCCAACGCATACGGTACTGGCTTTTGCGCAAGCACTGTGCGAACTGGAGCAGGAAGGGGGCATCGATGCCCGCCACGCCCGCTACCGTGGAAACCAGCAGCGGCTGGTGGCTGGAATGCGCGCGCTGGGGTTCGAGACCCTGCTGGAGGATGATTTGCACTCGCCGATCATCACCGCGTTCTATTCGCCGAAGGCTGAGACTTACCGCTTTACGGAGTTCTATCAGCGCCTGAAACAGCAGGGCTTTGTCATCTATCCGGGTAAGGTGTCGCAGAGCGACTGCTTCCGCATTGGCAATATCGGCGAAGTTTACCCGCAGGATATCGAACGTTTGCTGGCTGCGGTCGGGCAGGCAATGTACTGGGAGCAATAAGGATTAGCATGAGTCAGATTAACGCAGTGATACTCGACTGGGCCGGCACCACGGTGGATTTCGGCTCCTTTGCGCCGACGCAGATTTTTGTTGAGGCCTTTAAGCAGATTTTTGATATCGACATCAGCCTGGCGGAGGCGCGCATTCCGATGGGGTTGGGCAAATGGCAGCACATAGAGGCCTTGGGTAAACTGCCCGAGGTGGATGCACGCTGGCGGCAGCAGTTGGGCCGCTCCATGAGCCATCAGGACATTGACGCGCTGTATCAGGCTTTTATGCCGTTGCAAATTGCTAAGGTGGTCGACTTTGCCGACCCGATTGAGGGCGTTCCGCAGGTGATTGCTGCATTGCGTGAGCAGGGCATCAAGATAGGTTCCTGTTCGGGTTATCCACGGGCGGTGATGGAAGTGCTGGCGCCGGCAGCGGCGTTGCGGGGTTACGCGCCGGATCACTGGGTTGCAACTGACGATTTGGCCGCCGGTGGGCGTCCAGGCCCGTGGATGGCGCTGCAAAACGTGATTACGCTGGGTATCGATTCGGTGGCGCACTGTGTGAAAGTGGATGATGCAGTGCCGGGTATCAGCGAAGGATTGAATGCAGGCATGTGGAGCATCGGGCTGGCGCTGTCGGGTAACGAGTTTGGTGCTACCTGGCAGGAATACCAACAAATGAGTGAGTCGGAAGTTAACAAGCGGCGCGCTTTGGCAACCGATAAACTGTATGCCGCCGGTGCGCACTACGTGATTGATACATTGGCACAGCTGCCGGATGTGATTGCTGAAATCAATCAGCGGCTGGCGGCGGGCGAACGGCCCTGAGCGGATTGCGGATATAAAAAACCGGGGCCTTTAGCAGCCCCGGTTTTTTATTGCCGACGAGGTTTACTGGTGAGCCAGTTCCACTTCGTCTTCACTGTCCATAATGGACTTGTCCGTTTGCTTCATCAGTTGGCTGGTGATGGTACCTGCCGCCATAGAGCCGTTGACGTTCAGCGCAGTACGGCCCATGTCGATCAGCGGTTCAACGGAGATCAGCAGGGCAACCAGCGTCACTGGCAGGCCCATTGCCGGCAGCACGATCAGCGCAGCGAAAGTCGCGCCGCCACCCACGCCGGCGACACCGGCAGAGCTGATGGTGACGATACCGACCAGGGTAGCGATCCACACCGGGTCCAGCGGGTTAATCCCGACGGTAGGTGCCACCATGACCGCCAGCATCGCTGGGTACAAGCCTGCACAGCCGTTCTGGCCAATGGTGGCGCCGAACGAGGCCGAGAAGCTGGCAATGGATTCCGGTACGCCCAGACGACGGGTCTGCGCTTCCACGTTCAGCGGAATGCTGGCGGCGCTGGAGCGGCTGGTAAAGGCGAAAGTGATGACCGGCCATACCTTGCGGAAGAACTTCAGCGGATTAACGCCGGTGAAGGCCAGCAGGGCAGCGTGCACAGCAAACATGATCGCCAGACCCAAATAAGAGGCGACCACGAAGCTACCCAGTTTGATGATGTCGTGAACGTTAGAACCGGCAACCACTTTGGTCATCAGCGCCAGAACGCCGTACGGAGTCAGTTTCATCACCAGACGCACCAGCTTCATCACCCAAGCCTGCAGGGTGTCGATAGCGACCAGCACGCGTTCGCCCTTAGGCTTGTCGTCTTTCAGCAACTGCAGCGACGCTACGCCAAGGAAGGTCGCGAAGATCACCACGCTGATGATCGACGTCGGGCTGGCACCGGTCAGATCGGCGAACGGATTTTTAGGAATGAAGGACAGCACCATCTGCGGCACGGTCAGGTCTGCCAGTTTGCCCACATAGTTGCTTTGGATCGCTGACAGACGCGCGCTTTCCTGCGCACCCTGTACCAAACCTTCCGCCGTCAGCCCAAACAGGTTGGTCACCAGTACGCCGACCAGCGCTGAAATCAGCGTGGTGAACAACAGGGTGCCGATAGTCAGGAAGCTGATTTTCCCCAGGGAAGAGGCGTTGTGCAGCTTGGCGACCGCGCTCAGAATCGAGGCGAAGACCAGCGGCATGACAATCATTTGCAGCAGCTGCACATAGCCGTTACCGACGATGTTGAACCAGCTGATGGATTCTTTCAGTACCGGGTTGTCCGAGCCGTACACCAGCTGCAGCGCCAGTCCGAATACCACGCCCATCACCAGGCCGATCAGTACTTTTTTCGCCAGGCTCCATTGCTTATGGCGGCTTTGCGCCAACAGCAAAAGGAGGGCGACAAAAATCACCACGTTAATAACCAGCGGAAAATTCATCCCCAATGTCTCCAATAATTTTTTCTTATATGAAAATGGCTATGCACCATGGCGTAGCGATACTAAATATCGTAACAGTTTGCGTAACGGCCTACTTATATCCAAATGGAATTTGATATAACTCATCGCATTAATTTGTTTAATTAATGTGCTTTCCGGTTAATCGGTGGCCGATTTTTTGTGATCACAGTCTGATATTTTTTATTTGCTCAAAATAAGATTGCACTGGGATGGTGCATCCGCCCTGCCAATAGATAGCGAAAGCCACCAGACAAAGGCACAGGGCGCGCTCGAGCTGATTGCCTTTCTGAGAATTTAGCAGCGGCAGACGAAAACGCCAGCGGCATGGCCAGAGTAAAGGCACGCCGGCGGGGGTGAGCATGTCTGCCAGCAGATGGCTGAAGTAACCGATGATCATGGCATGCAAGACGTCGGCCGGGATTGGCCAACTGCGCGGCACGTCAAGTTGAAACAGCGCCATGCCGCCGGCGATCGCCAGCAGGCTATGGGTAAAACCGCGGTGACCGAAGGCGCGAGAGATCGGAATGGCAATCCAGCGCAGGCGTTGACCCAGTACCGACTTGGGGTGATCGATATCGGGCAGCAGCGAGGTGAGTAGCGCCGCGGGGATGATATGCCACCAGTCGCCGGTAGCCAGCTCCGGTGTCACCTCGGCCTTCTTGGCGAAAATCGCGCAAGCGACAGAGAAAATAAGATGTCCTTCCGCGGTCATACTGCTGTTCCGGCTGATAAACTGTTAATTTATCCAGTATATGGGAAAATTCCCAGTGGTGGAAGCAGTTACCCTGTAACCAATTGTTTATTTTTCTCAGTTTTACAACGGCTTGTTACTTAAATGGCCAGGCGTTGTCTGTTTTTGCTGCAGTCAGAGAGAGGGCGGAGGAGAAAGCGCCGGGCTACAGGATTCGGCTGCGTGGCAGTAACAGCCTGCGCCAGCATCCGGCGACTTTCTTGAACCGCAGAATAAAGAAGGCGGAACGGTAACTCAATAAAAATGAAATAATGTTTTATTTATTTTATGACGCAAGGCGCGGTTTTGAGATTAAGTGGGGATTTCAAGGAAAGGCAATAATGAAAGCGGCACCGGGAGCAACCGATGCCGGACAAACTATGCCAGGTGTTCGGACGTGAGCTGCTCAAGCGAGTCGAGCTTGTGGTCGGCCAACGCCCAACGGCTATCATGACGATACTCGTGGGCAGGGATAACGATAGAACGCATTCTCGCGGCCTTGGTGGCAATCATGCCGTTGAACGAGTCTTCCAGCGTTATGCAGCGCAGGGGATCGCTACCCAGACGCTCGGCGGCGATCAGGTACACCTCCGGGTGCGGTTTGCTGTAGGGCAGATACTCGGCGGAAACCAAGTGATCAAAGTAGCCTTCGAGGTCAAACATCTGCAGCACCTGTTGCTGCATGTGCAGCGGTGAGGCGGAGGCCAGGCCAATATTCAAATCCAGGCTGCGACACAGCTCCAGCGCCTGTTGCACGCCAGGCAGCAGGGGACGCTTTTCGCGCACCAGTTCGATGGCGCGCTCGATAATGCGTGCAGAGACTTCCTCCTGCGACACCCCTTGCCACGGCATGGCCTGGTACCACATTCTCACCACCAGATCGATGCGCAGACCCAGGGTATCCGGCAGCTTGTGGCGGTCAGACAAATCCAACCCCAGTGCGCCAAAGATATCCAGCTCTGCCTGTAGCCACAGCGGTTCTGAATCGATCAATAAACCGTCCATATCAAAAATTGCGGTTTCAATGCGTTGCGAATAGGCCATTAACGGTTAACTCCTGCCGGTGCCGGTGAATGTGCCCGACACTTTATCATCGCTGGCGGCGAGACTAAAATTTTTGCCTGCGTGGCTGAGCCTTGCCGAAACGCAGGATGCGCCACATCTCCTGCACTTTTAGCCACCAGCGCTGATGCTGGCGTTCGGTGACCTGTTGCAGCATGCGGGCATAATCCAGCACCAGTCCCGGTGTCCAGGTCATGCTTTCGCCACGGCTACGGAGCACCGCCAACATCCACAGGTTGGGATCGAGCATCAGCAACAGGAAACGTCGCCACAGATGTTTATCGCCCAGCACGCCTTCCAGCGCACTGTCGAGCGCCTGGATGACCGTGGTGGAGCAGTTGCGTCGGGTCAGATTGTAGGTGGCGTCCTGTTGATAACTTTGCCAGAAGGTGCGCAGCGCCGCAGGGTTGTAGCGGTGAAACTGGATTTTTTTGTCCGGCGGGCACCAGGCCGCCACTTCCTGCTGCAAATCGGGCAGAAAACGCCCTTCGACGTTGTTTTGCTCGCCGGAGTGCAATAACCGGCGGAAATCTTGTGACGACTGGCTGATATCGTTAAGCGGGTAGTGGCTGATGTAGACATCCGGCGCCAATGCCAGGGCGACATGACCGGTGGAGATATTGCCGCCGCCGTCCACCGCTGCGATGTAGCGATCGACGATATAACGTCGGCGGGCATCCCTGGCCGATCCCATCGGTGTCCAGACATGAACCCTGAGCGGGGTAGCCTCATCGGTCGCTAGCGCAGCGGGGTGTTGCGGGCTTTGATTCAGCGAAAAACTCTCCAGACGCCGCGCAATGCGCAGCAATGCCCAGCCGGAAAGCAGGATCATCACGCCGATACAAAAAGGCACCGTCATTCGGTGTGGCACCGGCCAGCCGACAAAAATCATCAGTGAAAGCAGGATTTCTCCGCTGCCCGCCAGTGCGACCGGTTTCCAGCGGCTGTGCTGGATCACCGTAGAAGAAGCGATGCGAACCGCGCCATCAAGCAGCAGCGCGCTGCCAAACACCAGCGTGGCGACGATGTTGTCGTCGGCGGGCACGTCCCAAACTAAAAAGGCCAGAAACAAAAAGCCCAGTCCCTTCAGCATCACTGGGCGACTGGCGGATGAGCCGATCACCAGTGCGGCGGAAATCGCCACTAACCCCTCCAGCGCCAGCAGTACCGCCAGCGCATCCAACGCCAGCACTGAACGCCCGTCCTGAAGTACATCGAACAGCATCAGCGCGCCGACGGCGATCCAAACCCAGCCGAACAGCATCAACAGACGGCGTTGACCCTGCAGAGCTTGCGCACCGAGCAATAAGATAATCAGCCGAATCATGGCGGCCCCTGTTTAAACGGATTGATTTAACTATATAACTATTTACCGGTACTGCGCGGCCGCCGTTAAGCTGTTGATTTCGGATAATCCCGGCTACGCTTGTAGCACAGCAGTGCTGAAGAAAACGGTGGGCGAGTTTCAGTAACTACAGGTAGACTTAGCCCATTACGGTTACGTCGCTTACAAGGGGAACACATGACGTATCAACAGGCTGGGCGCATTGCCATTTTAAAACGCATTCTTGGCTGGGTGGTTTTCATCCCTGCGTTGCTGTCAACGCTGATCTCAATGCTGATGTTTGTGTATCAGCACAGCGAAAAAACTAAAGGCATCAATGCGGTGATGCTGGATTTTGTCCACGTGATGGTGGACATGGTGCGCTTCAACACCTCTTTCCTGAATATCTTCTGGTATAACTCGCCGGTGCCTGACGTAGAAAAAAGCCTGTTCAGCGGCGCGAACCTGATGTTTATCATCATTTATATTCTGATTTTTGTCGGACTGGCGCTGCAGGCCTCTGGCGCACGTATGTCACGTCAGGTGAAGTTTATCCGCGAAGGCCTGGAAGACCAGATGATCCTCGAACAGGCTAAAGGCAGCGAAGGGCACACGCGTGCGCAGTTGGAAGAGCGCATTACGCTGCCGCACCACACCATCTTGCTGCAATACTTCCCGCTGTACATTTTGCCGGTGGTGATTGCGGTGATTGGCTGGTTTGTGATCAAGCTGCTGGGTCAACTGGCCGGAGCGGCCTGATTTATTGAGTGTAGGCGCTGATATCAGCGCCTTTATTTTATCGGGACTCTGGATGCAGCAGCACTTCCACCGCGCGTTGAGCCCGAACCAGATGCTGACCGCCGAACAAGTTGCTGCGGTTGAGCAGGTAATACAGCTGATACAGCGGCTGACGGTCGATAAAGCCGCTCTCCAACGGCCAGACGCTTTGGTAGCCGTCGTAGATCTGCGGTGGCAGCTCCGGGTACAGCGGCAGCATGGCCAAGTCACACTCTCTGTCGCCCCAGTAGCAGGCCGGATCGAACAGCAGTGGACCGTCGGCGGTCATTGCGCAGTTGGCCGGCCACAAATCTCCGTGCAGAAGAGAAGGTTGCGGCTGATGATGCTGCAAACGCAAATACACGATGTCGACAATCTCGTCGATATCCCCGAAGGTCATGCCTTTCTCTGCCGCCATTTGCAACTGCCAGCCAATGCGCTGTTCGGCAAAAAATTCTGACCAGCGGCGCTGCCAGGCGTTGGGTTGCGGGGTGGTGGACAAATCGTTGTCGAAGTCGAGGCCAAACTGCGGCTGCTCGCTCCATTTGTGCAGGTGGGCCAGCTGTTGGCCAAGACAGTAGGCGCCATGGGCGTCGAAAGGTTTCAGGGTTTGGTATTCCAGCAGCAAGAAGCTGTAATCCCGATCGCTGCCGACGCCGTAGACCTGCGGGACACGTACGGTTTTACTGCGCGCCAACAAGGCCAGTTGGTCGGCTTCGGCGGTGAAAATGGGCAACAGTTCGCGAGCATCGCATTTGACAAATACCTGGTTGTCACCGTAACTCACGCGCCACGCCGGATGGATTTCTCCCCCGGGCAGTTCGGTCCTTTCGCGGATTTCTGCGCTGCCAAGATGTTCACTTAACAGACGGCTAACGGCTTGCCACATGGTACACCCCCTCTGTGCTGCCTGCGAATTCATTAGGTTAGCGTCTTTAGCCCTGTGAAAACACGACCTGGCGCACAGCTGGCGCCGACAACCGGCGATTTTATCGCCATCGCGTTTGCTCAAAGTATATACGCTATTGATTAATTTAAGTACGGCGTCGGTTGCAACTTGGCGACGCGGGAGCGATGTTTATTGGGCCAGCAGCGATTGCGGCAAGGGCAGAGTCTTCAGATAACTATCATTATCAATGAGATGAAAAACGATGGAGCAAAACTGGCAGTGGCAGCGGGGCGAATACCGGATCAGCAGTGATAAAAGTGAATTAAATCTCGTCTTTACTCACGCATTCTTGACCACCTCAAGCTGGGCGAACGGCATTTCGTTGCCGACGGTGCAGCTGTCTATCGACAATAGCCTGTGTTTTGGCCTGTACCATCAACACCAGCAGATTGGATTTGCGCGTCTGGTGACGGATTATGCCACTTTTGGCTATCTGTGCGATGTGTTTGTCTCCCCGGACTACCAGGGACAAGGGTTAGCTCGTTGGCTGATGGACTGCACGCTGGAGCATCCGGTGTTGCAGCAGCTGCGGCGGATTATGCTGGTGACCGGTACTGCGCCGTGGTTGTATCAAAAGGTGGGCTATGAAGCGATAAACCGCGAGGATTTTGTCTGGCACATTGTCCGACCGGATATCTATCGGCAGCCATAATGAGAAGCGGCGGTGCTATTAGGCACCGCCGCCTGTTTCAAGGTTTCGCGTCGAGCACTCCACTTTCGTGACGTTGTAACGGTCTGAATTTGCTGTAGAGCAGGGCGAACACGAACAGGATTGCCTGGACTATGACAATGCAGGGGCCGGTGGCACCGTCAATGTGGAAGCTGATCAAGGTGCCGAGTACGCAGGAGAAAACGGACACCACAGTGGCGACCATCAGCATGCGGTCGAAGCTGCGGCACAGCATAAAGGCAATGATGCCCGGGGCGATCAGCATCGCAATCACCAGAATGACCCCGACGGCCTGCAGTGAGGCGACAATGGTCAGCGCCAGCAGGCACAGCAGCCCGTAATGCAACAGTTTCACCGGCAGGCCTATCACTCTGGCATGGTTGGGATCGAAACAGTAGAGCATCAAATCTTTGCGTTTCAGCAGCACCACCAGCAGCGTAATGCCGGCCATCAGCAACGTCTGCTTCAGCTCTGCATCGGTAATGCCCAGCATATTGCCGAACAGAATGTGGCTGAGGTGCTGATCGGTATCGATGCGGGAAAACAACACCAGCCCAAAGGCAAACATGCCGGAGAAAACGATACCCATCACCGTGTCTTCTTTGACCCGACTGTTTTCTTTCAGGTAGCCGGTGGCGACCGCACAGAAAATGCCCGAGAAGAAGGCGCCTATCACCACCGGAATGCCGAGCACGAATGCCACCACAATACCGGGCAGCACCGCATGCGAGATGGCGTCACCCATCAGCGACCAGCCTTTGAGCACCAGATAGCAAGAGAGCACTGCACACACCACGCCGGTCACGATGGCGGCCAGGATTGCCCGCTGCATAAAGGGATAGGCGAAGGGCTCGCTGAGCAGTTGATACAGGGTTTCCATCAGTGGCCTCCGGTTTGTTCACGTGCCACGCGGCGTTTGGATGCCAGCAGCCCGTGCTTGGGGGCGAAGAAAAAGGCCGCCAGGAACACCAGCGTTTGCAGGGTTACGATCACCCCACCGGTAGCGCCGTCGAGGAAGAAGCTGAGGTAAGCGCCCAGTCCGCTGGTCAGTGCGCCAATCACGATGGCGATAATCACCAACCGGCTGAAACGGTCGGTCAGCAGGTAGGCGGTAGCCCCCGGCGTGATCACCATGGCGATCACCAAAATAGCTCCTACCGTTTGCAATGCCGCTACGGTGCAGGCGCTGAGCAGGGTGAAGAACAGGATCTTTAACCGCAGCGGTGACAGGCCGATAGACACAGCGTGGTTTTCGTCAAAAAACACCGCCAGCAGGTCTTTCCACACCAGACACAAGATCAGCAGCGAAACGCCGATGATAATCTCGACCTGCAATACGTCTTCATCGGCGATACCCAGGATGTTGCCGAAGATAATCGACTGGACGTTAACCGACGTCGGGTTGAGCGACACAATCAACAGGCCCACGGCGAAGAAGGTGGAAAAGATAAAGCCGATAATGGCATCTTCACGCAGGCGAGTGACATGGCGCACCAGGGTCATCGCCAGCGCGGCCAGCATGCCGGTGAAAAAGGCCCCGGCGGCGTAGGGCAGGCCTAGCGCATAGGCCCCGGCAACGCCGGGCACCACCGAATGCGACAGTGCGTCACCCATCAGCGACCAGCCCTTTAGCATCAGGTAGGCAGAAAGGAACGCGCAGGCGGCGCCGACGATGGCGCTGACCCAAATGGCTTTGACCATGTAGTTGTAACTGAAGGGTTGCAGCAGAAGTTCCAGCATCAGGGTTGTTTCTCCTTCGGCTGGCTTTGCGCCGGCGGATCGCTCTTGGTATGGCCATAGAACACCGCCGGGCGCTCGTCATCGGTCAATACCGTTACCGTGCGTGGATCGTTGTCGTCGTGCAGATCCGGGCCTGACAGATTGATATGGCGCAGTACGCCGCCGAATGCCTGTTCCAGATTGCTCTGGGTAAAAGTGGTTTCTGTTGGGCCGGCGGCCAGCACCGTGCGGTTAATCAGGATCACCCGATCGCAAAATTCCGGTACGCTCCCCAGGTTATGGGTTGAAACCAGGATCAGGTGGCCTTCATCACGCAGTGCGCGCAGCAGGTCGATAATGGCGTTCTCGGTTTTGACGTCGACCCCGGTGAAAGGCTCGTCCAGCAACAGAACGCTGCCTTGCTGTGCCAGCGCACGCGCCAAAAAGACGCGTTTTTTCTGCCCGCCAGAAAGCTCGCCGATCTGGCGGGTACGCAGCTCACTCAGCCCAACGCGCTCCAGCGCCTTATCTACCCGCAGCCGGTCTTCCTTTGAAGGAATACGCAGGAAGTTCATCTTGCCGTAACGGCCCATCATCACCACGTCTTCCACCAGCACCGGAAAATTCCAGTCGACGTCTTCGGTTTGCGGCACGTAGGCAATAACGTTTTTCTTCAGTGCCTGCGCGACCGGCTGCTCGTTGAGCTGCACGCGGCCGGTCGTGGGGCGCACCAGGCCCATAATGCTTTTGAACAGGGTCGATTTACCGCTGCCGTTGACGCCGACCAGCGCGCAGATGGCACCGCCGCTCAGGGTAAAGCTGGCGTTATGGATCGCGGTATGGCCGTTGTTGTAGGTCACGGTAACGTCGTCCACGCTCAACTCAGGGCGGACAAAAACCTCGTTGCTCATTGATCAAATCCTTTGGCAATAGTTTGTACGGTGACATTGAGCAGGTCGATATAGGTCGGTACCGGGCCATCCTGGGTGGACAGGGAGTCGACATAGAGTACGCCGCCGTATTTTGCGCCGGTTTCTTTCGCCACCTGCCTGGCCGGTTTGTCCGAAATGGTGCTTTCGCTGAACACCACCGGGATATGGTTGGCGCGCACGGCGTCAATCACGCGGCGAACCTGCTGCGGTGAACCTTGTTCATCGGCGTTGATCGGCCACAGATAGACTTCTTTCAACTGATAGTCTTTAGCCAGATAGCTGAAGGCGCCCTCGCTGGTCACCAGCCAACGCTGGGCTTCAGGAATACGAGACAGGCGTTCGCGCAACGGGGCGTCCAGCGCGGCAATTTTGGCGGCGTAGGCTTTGGCATTGCGATTGTAGGTTTCGGCATTGGCCGGGTCGTGCTGCACCAGCGCTTTGCGGATATTTTCAATGTACACCTGCGCATTGCTGGCAGACATCCAGGCGTGCGGGTTCGGGTTGCCGTTATAAGGGCCTTCGCGGATCGGCAGCGGGGTGATGCCCTCGGTGACCACGGCCGCAGGTACCTGCTTAATGTTCTCGAAGAAGCGTTGGAACCAGCGTTCCAGATTCATGCCGTTCCACAGGATCAGGTCGGCGTGCTGCGCCTTGACGATGTCGCGCGGCGTAGGCTGGTAATCATGGATCTCGGCACCCGGCTTGGTGATTGACTCCACCACGGCGGCGTCACCGGCCACGTTCTGGGCGATATCCTGAATAATGGTAAAGGTGGTCACCACGCGCAGCTTCTTTTCCGCCAACGCGGCATGGCTGGCAAGGCTGGCGGTCAACAACAGACACAGCAGGGCGAAAGGGCGGAAACAGGCCCTGCTCTTAATGAGGGAAAGGCGGGGAAAAGCGCGTTGTTTCAAAAACATGGTGACATCTCCTGGCTCAAATGAAAATGATTATCAATATCAATTAGAGCAAAGTCAAGCGTCACCTGCAGGCAAACTGCCGGTTATTTCCACAGCGAAGGGAAATAATACCCTGCAGTGAGTTATAGCATTTTATGTATCAGCATGTAACCGCTTTACGTAGTCCTCATAGGTGACGATGTCGACCTCCGGCGCCTTGCCCAAGGCCACCTGCCCAAGCTTTTGGGCCAGTTGTTGTACATCCTCTTGATCCAGTGGGGTTATTAACGCAAAACTGTTGCTGCCCAGCTCGTGCGGAACGCCATTTTCGTCGGCCACCGACGTGACAAACCCTTGCAGGGTTAATTGTCCTGTCAGCCTCGCTAAATCAGCCAATCCTTCTTCCTGATAGCGAAAAGTCACCACAAAACACGTCGTTGCAGATTGACTCATAAATCACCTCTTGGTATACGAGTAGCTTGAGAATAGACCAAAAAAACCGTACAGGCGTCCTTACAAGTTGTATATGCTACGCAACTCATTGAAAGGAGTGAGGGATTCTGTGAAAACAAAAATAGGTTGCCTGACGGCAATTTTGCTTTTGTCGGGGTGCGCGAAAGACCCGCAAACAGCAACTAATAATTCAGGCAGTGGCACATCGCGTGGTGGTTGGCTAAAGACCCCCCCGCAGGCACCGGTTAACCGCACGGGGACACCGATAGCCTATAACGATTACATTCGTCAGGCCGCCAGCAGCTATGGCGTTGACGAGACGCTGATTAAAGCGATTATTCAGGTGGAGTCCGGGTTTAACCCGAACGCGGTCAGCACCTCGAACGCAGTGGGATTAATGCAGCTGAAGCCTTCAACCGCCGGGCGTGATGCCTATCGCCTGAAAGGAAGAAGCGGGCAGCCAAGCTCGCGTGAGTTGAAGGATCCGGCGGTCAATATTGATCTGGGAACGGCCTATATCAATATTCTTCAAAGCCAGCAGCTAGCCGGGATCAACAACCCACAGACGTTGCGTTACGCCACCATCGTTTCTTACGTGAATGGGGCGGGCGCTATGCTACGTACCTTTTCGTCAGACAAGCGGGTGGCGGTAAACCGCATCAACCAGATGAGCCCGGATGAGTTTTATCAGCACATCCAGAAAAAGCATCCGGCCCCTCAGGCGCCGCGCTATTTATGGAAGGTGACCACCGCCTACCAGGCGATGTCACCCTAGGTAAGATTGCTTCGTCAAACCGGCTGTGTAAACGGCCGGTTTTGTTTTTGGCGCGCGAAAAATCGCGACACATCTCTCATTTCTCGTTATTTCCCATCCTGTTATCTAAAAAACCGCACGAATAGTTAATTTTACATTAACCATCAAATCTTTACGTTCATTCAATAAGTTACCGGTAACATTCTGGCGTTTGCTCACATTCTGGCCTTCAATAAATATACAAATAAGTAACAATTTATGTTTAAAACCCGCAGCGACCGCAAGGTTGAGGTTAAATAGTTGTGATTATCTTTGGATGGAATGTGATATGTCGGACGATAAAACTAACAATTCACGGCGCGATTTCCTGTTGAAATCGATGACTTTAATTCCCGCAGCGGTGATTGGCGGCAGTGGCGTTAGCGCCCTGGCGGCACCCTTACCGGCAGTGGCGGCAGCAGACACCCCAAAACAGTCAGATTACCAACCGACCTTCTTTACGCCAGAAGAGTGGGCCTTCGTCAAGGCCGCTGTAGCGCGGCTGATCCCGGCTGACGAGCGTGGCCCGGGCGCGCTGGAAGCCGGCGTACCGGAGTTTATCGATCGTCAGATGAATACCCCGTACGCCACCGGTTCCATTTGGTACATGCAGGGGCCGTTTAACCCGGATGCACCGAAAGAAATGGGTTATCAACTGCCGCTGGTGCCGAAACAGATTTATAACCTGGGCATTGCGGATGCGGATGCCTATTGCAAAAAAACCGCCGGTAAACCTTTTGCCGAACTGGACGCTGCGCAGCAAGACGCGCTGTTGCAGAAGTTCGAGTCCGGAGAGGCGGAATTTTCGCAGTTGCCTGCAAAACTGTTCTTCTCCTACCTGTTGCAAAACACCCGCGAAGGTTTCTTCAGCGACCCGATCCATGGCGGCAACAAAGACATGGTCGGCTGGAAGCTGATTAATTTTCCGGGCGCGCGCGCCGACTTTATGGACTGGGTTGAGCGAGGGGAACGTTATCCCTTACCTCCGGTATCGATTCGTGGGGAAAGGGGGTAACAATGGCAACGGTAATGAAAAAAGTAGACGCGGTGATCGTCGGTTTCGGTTGGGTAGGCGCCATTATGGCCAAAGAGCTGACCGAAGCGGGCCTGAACGTGGTGGCGCTGGAGCGTGGTCCGATGCGCGATACCTATCCGGACGGTTCCTATCCGCAGGTGATCGACGAGCTGACCTATAACATCCGCCGCAAACTGTTCCAGGATCTGTCGAAAAGCACCGTGACTATCCGTCACAATACCAGCCAGACTGCGGTACCTTACCGCCAGTTGGCCGCGTTCCTGCCGGGTACCGGCGTGGGTGGCGCAGGCCTGCACTGGTCCGGCGTGCATTTCCGGGTCGATCCTATCGAGTTGCGTATGCGCAGCCATTACGAAGAGCGCTACGGCAAAAGCTTTATCCCGAAAGACATGACCATCCAGGATTTCGGCGTGAGCTACGCCGAGCTGGAGCCGTTCTTCGATAAGGCCGAGAAAGTGTTTGGCACTTCCGGCACCGCCTGGACCATCAAAGGCCAGAAAGTGGGCCAAAAGGGCGGCAACCCGTTTGCCGGTGACCGTTCGGACGATTTCCCGCTGCCGGCGCAGAAAAATACGTTCTCTGCCCAGCTGTTTGAGAAGGCGGCGCTGGAGGTGGGCTATCACCCGTATAATCTGCCTTCCGCCAACACCTCCGATTCCTATACCAACCCGTATGGCGCGCAGATGGGGCCGTGCAACTTCTGCGGTTTCTGCAGTGGTTACGCTTGCTATATGTATTCCAAGGCTTCGCCGAACGTCAATATTCTGCCGGCGCTGCGCATGGAAAAACGCTTTGAGTTGCGCACTAACGCCAACGTGTTGAAAGTGAATCTGACCGCCGACAAATCCCGGGCGACCGGGGTGAATTACATTGACGCGCAGGGCCGTGAAGTCGAACAACCGGCGGAGCTGGTGATCCTGGGTGCGTTCCAGTTCCACAACGTACACCTGATGCTGTTGTCCGGCATCGGTAAACCTTACGATCCGGTCACCGGTGACGGGGTGGTCGGGCGTAACTTCGCCTATCAGAACATGACCACCATCAAGGCGTTCTTCGACAAGGACGTATACACCAACCCGTTCATCGGTGCCGGCGGTAACGGAGTCGGGGTCGATGACTTCAACGCCGATAACTTCGACCATGCCAAAGAAGGCTTCGTCGGCGGTTCGCCGTTCTGGGTCAACCAGGCGGGGACCAAACCTATTTCCGGCTTGCCAACGCCGCCAGGAACGCCAGCCTGGGGCAGCAAGTGGAAAGCGGCAGTGGCCGATGCCTATACCCACCATGTGTCGATGGATGCTCACGGTGCGCATCAGTCGTACCGCAGCAACTATCTGGACCTCGATCCCAACTACAAGAACGTCTTCGGCCAGCCCTTGCTGCGCATGACGTTCGACTGGCAGGAAAATGACGTCAAGATGTCGCAGTTCATGTACGACAAAATGGCGCCTATCGCCAAGGCCATGAACCCTAAACTGATCGCCGGCAGCGCGAAAAACGCCAATAGCCACTTTGATACCACCAACTACCAGACCACCCATATGAACGGCGGGGCGGTGATGGGCGAGGATCCGAAAACCAGCGCGGTGAACCGCTATCTGCAAAGCTGGGACGTGCATAACGTGTTCTCGATCGGCGCGTCGGCCTTCCCTCAGGGGCTGGGTTACAACCCGACCGGCACCGTGGCCGCGTTGGCTTACTGGTCTGCCCGTGCCATTCGCGAGCAGTATCTGAAAAACCCAGGCCCTTTGGTGCAGGCATAAGGACGGCGACTGATGAAAGCATTTGTTCCCGCACTGGTTCTCAGTGCACTGAGTTTTTCCGTTTGGGCGCAGGACGCCACGGTCAGCAGCGAGCTGATCAAACGCGGCGAGTATTTGGCGCGCGCCGGTGACTGCGTGGCCTGCCACACCAACGGCAAAAGCGGTAAAGAGTTTGCCGGCGGTCTGGCGATGGAAACGCCGATCGGCACCATCTACTCCACCAATATTTCGCCGGACAAGAAAACCGGTATCGGTGACTACAGCTTCGAAGACTTCGACAATGCGGTGCGCAAAGGCGTCGCCAAAAACGGCAGCACCCTGTATCCGGCCATGCCGTATCCGTCGTTTGCGTTGGTGAAAGAGGAGGACATGCGAGCCATGTACGCCTATTTCATGCACGGCGTACAGCCGGTGGAGCAGGCCAACAAGGATTCTGACATCCCCTGGCCGCTGTCGATGCGTTGGCCGCTGAGCATCTGGCGCGGCATGTTTGCGCCTTCGCCAGCCGATTTTGTGGCTGATGCCAAGGCGGATCCGGTGATCGAACGCGGTCGCTATCTGGTGGAAGGGCTGGGCCACTGTGGTGCCTGCCATACGCCACGCAGCCTTACCATGCAGGAAAAAGCGCTGAGCAATAACGACGGCGACAGCTATCTGTCCGGCAGCAATGCGCCGATCGACGGTTGGGTGGCTTCCAGCCTGCGCGGTGACAACAAGGATGGGCTGGGGACCTGGAGCGAAGCCGAACTGACGGAGTTCCTGAAAACCGGACGCAACGACAAGTCTATCGTGTTTGGTGGCATGAGCGATGTGGTGGAGCACAGCCTGCAGTATCTCAGCGATGAGGATCTGACGGCGATCTCGCGCTACCTGAAAACGCTGCCACCGAAAGACGGCAAGCAGCAGGCGGCACCGGTCGAAGACAGCGTAGCCAAGGATCTGTGGCGCGGTAACGACAGTAAGCCCGGTGCGGCGCTGTACGTCGATAACTGCGCAGCCTGCCACCGCACCGATGGCGTAGGCTACAAACGCGCCTTCCCGGCGCTGAAGGGCAATCCGGTGGTACAGACCGAAGACGCGACTTCGCTGATCCACATTGTGCTGACGGGTAACACCACGCCGGCGGTGAAGGGGGCGGTTTCCAACATCACCATGCCGCCGTTCGGCTGGCGTCTGAACGACCAGCAGGTGGCGGATGTGGTGAACTTCATCCGTTCAAGCTGGGGTAACAGCGCCAAGCCAATCGATGCCTCAGACGTGGCCAGCGTGCGTAAAGACCGCTCGATGATCCGCGATGAGAAGGAGATGGGCAGCGCCGTCGTGCCGGAACATCCGGACGCCAACAAGTAAATCTGAAAGGGCCTCGTTCGAGGCCCTTTTCTTTTGACCCGGCGTGCTGATTTTGGCAGCATTTTCTGCTCGTAAATCACCCTGTCAGCCGATAAAACATAGACCCGAGCCGCATTTTTCATTATCCTTTGCCGTCCTTTTAGCAGGAACAAGAGTGAAATACTGCGTTAATCCACTGATTAATATTAAAAATTCGCGGAGAAGGATATCCCGTTGAGCGCAATCGTTGTCGCTGAAGAGTAAGGTAAGCTTTCTTATGAGTACGATTTCTCCCGATTCAGGCACGCTGGCAACTGCCCAGGCAGCCAAATGGAATAAAACCGATACCGTGTGGATGTTTGGGCTCTATGCCACCGCTGTCGGCGCAGGAACCCTGTTCCTGCCGATCAATGCAGGTCTGAATGGCCCGCTGGTCCTATTGTTGATGGCGTTGTTCGCTTTCCCGCTGACTTATTTACCGCACCGCGCATTGAGCCGCTTCGTGCTGTCCGGCTCCAGCCGTGACGGCAATATCCATGATGTGGTGGTGGAGCACTTTGGCGTGCTGGCCGGCAAAATCATCATGGTGCTGTACCTGATGGCGTTCTTCCCGATCGTGCTGGTGTACAGCATCTCGATCACCAATGCGCTGGACAGCTTCCTGATCCATCAGTTTCATCTGGCTCCGCTGCCACGTGTCTGGCTGAGCCTGGCGGTGGTGGTGGTTCTGAACCTGGTATTGCTGCGCGGCAAAGACGCTATCGTTTCGGCGATGGGCATGTTGGTGTTCCCGCTGCTGGTGTTTTTGATGGGCATTTCGCTGTACCTGGTACCGACCTGGCAAACGGCGGCCTTTGTCAACGGCTTGGCCAACACCCAGTTCAGCAGCCCGGATCTGTGGCATTCACTGTGGCTGGCGGTGCCGGTGATGGTGTTTTCTTTCAGCCATGCGCCAATTATTTCGTCCTTCGCCTCCACGCAAAAGAGCCTGTACGGTGAAAAGGCCGAGCGCCGCTGCGCGCGCATCATGCGTTACAGCTATGTGCTGATCTGCGTCACCGTATTGTTCTTTGTCTTTAGCTGCGTACTGAGCCTGTCTCATGAGGATATGCAGCAGGCTAAAGATCAAAACATCACCGTGCTGACCACGCTGGCGAACAAGTTCTCCAACCCGCTGATTGCCTACCTTGGCCCGATGATGGCGATGTTGGCGATGGCCAAGTCTTATCTGGGCACTTCCCTGGGCGTAACCGAAGGGGCGACCAGCCTGATTGATGGCCTGACGCGTGCGGTGGGCAAACCCTTGAGCTCACGTATTACGCACCGGATTTCCGCCGTGTCGCTGTTCCTGTTGACCTGGGCGGCGACGGTGTGGAACCCGAGCGCACTGCACATTATCGAAACCATCAGCGGCCCGCTGATTGCGGCAATCTTGTTTATTCTGCCGATGTACGCGGTCAGGGCGGTGCCCGCGATGCGCCGCTATCGTGCGCTGAGCAATGTCTTTGTCCTGGTGATGGGCCTGATAGCGCTGTCGGCGCTGATTTACGGCCTGATTTGACCTCGGTAGCGCATCGGATCCGGTGCGCTACTTTTCCCTGTTCACATCCCTTTTCAATTAAGCGAAAACGCACCCGGGGTTCTCTTTGATAATGGGAGCGGTTCTCATTATTATTTCCGCACTGATTTCCTACGCTAAGGAGTTTTAAGTGCACCGTCGAATGACTATGTTGGCTTTGGCCTGCGCCTGCGGTTTGTCCGCTCAGGCGATGGCGACCACTTATCCGTTAACCCTGACAGACACCTCCGGTCAGAGTCTGACCATCAAGCAAGAGCCGAAACGCATTGTGGTGCAGGACGGGCGCGATATTCTGACGCTGGCCTTGCTCGACCGCGCCGATCCTTTCACCCGGCTGGTGGCCTGGAATAACCTGCTCAAGAAAAGCGACGGCGAAACCTGGAAAATCCTGCGTAACAAGTGGCCGGAAGCCAACGGCATTATCGATATGGGCTTTAGCGACAAGGGGGAGATCAACCTGGAAAGCGTGATCGCCAAACAGCCTGATCTGATGGTGGCACAGCTGCGTTCCAAGCCCTCACTGAGCCAGACCGGCGTATTGGATAAGCTGAAAGCGCTCAACATTCCGGTGCTGTTCATCGACACCATGCTCAAGCCGGTGGAAAACACCCCGAAAAGCATCACGCTGTTGGGTGAGACCCTGAACCGAGAAAGCGAAGCAAAGCAGTACACCGATTTCTATCAGCAGCATTATCAGAACATCCTGGATAAAACCAAAGCCGTGGAGCCGAAGCCGTTGGTATTTATCGAGGCAAAAGCCGGTCTGAACGGGCTTGAGTCCTGTTGCTTCACCCATTCTCACGTCGGTTGGGGCGGGATGATCGAGGCGGTGGGGGCACGTAACCTGGGCTCCGAATTGTTGCCTGGCGCTACCGGCGACGTCTCCCTGGAAAAAGTGATCAGCATGAAACCGGACGCCTATATCGTTTCCGGCTCTCAATGGGCGACGAAAACCAATGCCGCAGTGCCCTTTGGTTACGGCGTGACGCAGCAACAGGTTGATGACGCTTTTAACCGGATGAAGCAACGCCCGGGGTTTGCCCAGGTCACGGCGGTGAAGGAGGGGCGCTTCTACGGCATTTACCATAACTTCTATAACCACCCGTACAATATCGTCGGGCTGGAATATCTGGCGAAGTTTATCTATCCGAATCAGTTCAAGGAATTGGATCCGGCCAAAACCTACAGCGAGATCCTCAGCCGCTTTACCGAGGTGCCGGAAGGCAAGGGGATTTTGGGGGCGCAGGCACCGGCAGGGAAGTAAGCATCGTGAAGGGCGCGGTTGATACCGCGCCCTTATTGTCAGGCCGCAGGCACGTAGGTGGAGATGATTTCCAGCACGCCGTTGATAATAAACTGCACGCCCATACACACCAGCAAGAACCCCATCAGACGCGAAATGGCTTCGATGCCGCTTTTGCCCACCAGGCGCATAATGGCGCCGGAGCTGCGCAGGCAAACCCACAGGATAAAAGCAACCGAGAAGAAAATCGCCACCGGGGCCACCAACAGTACCCAATGGGCGAAACCCAGCGTATTTTCGTGAATGCTCGACGCCGAGCTGATGATCATGGCGATAGTCCCGGGGCCAGCGGTGCTTGGCATTGCCAACGGGACAAAGGCGATATTGGCCGAGGTTTTCTTACGCAGCTCGTTTGACTTGGTTTCCACTTCTGGCGCTTCTTCTGCGCTTTGCTGTGGGAACAGCATGCGGAAACCGATAAATGCCACAATCAACCCACCGGCAATACGCAGACCTGGAATGGAAATGCCGAAGGTGTTCATCACCACTTGGCCGGCGTAGAACGCCACCGTCATGATAAAGAACACATAAATGGATGCCATCAGCGACTGCTGATTGCGTTCTTCGCGCGTCATATTGCCCGACAGGCCAAGCAACAGCGCGACGGTAGTTAGCGGGTTGGCCAGTGGCAACAGCAGCACCAAACCCAGTCCTATGGCCTGGAATAGCTGCAAAATACTTGTCATAAAGCGAACTCCCTGTTTTCAGTTAAAACGCGGCAGCGCAACCCGAACGCCTGCCAAGACGGGCGAATTGCTGCCGCAATAAGTTACTTAAAATGCAATGAATTAATAAAAACGCCCACGGCGTCAGCCCGGACTGCCCGGAGGGAGCAGTTCAGGAACGGCGTCGGCATTAGCGTCATCGTCGTTCACGCAATCATTGGCAATCTCCGGCGTATCCTCACATTCCATCGGCGGCTCATTCACCGCAATGGCTCGGGGATGACGGTCTGCCCCCAGATGGAGCAGGACAAAAAGAGCCGTCAGCACCAGGCAGGCGCCAACGAGTAACTTCAATAACCGGTTCATGATGCGGGGTGCTGTCTCAACTCTGCCGTTAATGGCATCAGAATAGCGGGAGCCAGAGATGTTCGCCATCGCTGATTTACTCGATGTGCAGGGAATAAAACACCGGCTAAACACGGACAAACAGTGTTTGTATCATTAGTTAATTTTATATTTTTGATCATTAAGCCACCCGTTTTTTTATTGGATTCTATACTGATAGGGCTTTCGGGCAGTTTTACTTAATCGAAAAGCTTAAAAGGAGTTTTACTATGCAAGTGGCAAACGAATTGGCAACGGTTAAAAAAATATCGTGGGGAAGCGTGATTGGTGGGGTCATCACCGTATTGGCGGTGTCGCTGCTGCTGTCTACCTTGGGCACCAGCCTTGGGTTTTCTATCGTTGACCCGACTTCTGACGATCCGGTCAACGGGGCGGGCACCACCGTGGTGGTTTGGTCTGCAGTTTCGATCATCCTGAGCCTGGCTGCCGGTGCCTTTATTGCCGGCCGTCTGGCGGCAAATGATGGGTTAATTCACGGTTTCCTGGTTTGGGCGACCTCGCTGATTGTGGCGGCCGTGTTGGGCACTTTATTGGTGGGTTCTGCGGTCAAAGCTACGGGGAACGCGCTGGGGGCTATTGCCTCGACTTCCGGTAGCCTGCTTTCCGGTGCCGGGTCAGCCATTGGTAAAGGCGCTTCGGGTATCGCGGATGCCGGTGGCAAAGTGTTTGATAAGTTGGGTATCGACACCCAGCTGGAACCCGAAAAGTTACAAGACAATGTCGTGGCGGCACTGAAAAAAAGCGATATCCCTTCATTGCAGCCGGAGTTTATGCAGCAACAGTTGGATGCGGCCAAGAGTGAAGTGGGGGACGCGGTGAAAGCATTGGCGCTGCAGCCGGACAATAGCGATGCGATTATCCAGGATCTGGTGGCGAAATTGAAAAAGCATGGTGAGGCCATTTCTCAGGACGTCGATGAGGATTCGCTCAAGAAAGCGCTGTCGGAGAATACCGATATGACACCGCAGGAAGTTGACCAGACCGTCAAAAATATGGTGGATGCGAAAAACAAAACGGCGCAGTTGGTGAATCAGCGCTTGAACGATGTGGAAGTAAAAATCAATCAGGCTAAGCAGGAATATACAGAGCTGAAGCAAAAAGCGCGCGAGCAGGCAGCGGAAGCTGCTAAGGCCTTGTCGCATGCGGCCCTGTGGTCATTCTTCGCATTGCTGATTGGCGCAGTCATCAGCGCGTTGGCCGGCCTGTGGGGCGTTAAGACCAACAGCCGTATCGTGGTGGTGAGAGAATAACGGCGACAAGGAGTAAGCCGGGTCTTACTTGCGCGTCTCAGTATCGGGATGAGAGGCCCGGATCTTCACGACGGTGAAGTGACAGCCAGGAAAGACTGGCATCCTCCCTGGCAATTTGCCGGGGATTTTTGTTTTTTATGGCCATTTAGTGGTAAATCAGGCACGAAGCAGGCCTATTCCGCATCAATTGCCACGATCCCCTTACGCAGGTGAATACCATAGTCGCGCTTTAAATAATAACGAGTATGACTATGAAACATGATCTGCAAATTTTACTGGGAAAAATAGGCTCCTTTCTGCTTTACAGCGCATTTTTGGCTGCGCTGATGGGCTTAATGTTCATTGATGTGCACTGGCTGCATAATTTTGTCTACGAAACCTCCTTAACTGAATCGGCGCAGGAAGTGATGCTGGCCGCCATCTCCGGCTTATTCTTTGTGGCTGCACGCCGGCAAGTTGCCTATCGGCCCGCATGGGTGTTGGCCGGCGGTTTCTTCCTTTGCATGCTGATCCGCGAGATGGATTTTGCCTTCGATATGCTGTGGCATGGTTCCTGGTTGTGGTTCGCCTTGGCGGTGACGCTTGGATGCCTGTGGTATGCCTCACGCCATGTCACGGCCACGGTCAAGGGCCTGGTGCATTTTGTTACGCACCCGAGCTACGGCATGATGTGCGCGGGCCTGCTGTGCATTCTGGTATTTTCACGCTTGTTCGGCATGAATTCCCTGTGGCACATGCTGATGCTGGATGGCTACAACCGGGTGGTGAAGAACATGGTGGAAGAGGGCTGCGAGCTGTTGGGTTACGCCTTCTGCCTGATTGCCGCGTTGGGCTATCTGAAGGATCGCCCGGCGTCCCGTTAGAGCCGGGCCTGTGCTGCAGTTTATTTATCCGGAACAATTTTAGTGATACTATCCGCTTAGCCAATATGGCTGTGAAGGTATGCTTTTCATTCTGTGTACCAAGTTAGGTTTCAATCTGGCAATTGTGGGCGAGATCTGAAACCTGGCTGACTAAACCCAAACTCAATTTTCGTACTGCATGTGATCTGTCGTGTGGGTCACCACTGTAGATAAGGAATTATTAATGCCTGTTATTACTCTTCCTGACGGAAGTCAGCGTCATTTCGATCACCCCGTTTCCCCTTTGGATGTTGCCCGCGATATCGGCCCTGGCCTGGCGAAAGCCTGTATTGCCGGCCGTGTGAACGGTGAGCTGGTTGATGCCGGCGATCTGATCGAATCAGACGCGCAGTTGGCTATCATCACCATCAAGGATGCCGAAGGCCTGGAAATCATGCGCCACTCCTGTGCGCACCTGTTGGGCCATGCTATCAAGCAGCTGTGGCCAGACACCAAAATGGCTATCGGCCCGGTGATCGACAACGGTTTCTATTATGACGTTGATATCGACCGTACCCTGACGCAGGAAGACCTGGATCTGCTGGAAAAGCGGATGCATGAGTTGGCCGACAAAGATTATGACGTCATCAAGAAGAAGGTGAGCTGGCAAGAAGCCCGTGACACCTTTGCCGCGCGTGGTGAAAACTACAAGGTGGCGATTCTGGATGAGAACATCAGCCATGACGACCGTCCTGGCCTGTATCACCACGAAGAATATGTCGACATGTGCCGCGGTCCGCACGTGCCGAATATGCGTTTCTGCCATCACTTCAAACTGCAGAAAACGTCTGGCGCCTACTGGCGTGGCGACAGCAAAAATAAAATGCTGCAGCGTATCTACGGCACCGCATGGGCAGACAAGAAACAGCTGAATGCCTATCTGCAGCGTCTGGAAGAAGCCGCCAAGCGTGACCACCGCAAGATTGGCAAGCAGCTCGACCTGTACCATATGCAGGAAGAAGCGCCGGGTATGGTGTTCTGGCACAACGATGGCTGGACAATTTTCCGCGAGCTGGAAGCCTTTGTGCGCATGAAGCTCAAAGAGTACCAGTACCAGGAAGTGAAAGGGCCATTTATGATGGACCGTGTGCTGTGGGAAAAAACCGGCCACTGGGAAAACTATAAAGACGCCATGTTCACCACCTCGTCGGAAAACCGCGAGTATTGCATCAAGCCGATGAACTGCCCGGGTCACGTGCAGATCTTCAACCAGGGCCTGAAATCCTACCGTGATTTGCCGCTGCGTATGGGTGAGTTCGGCAGTTGCCATCGTAACGAGCCTTCGGGTTCTCTGCATGGCCTGATGCGCGTACGCGGGTTCACCCAGGATGACGCCCATATCTTCTGTACTGAAGAGCAGGTGCGTGCCGAAGTGAACGAATGTATCCGTATGGTCTATGATGTTTACGGTACCTTTGGCTTCGACAAGATTGCGGTAAAACTGTCTACCCGCCCTGAAAAGCGCATCGGGACTGACGATATGTGGACCCGTGCGGAAGAGGATCTGGCTGCGGCGCTGACTGAAAACGGGATTCCGTTTGAATATCAGCCGGGTGAGGGTGCCTTCTACGGACCAAAAATTGAATTTACTCTGCATGATTGTTTGGATCGTGCATGGCAATGTGGTACCGTGCAGCTCGATTTCTTCTTACCTGGCCGTTTAGGCGCATCGTATGTTGGCGAAAACAACGATCGCGTGGTCCCGGTAATGATTCACCGCGCTATTTTGGGCTCCATGGAGCGTTTCATCGGTATTCTTACCGAAGAATACGCAGGGTTCTACCCAACCTGGATTGCTCCGGTGCAGGTGGTGGTGATGAATATCACCGACAGCCAGTCTGATTATGTCCAGCAATTGACCAAAAAACTGCAGGACGCAGGGATTCGCGTTAAAGCGGACTTGAGAAATGAGAAGATTGGCTTTAAAATTCGCGAACATACTTTACGACGGGTTCCTTACATGTTGGTCTGCGGTGATAAAGAGGTCGAATCAGGCAAAGCTGCCGTTCGTACCCGCCGTGGCAAAGACCTGGGAAGCCTGGACGTAAACGAAGTCGTAGACAAGCTGCAAAAAGAGATTCGCAGCCGTAGTCTTCATCAACTGGAGGAATAAAGTATTAAAGGCGGAAAACGAGTTCAACCGGCGCGTCCTAATCGCATTAACAGAGAAATTCGCGCGCAAGAAGTTCGCCTAACCGGCGTCGATGGCGAGCAGATTGGTATTGTCAGTCTGAATGAAGCTCTTGAAAAAGCTGAGGAAGCGGGCGTTGATTTAGTAGAAATCAGCCCAAATGCCGAACCGCCAGTTTGCCGAATCATGGATTACGGCAAATTCCTCTACGAGAAGAGCAAGTCGACAAAAGAACAGAAGAAGAAGCAAAAAGTTATTCAGGTCAAGGAAATCAAATTCCGTCCTGGTACCGATGATGGCGACTATCAGGTCAAACTACGCAACCTGATTCGCTTTCTGGAAGATGGCGATAAAGCCAAAATCACCCTGCGTTTCCGTGGGCGTGAGATGGCGCACCAACAGATCGGTATGGAAGTGCTTAACCGCGTCCGTAAAGACCTGTGTGAAGATTCTGATTTGGCCATTGTCGAATCCTTCCCTACGAGGATCGAAGGCCGTCAGATGATCATGGTGCTCGCACCGAAGAAGAGACAGTAAGGCTTCCAAGTAATCGAACCCACGCAGCGCTTGCGTTGTGTGGGTTTTATTCGCCTCACTGATTCGTTGTTTAACAATGCGAAGTGGATTTAATTAAAATGCCAAAGATTAAAACTGTACGTGGTGCAGCCAAACGCTTCAAAAAAACCGGCAGCGGTGGTTTTAAGCGTAAACATGCTAACCTGCGTCATATTCTGACCAAAAAAGCAACCAAGCGTAAACGTCACCTGCGTCCGAAAGGCATGGTGTCTAAAAACGATCTGGTCCTGGTTACCGCGTGCCTGCCGTACGCTTAAGCCATTTTTTTTGAATCTAGAATAAGACTTTAGGAGAGAGCATATGGCTCGCGTAAAACGTGGTGTAATTGCACGCGCACGTCACAAGAAAATTTTAAAACAAGCGAAAGGTTACTACGGTGCCCGTTCGCGCGTTTATCGTGTTGCCTTCCAGGCAGTAATCAAAGCAGGTCAGTACGCTTACCGTGACCGTCGTCAACGTAAGCGTCAGTTCCGTCAGCTGTGGATTGCACGTATCAACGCAGCTGCACGTCAGAACGACATGTCTTACAGCAAATTCATTAACGGCTTGAAAAAAGCTTCTATTGAAATTGACCGTAAGATCTTGGCTGACATCGCGGTCTTCGACAAAGTGGCATTCTCTGCACTGGTTGAGAAAGCGAAAGCAGCACTGGCGTAAGTCAGTTGAAGAGGGAGCTTGCTCCCTCTTTTAATCTTTAGCTTTCAGAGACAATATTGACTTTTATTGCCCATCGCTATATCACTGGTGGACAATCATCGACAAGGTAACGCAATCATGCACGCTGCTATTTTTCGTTTCTTCTTTTACTTTAGCGCCTGATCTCAGGAGGCTTTGCGCGTAAGAAAAGAAACGAAAAGTAGCGCCTAAGCCTCCCCTGTGGAGGCTTTTTTGTTTTTGGCCGTCTTCTGAGCCGGGTTAAAGCGTTAAATGCTTTGAAGATGTGCCAAAGGCGTGTTCGAATAATAGATAACAATTACTTAGAGCCATATCGGCCAGAGGAAGAGGAAAGCAATGCCACATCTCGCAGAGCTGGTTGCCAATGCCAAGGCAGCCGTAGAAGATGCCCAGGATGTTGCCGCGTTGGATTTGGTGCGCGTCGAATATTTAGGCAAGAAAGGCCATTTTACCTTGCAGATGCAATCGCTGCGTGACGTGCCGGCAGAAGATCGCCCGGCAGCAGGCGCGGTAATCAACCAGGCAAAACAGGCAGTGCAGGATGCGCTGAACGCGCGTAAAAATACGCTGGAATCGGCTGCGCTGAACGAGCGACTGGCAGCAGAAACCATCGACGTTTCCCTGCCGGGCCGTCGTATGGAAAACGGTGGGCTGCATCCGGTCACCCGTACCATCGACCGTATCGAAGCTTTCTTCGGCGAACTGGGTTTCTCCGTGGAGACCGGGCCTGAGATTGAAGACGACTATCATAACTTCGACGCGTTGAACATTCCGGGTCACCACCCGGCGCGTGCCGATCATGACACCTTCTGGTTCGATGCTACACGCTTGCTGCGCACCCAGACTTCCGGCGTGCAAATCCGCACCATGAAGAACCAGCAGCCGCCAATCCGCATTATTGCGCCGGGCCGCGTGTACCGTAATGACTACGACCAAACGCACACCCCGATGTTCCATCAGATGGAAGGCCTGATTGTCGATAAAGACATCAGCTTCACCAATCTGAAGGGCACGCTGCATGATTTCCTGAACAACTTCTTTGAAGAAGATTTGCAGGTTCGTTTCCGTCCGTCTTACTTCCCGTTTACCGAACCTTCCGCTGAGGTGGATGTGATGGGTAAAAACGGCAAGTGGCTGGAAGTTCTGGGTTGCGGCATGGTGCACCCGAACGTCCTGCGTAATGTGGGCATCGATCCGGAAATCTACTCCGGTTTCGCTTTCGGTATGGGTATGGAGCGTCTGACGATGCTGCGTTACGGCGTCACCGACCTACGTGCGTTCTTCGAAAACGATCTGCGTTTCCTCAAACAGTTTAAGTAAGGCGGGAATATCACATGAAATTCAGTGAACTCTGGTTGCGCGAGTGGGTAAACCCGGCCATCAGCAGCGAAGCATTATCCGATCAAATTACCATGGCCGGCCTGGAAGTGGACGGCGTGGAACCGGTTGCCGGTGCCTTTAACGGCGTGGTAGTAGGCCATGTGGTTGAGTGCGGTCAGCACCCGAACGCAGACAAATTGCGCGTGACCAAGGTCAACGTGGGCGGCGATCGTCTGCTGGACATCGTCTGCGGTGCACCTAACTGCCGTACCGGCCTGAAAGTGGCGGTTGCCACCGTAGGCGCAGTACTGCCGGGCGACTTCAAGATCAAAGCCGCCAAACTGCGTGGTGAGCCTTCCGAAGGCATGCTGTGTTCGTTCTCCGAGCTGGGCATTACCGACGATCACGACGGTATCATTGAGCTGCCGGAAGACGCGCCGATTGGCACCGACATCCGTGAATACCTGTCGCTTGACGACAACACTATCGAAATCAGCGTAACGCCAAACCGTGCCGACTGCCTGGGCATTATCGGTGTGGCGCGCGATGTTGGGGTGCTGAACCAGGTTGCCCTGAACGAACCGGATATGAGCCCGGTAGCGGCCACTATTGCGGATACGCTGCCAATCCGCGTTGACGCGCCGCAGGCGTGCCCGCGTTACCTGGGCCGCGTAGTAAAAGGCATCGACGTCAAAGCGGCAAGCCCGCTGTGGATGCGCGAGAAGCTGCGTCGTTGCGGCATCCGTTCCATTGACGCGGTGGTTGACGTGACCAACTACGTGCTGTTGGAACTGGGTCAGCCGATGCATGCCTTCGATCTGAGCCGTATTGAAGGCGGTATCGTGGTGCGCATGGCGAGCGAAGGCGAGACCCTGACGCTGCTGGACGGCAACGAAGCCAAACTGAATGCCGATACCTTAGTGATCGCCGATCACAAGAAAGCTCTGGCAATGGGCGGTATCTTCGGGGGTGAACATTCCGGCGTGAATGAAACTACTCAGGACGTGCTGCTGGAATGCGCGTTCTTCAGCCCGCTGTCCATTACTGGCCGCGCGCGCCGTAATGGCTTGCACACTGACGCTTCACATCGCTACGAGCGCGGCGTTGATCCTGCGTTGCAGTACAAAGCGATGGAACGTGCGACCCGCCTGCTGATTGATATCTGTGGTGGCCAAGCCGGCCCGGTTATCGATGTGACTACCGAAGCCGAGTTGCCCAAGCGTGCCACCATCACCTTGCGTCGCGAAAAGCTGGATCGTCTGATCGGCCACGTGGTACCGAGCGAGCAGGTCAGCGATATTCTGCGTCGTCTGGGCTGCCAGGTGACTGAGCAGGGTGACAACTGGCTGGCAGTGGCGCCGAGCTGGCGTTTCGATATGGAAATCGAAGAAGACCTGGTGGAAGAAGTAGCGCGTGTTTACGGCTACAACAATATTCCTGACGTTCCTGTACGTGCTGATCTGATCATGACCAAGCATTGCGAAGCGGATCTGACCCTCAAGCGGGTGAAAACCATGCTGGTCGATCACGGTTTCCAGGAAGCGATCACTTACAGCTTCGTCGATCCCAAGGTTCAGGCCTTGCTGCACCCGGGCGAAGAAATGCTGATCCTGCCAAGCCCAATCTCGGTAGAGATGTCCGCTATGCGCCTGTCGCTGTGGACCGGCTTGCTGTCTGCGGTGGTGTATAACCAGAATCGTCAGCAGACTCGTTTGCGCCTGTTCGAAAGCGGCCTACGCTTTGTGCCTGATACTGCGGCAAATCTGGGTATCCGTCAGGACGTCATGCTGGCAGGCGTGATTGCCGGTCATACGCATGAAGAACATTGGGATCTGGCGCGTAAGCCGGTCGACTTCTATGATTTGAAAGGGGATCTGGAGTCTGTCCTGGAGCTGACCGGTAAATTATCCGAAATTCAGTTCAAGGCAGAGGCTAATCCGGCCTTGCACCCAGGGCAAAGCGCGGCTATTTATTTCCAGGGCGAACGTGTTGGTTTTATCGGTGTTGTTCATCCGGAACTTGAACGTAAACTGGATCTTAACGGCCGCACCGTGGTGTTTGAACTGGAGTGGAACAAGGTCGCAAGCCGCGCCGTGCCTCAGGCGCGGGAGATTTCTCGCTTCCCGGCAAACCGTCGAGATATCGCCGTTGTGGTGGCTGAAAACGTCCCCGCAGAAGATATTTTGGCAGAGTGTAAGAAAGTTGGCGCAAATCAGGTAGTTGGCGTAAACTTGTTTGATGTGTACCGTGGCAAGGGCGTGGCAGAGGGTTATAAGAGCCTGGCTATCAGTCTGGTATTGCAGGATACCGCTCGTACACTGGAAGAAGAGGAGATAGCCGTTACCGTTGCAAAATGTGTAGAGGCTCTAAAACAGCGATTCCAAGCATCCTTGAGGGATTGAACCTATGGCGCTTACTAAAGCTGAAATGTCAGAACACCTGTTTGAAAAGCTTGGGCTTAGCAAACGGGATGCCAAAGACCTGGTAGAACTGTTTTTCGAAGAGGTACGTCGTGCTCTTGAGAACGGTGAGCAGGTGAAACTGTCAGGTTTTGGCAATTTTGATTTGCGTGACAAGAACCAACGTCCGGGGCGTAACCCGAAGACCGGCGAGGACATTCCGATTACGGCGCGCCGCGTGGTCACTTTCCGTCCAGGGCAAAAACTGAAAAGTCGGGTAGAGAACGCAAGCCCGAAAGAGTAAGTTACGTGAAACCAAAAAAGGCCGCATTAGCGGCCTTTTTCTTTTTCGAAGCTAAATTCGGTTTATTCTTAGCGGAACGGTAAGACAATCCCCAATTAATTATATTGAGATTTTCTTTATATTGGTTTTACGGACTTATCTTATGGCTATTTGTACATTGTAGGTTGTTTGAAATAAAACAGGAGCCTAAGCCCCTGAGTATTAATCGTGGTTATAATAGTGGCCCGGGCCACCACCGCCACGATGACCGCCACCGTGGGGCCCGAAGCAGCAGGCGCTGAGCGCCGTGGTCAGAACGGCGACCGCGAACAACAATCCAATGCGTTTAATCATAATAATATCTCTCTGGTCAATGTCAGCGTAATTATAAATAGCGGTATGGCATCAGGTATGTCAGCTATTCGTTAAGCGTTGTTAGCAGCTATTTTATTTAATTTTAAAAATGAGAGTGTATGGATTACGTAAGGGAGATGAAAACGATCTGAAAATAGGCATTGAGGCGATAGGCG
This sequence comes from Serratia sp. OS31, assembly GCF_014164835.1. Taxonomy (NCBI): domain Bacteria; kingdom Pseudomonadati; phylum Pseudomonadota; class Gammaproteobacteria; order Enterobacterales; family Yersiniaceae; genus Serratia; species Serratia sp. OS31. Next base: position 3,174 of record NZ_JACJFQ010000017.1, on the reverse strand, counting down.
GAAAATAATCACGCTGATATAACCAGCTCAGCAAGAAAATAAAGCGAGAGTGTAAAATGAAAAAGATCCTGTTGCTGGTGTGTTTACCGCTGCTGTTGCCGCTCGTGGCACAGGCAGATGTCTCTATTGATATTAACGTGCCGGGCGTCTCGGTCCATCTGGGGGATCAGGATCGGCGAGGTTACTACTGGGACGGTTATGACTGGCGTCCGCCACAGTGGTGGCACGCGCATCAGGGACGTGGCATGGGTGAGCGTAACAGTCGCGGGATGTATTGGGATGGTGGTCGCTGGCAAGCTTCTCCACCACGCGGCAACGGCCATTCTGGCCCCGATCGGCCCGGCAATCCGTTCCACGGTGACCGTGATAACCGTAACGATGGCAACCGTCATGACAATGATCGCGGTAAGGGCCGCGCCAATGACAATGAGCACGGCAAACCTTACCCGCAAAACGGTAACGATCCTCGACGCTAATGGATTTTACGGCGGCTGATGTTGCTCCTCTGCCTAGGGGGGCAGTATCAGCCGCTGTTTTCCGGCCATAATCCTTAAGCAAGGCTTTCCCTTCTGGCGCTAACCCCCTAATATTTGACCCAGACGTCAATTATTCGACCGCTTTCGCGGCCCGCAGGGAATCGCCACATCTATGTCAACCAGCCAGACCTTTACTTTATTACTGCACAAACAGCGCCATCGCGATAAACGCCATTTATTGCTGTTGGCGCTGGGCGTTGCCGTGGCTTTTGTTTTTAGCCTCAGTGCGGGTGATATCTGGCTCTGGCCTTCACAGTGGTCAGGTGAAGCGGCTCAGCTGTTTGTCTGGCAATTACGCCTGCCGCGTGCGCTGGCGGTGATGTTGGTGGGGGCCAGTCTGGCGGTGGCCGGTGCGGTGATGCAGGCGCTGTTTGAGAACCCGCTGGCCGAACCTGGCTTGCTGGGGGTGGCGAACGGTGCCGGCGTGGCGTTGGTGCTAACCGTGCTGCTTAGCAACGGCCTGTTACCGGTAGCGTTGATGAGCCTGAGCGCCATTGCTGGTGCGTTGATTATGACCTTTATGCTGCTGAGCTTTGCGCGCCGCAAGCGCCTGACCAATGCGCGACTGTTGTTGGTGGGAGTTGCCTTGGGCATTGTGTGCAGCGCAGTGATGACCTGGGCAGTGTACTTCAGTTCAAGCCTGGATCTGCGCCAGCTAATGTACTGGATGATGGGCGGCTTTGGCGGCGTAGACTGGCGCCAAAAATGGCTGGTGCTGGCCCTGGTGCCGGTGGTGCTGTGGCTGTGTTGCCAGGGCAAGGCGCTGAACTTTATGGCACTGGGCGAGGTGCAGGCGCGTCAGCTCGGGCTTTCCCTGCATCTGTGGCGCAATCTGCTGGTGCTGGCAATCGGCTGGCTGGTGGGCGTTAGCGTGGCGTTGGCGGGGGTGATCGGATTTGTCGGGCTGGTGATACCGCATATGCTGCGTCTTAGCGGTCTAACCAATCAGCGTTATTTATTACCGGGTTGCGCACTGGCCGGTGCCGGTGTCTTGCTGGCGGCCGACGTGGTGGCGCGTATTACGCTGCTGTCGGCTGAGTTGCCCATCGGGGTGGTGACCGCCACACTGGGGGCACCCCTGTTTATCTGGTTGCTGACCCGGGTAAAAAGCGTAAGGTAGTTTCTCTGTTCACCTGCTAGTAAAACAAGAGGATAAGCTTCATGACTCAAGCTATTTATGACATTCCCCTGAACACCATCGAAAATCAATCCACCACGCTGGCACAATATAAAGGCCGCGTATTGCTGGTGGTGAATGTGGCGTCGGAATGCGGCCTGACCAAGCAATATGAAGGGCTGGAAGCCCTGTACGAAACCTACCGCGATCAAGGTCTTGAGGTACTGGGGTTCCCCTCCAACGAATTCCTGGGGCAGGAGCCGGGCAGCAACGAAGAGATCCTGGCATTTTGCCGGGGCACCTTTGGCGTCCAGTTCCCGATGTTTGCCAAACTGGAAGTGAACGGTGAAAACCGTCATCCACTGTATCAGGCGTTGACCGCCGCCAAACCGCACGCCGTTGCGCCACAGGGCAGTGAATTCCTGGCGCGCATGAGCAGCAAGGGGCGGGCACCAAAGCAAACTGGCGATATCCTGTGGAACTTCGAGAAATTCCTGATTGGCCGCGATGGCAAGGTCATCGAACGCTTTTCCCCGGATACGACGCCGGAAGATCCTGCGTTGGTGGCCGCAGTCAAACAGGCGTTGGCCGACTAAAGAAGGAGCGGTAATACATCATGCTGCAACTCAGGCAGGTTGGGGTAGAAGGGCGCTTGGCCCCGTTTTCAGCACAGGTTGATGCTGGGTTGCAGTTTCACCTTATCGGCCCTAACGGCGCCGGTAAAAGCACTCTGCTGGCCTGTCTGGCGGGGATATTGCCCGGCATAGGGGAGATCCTGCTGGACGGTCATCCGCTGAAAAGTTTTCAGGGCAATGAGCTGGCGCTGCGCCGCGCCTATTTAAGTCAACAGCAGCCACCGGTGGCGTTGATGCCGGTATTCCAGTATCTGGCATTGCATCAACCGGCGGGAGCGTCGGAAGAGGTGCTGGAAAGCACCATTCTTTATCTGTGCCAACGTTTAAAGCTGATGGACAAGCTGCCGCGCATGCTGACTCAGCTCTCCGGTGGGGAATGGCAGCGAGTACGTCTGGCCGCGGTGCTGCTGCAGGTTTGGCCGACGGTCAATCCGAACAGCCAACTGCTGCTGCTGGACGAACCGACCAACAGCCTGGACGTGGCGCAGAAGGTGGCGCTGGATCGGCTATTGCGGGAGTTTTGCCAGAGTGGACGCAGTGCATTGGTATGCGCGCACGATCTTAACCACACCTTGCAGCAGGCGGACCGGGTCTGGTTGCTGCATGCCGGCCGCCTGGTCACGCAGGGCACTACGCGAGAAGTGATGGAACCGGTTCTGCTTTCACAAATTTATGACGTCGATTTTCATTTGCAGGCGGTGGGCGATCAACGCTGGATTATGACCAAAACGGCCTAGCTCGTCACCGTAGTGAAAATTCGACTTAAACGAAAATTAAACAGACCTGATATAAATAGCCGGGTAAGTACCGGCATTATTTCCCCCCTAACTAAAAAATACCCCACCAATCTTGAAAACCGTCGCTGACGTGCTACGCTGATTGAGTT
>NZ_JACJFQ010000016.1:0-121427 GCF_014164835.1 Serratia sp. OS31 | reverse complement strand
CATATGAAAAAAACAGAACAATACAATGTGCCGTTGCCAAACGATCCGCCGCTGCGCGCCGTACGGACCTTTGAAGCTATCGCCCGTCTGGGGAGCATCAGCGCCGCCGCGAAAGAGTTGGAAATATCGCCATCGGCGGTGAGCCATCAGCTCAAAACGCTTGAGGCCTTTCTGCAAATGCCGCTGACCGAGCGTCAGGGGCGCCGGTTGATATTGCGCAACGAAGGGCGGGACTATTACCGTTCGATCCGCTCGGCATTTAACGTGCTGCGTCAGGCAACGGAGCAGGTGCGTGAGCAGTCGGCTTCCCGGCAGGTGACCATCAGCCTGATCCCGCTGTTTGGCATGGGGTGGTTCATTCCGCGCTTGCGCGGCTTTCTGCGCGAGAATCCCGAAATCGACATCAACGTGGTGTATGCCAATCACCGCAATTACCTCAGCGACGCGGCAGATATCTCGATTCGCTTTGGTTCGGGGCAATGGAGTGGCTATCGCAGCGAAAAACTGATGTCCGGCAAAATGGTGCCGGTGTGCAGCCGTGGGTTTATCCAACTGCACGGGCTGTTGGACATGCCAGAGCAGCTTGCACCCTTGCCGCTGTTGCACGACGAAGAGCGTGCAACCTGGATGCAGTGGTTTCAATTGGCCGGCGTCAAGCGGCCGCTGCGCAGTACCGGCCCGATGTTCGAGGACGGCCTGTTAACGCTGGCGGCGGTACAGGCGGGCCTGGGCTGCGCGCTGATGCGTGAACCCCTGATCGAACCCTATCTCAACAGCGGCGAACTGGTTAAATTGTTCGATCTGGCGATTGACGACGGTCGCGATTACTACCTGTGTGTACGCCAGGACAACGAACTGTCGCCCGAGGGGCTGAATTTGCAACACTGGCTGCTGAAAGAGGCGGGAAACTGAAGGTTATCTCACTGACAGGCACACGCTAGCCGCCTGAACTGACTATCCTGAATAAACCGCAATGGTGAATACTGGAGACGTCAATGAGCGCAGGGAATGAACCGGAACAGACGCCGAAAACGGGCCTGCCGCTGCTGGCCGGTGGCGCACTGGGCGTAGTGTTTGGTGATATCGGCACCAGCCCGTTATACACCCTGAAAACCGTGCTCTATCTCTCGGGGGATGCGCCGTCCGCGCCGGTGATCCTGGGCCTGCTGTCGCTGATTTTCTGGACGCTGGTGATCGTCACCTCGCTGAAGTACGCCATGTTTGCCATGCGCATCGATAACCGCGGCGAAGGCGGCATTATGGCGTTGATGTCGTTGTTGGTCAGCAAGAAAAAGGCCCGGCCGATGGTGCTGTTTGCCGGTCTGTTCGGTGCGGCGTTGATTTACGGCGACGGGGCGATTACCCCGGCGATTTCAGTGCTGTCAGCGTTGGAAGGGCTGAACATCGTGCTGCCCGAGTCGAAACCCTATATTTTGCCTGCGGCGGTGCTGATCCTGGTTAGCTTGTTTGCCATTCAGCCGTTGGGTACGGCACGCATCGGCAAAGTCTTCGGACCGATCATGGCGCTGTGGTTTTTCTCTATCGCGGTGCTGGGTATTTGGGGCATTGTTCAGCATCCGGCGGTGCTGATGGCATTAAATCCGCTGTACGGCATCCACTTTCTGTTTTCCAATGGGTTGACCAGCTTTTTGGTGCTGGGCGGCGTGTTTCTCTGCGTCACCGGCGCGGAGGCGCTGTACGCCGACATGGGCCATTTCGGCAAAAAACCGATTTGGCTGGCCTGGTTTGGTATCGTCTTCCCCAGCCTGTTACTGAACTATGCCGGGCAGGCCGCGCTGATCCTCTCCGGTGCCGACGTCACCCAGAATATCTTTTTCCGCCTGTGCCCGCCGATGCTGCAAATCCCCCTGGTGATCCTGGCGACCCTGGCCACCATTATCGCCAGCCAGGCGATCATCAGCGGCGCCTTTTCCATGACCCGTCAGGCAATCCAACTGGGTTGGTTGCCACGTTTGCGGGTGAAGCAAACCACCGAGGAGAGCTACGGGCAAATCTATATCGGTGCCATCAACTGGTTGCTGATGGCGGTGACGGTATTTCTGACGGTGTTTTTCAAGTCTTCCGACAATCTGGCCGCGGCTTACGGTATTGCGGTTTCTCTCACCATGATCATGACCACCGGGCTGCTGTTTGTGGCCATGCGCGAGGTATGGCGCTGGGGAACCCTCGCCAGCCTGCTGGTTGCCGGCGGCTTCTTTATCGTCGATCTCAGCTTCCTGTTGGCTAACCTCAGCAAGGTCATGCAGGGCGGTTATGTCCCTTTGCTGATGGCCACGCTGGTTTATGGGGTGATGTTAATCTGGCATCGTGGAGTGCTGGCGGCCTCTCGGACGCTCGGGGAAAAGAGCCTGCCGCAGGCGGATTTTCTGGCGCAGCTGGAGGAACGTAACATCCCAAGAGTGCCGGGCACCGCCATTTTTCTGACCCGAACGTTAACCGGCACGCCACCGGTAATGAAATGGCACGTTAAACGCAACGGTTCGCTGCACGCCAATGTGCTGGCGCTGCATATCATGATAGTTAACGAACCGCGGGTAACGAATGCCGAACGGTTGGTGATGCGACAGCAGTCGCCGGGTTTCTGGTGCGCGGTAGCCAGCTATGGCTTTATGGAAAGGCCCAATATTCCCCGCTTGTTACAGCATGTGGAGGCGCAGAAAACCGGGCTCAACTTTGACGACGCCACCTACTATCTGGGGCATGAAAGCGTGGTGCGCCGTGAAGCCAGAGACAGATTGCCAGCCTGGCAGCGCAACATTTTTGCGCTGATGGTGCGCAACGGTATGCATGTGACGGATTACTATTATCTGCCCAGCGATCAGGTGGTGGAGATCAGCCGCCGGGTGCCGGTTTGAGCCGCCTGGCTATAGGTTAAAAGCAAAGGTTATTTAGCCGTTGGCGCGCCAGGAGGTAAATTGCCGTGGCAGCGAAGGGCGCTGCTTGCTGGAGAAGGGTTTATGTCATTATTCGATCTTACTGCGCTGGCCGCCGATCTGCCGCAGGCGTGGCGCTCCAGCGTACTTGGAAAGGTGGGGGCGGCCAATATCAAAGTGCTGCGGATGGATCAGCGTGCGATTGCCGATGAGGTGCACGACTACCATGAGGGACTGCTGGTGATCGCCGGGCAGTTGCGGCTGGAAGTACAGGGAGAGACCATAACGGTCAATGCCGGGCAACTGTATCAGGCCGCCGCCGGTGTACCGCATCGGGTGCTGGCGGGCAGCCAGGGCACCCTGGTGATTTTTGATTTGCCGGAGTGATCAATCCAGCGTGGCGAGCGCAATCTTGACCGCCGCTTCCAACCTTGCCGGGCTAACGCCATCACGCGCCTGAACCGACAGGCCGTGCAAGAAGGCGGCAAAAAAGTCGCCAAGGGCGTTAGCGTCGGTATTGGGCGGCAGTTCACCACTGGCAACGGCCGCGTGCAGCCGATCAACAATGCCTTGGGTGCGAAGCAGACGATGTTCCGCCAGCCAGGCTTTGATCCCGCTGTTTTCGTCGCTGACGCTGGCAGCGGAGGAAACCACCATACACCCTTGCGGCAGGTCTGCGCGGCTGTAGAGCGCCACCGCGTCATCCAGCATGCGTTTTATCGCCGAGCGCACGCTGTTTTCTTCACTAAAGGCACGGTCGGCAAACCCGCCTTCGAGGCTTTCGTAGTGGGCAATGGCTTCGCGAAACAGCAACTCTTTCGAGCCGAACGCCTTATAAATACGGGCGGAAGCGATGCCCAGTTCGGTCACCAAATCCGACATCGAGGTGCCTTCGTACCCCTGACGCCAAAACAAGTCTCGTGCTTTCAGTAACGCCTGTTCACGATCGAATTCGCGTGGTCTGCCTGCCATGACTCCGTTCCTGTCCTCAGTTGTTCAGTAAAACAGGATCGCTTAAATCCACTGTAATACCAACGATTTTTTAAAATTCGCTTGCCGGGAGATTCATTTGAGCCCATTGTTTGTCAATCGACAAACAATGGGAGTTTATGATGAAAACCCTGAAAGGTCCAAGCCTGCATCTCGCCCAGTTCAGTGACGACACTGCCCCTTTTAACAGCCTGCCGGCGATCGCCCAATGGGCGGCGAAAACCGGTTTTAAAGCCCTGCAGATCCCCGCCTGGGACAGCCGTCTGTTTGATCTGGCCACCGCGGCAGAAAGCCAGACCTATTGCGACGAACTGATCGGCATGCTGGCAGAACAGGGGCTGGTGGTCAGCGAACTGACGACGCATATTTTCGGTCAGTTGATGGCGGTGCACCCGGCTTATGACTCATTGTGCGACAGCTTTGCGCCACCGGAGCTGCACGGTAATTCGCAGGCGCGCAGCGAGTGGGCGCACCAGCAACTGCTGCTGGCGGCCAAAGCCTCAGCGCGGCTGGGCCTGACCGAAATGGGCACCTTTTCCGGCTCACTGGCCTGGCCTTATCTGTTCCCGTTCCCGCAGCGCCCGGTGGGTCTGATCGAAACGGCGTTCGATGAGTTGGCCAAACGCTGGCTGCCGGTGCTCAACGCCTGCGATGAACAGGGGGTGAACCTGTGTTATGAAATCCACCCCAGCGAAGACCTGCACGACGGTGTGACCTTTGAAATGTTCCATCAGCGAGTTGGCGGACACCCGCGCTGCCAAATCCTGTTCGATCCGAGCCACTTCGTGCTGCAGCAGCTGAACTACCTGGATTACATCGATATTTATAAGGATTTCATTCGCATGTTCCACGTCAAGGACGCCGAATTCAATCCCACCGGGCGACAGGGCATTTACGGCGGTTATCAGTCATGGACCGAGCGCGCCGGACGTTTCCGCTCATTGGGCGACGGCCAGGTGGATTTCAAGGGCATCTTCTCCCGGCTGACGCAGCACGGTTACGACGGTTGGGCGACGCTGGAGTGGGAGTGTTGCCTGAAGCATCCACAGGATGGGGCCCGCGAAGGTGCCGCCTTTATTCGTGATCACATCATCAATGTTACCGACAAGGTGTTTGATGACTTCGCCGGCGCGCCGGTTGATCAACAGCAAATCAACACTTTGCTCGGCCTGCGCTGAGCCACGCAATTCCACGACGGAGAACAACAATGACACTGCAAAATAACGGGTCCATGACCAATGGACCTGAGCCGGAACACGTCTATGCGCGGGTAAAGGGTAACCGCATCCACTGCGTCACACTGGGCGAAGGGCAGCCGGTATTGCTGATCCCAGGCTGGCCGCAAACCTGGTTTACCTGGCGTCATGTCATGCAAGCGCTGGCGGCGGCGGGTTTTAAAGCGATAGCGGTAGACCCGCCGGGCATCGGCGATTCGGACAAGCCGATCGGTGGGTATGACACCGGCAGCATTGCCGAGACGCTGCACCAGACCATGCTGCAACTGGGGCATGATCGTTATCAACTGATTGGCCATGACATCGGCATGTGGGTTGGCTATGCGATGGCGAGCGACTTCCCGCAGGCGGTGACGGGGCTGGTGCTGACGGAGGCGGTGATCCCCGGCCTGGCACCGGCGCCACCGATTTTTGTCCCGGCAGATCAAAATATTTTCCTGTGGCACTTCATGTTCAACCAACTGGCGGATCTGCCGGAGACGTTAACGCTGGGCCGCGAGAGGGAGTATCTCAGCTATATCTTTAACCGCTGGTCCTATCGCCGGGATCGGGTGGCGGCGGAAACCTATATTGCCGCCTATTCAGCACCGGGAAGCCTGCGGGCCGGTTTTGACTACTACCGCGCCATTCCGGAAACCATCCGCCAAAACCAGCGGCGGGCGGAGACTCGGCTGACCATGCCGGTGATGACCATTGGTGCAGAACACGCCACCGGCGACGCGCCCTTCGTCACGTTGCGCGACAACGCGGTGGATCTGCGAGGAGAAACCGTGGCCGGCTGTGGCCATTTCATTACCGAAGAGTGCCACGAGGAATTTATCGCGTTGGTGCTCCCCTTCCTGTCAGGGAGCCAGAACCATGCCGCTTGATCCCCTGATTGCTCGTTTTCTGGCGGAGGCTGCGCAGGCACCGGCGCCTGCATCGCTCGGTGAGATGCGAGAGGCCGCCCAGGCCGGGCTATTGGCGCTGCAGGGCGAAGCCGAAGCCAGCGGTGGCGTCCGTGATGGTTGGGTGACCGCTGACGACGGGCAGGCTATCGCCATTCGTGCCTATACGCCGGTGGGGGCGACACCGGATGAGCCTTTGCCTGCGATGCTGTATGCCCACGGCGGCGGCTGGTGTCTGGGATCGCTGGCGCTGTACGACCGGCCTTGTCAGGCGTTGGCCAATGCCACCGGGCGATTAATCCTGTCGGTTGACTACCGGTTGGCGCCTGAGTATCCCTATCCGCGGCCGCTCGAAGACGTGTATCAGGCCTTGTGCGGCGTGGTGGAAAGGGCCGATGAGTGGGGCGTTGACGTTGCCCGCATGGCGGTAGGCGGCGACAGCGCAGGCGGTAACCTGGCCGCGGCGGTGGCGTTATCGGCCCGTGACCGTAAGGGGCCGCAGATTGAGCATCAGCTGTTGCTGTATCCGGCATTGAGTCGTGCGATGGATACCGCAAGCTATGAGGAGTATGCGCAAGGGTATTATTTGACGCGGGAAGTGATGGAGTTTTGCTGGGACACCTATCTGGGCAACGCGGACGAGTCACAGGATCCTTACGCAGAGCCACTGCATGCCCCAAGGTTACAGCGGTTACCCCCGGCGACCATTCTCAGTTGCGAATACGATCCGTTGCGCGACGAGGCCGAGCTTTATGCCCAGCGGTTGCAGGAGGCGGGTGTAGAGGTGCGTTGTGAGCGGCTGCCGGGCATGGTGCATGCCTGCATTCACATGCTGGGCTTGACCCCGGCGGCGCGCTTGTTGTTCGACAAGCTAGGCTGATAAAAAATGCCCCGAATGGATGATTCGGGGCATTTTTGCCGGCCTGAATGACTTAACGGCCGGCGACGGTGACGAAGCGGGTTTCCAGATAGGATTCGATCGCTTCGCTGCCGCCTTCGGTACCGTGGCCGGAGTCTTTAACCCCACCAAACGGCGTTTCAGGCAGGCCAAAACCTATGTGGTTGATGCTGAGCATGCCACTCTCCACATCGCGCCCCAGCGCCGTCACCGTGGCGATGTTGCGGCTGTAGGCGTAAGCCGCCAGACCGTACGGCAGGCGGTTAGCCTCGGCGATGGCTTCTTCATAAGTGGCGAACGGACGCAGCAGGGCTACCGGGCCAAAAGGTTCTTCAGACATCGCGCGCGCATTCAGCGGCACGTCACGCAATACCGTCGGTTCAAAGAAATTACCGACACCCGCCACGCGGTGACCGCCGGTTGTGGCTTTAGCGCCCTGGGCAATCGCATCTTTCACAAAGGCATCAATAGCCTCTACGCTGCGTTGCAGTACCATTGGGCCCATGGTGACGCCTTCCTGTAAACCGTTGCCCAGCTTGATGTCACGCACCGCCGCGGTGAACTTCTCGACAAAGGCTTCATAAACGCCTTGCTGGATCAGGAAACGCGTCGGGGCAATGCAGACCTGACCGGCGTTGCGGAACTTGGCCAACGCCAGCTCTTTGGCGGCCGCGTCGAGATCGGCATCGTCAAAAATCAGCACCGGCGCGTGGCCACCCAGCTCCATAGTGGCTTTCTTCATGTGCTGACCGGCCAGTGCCGCCAAATGTTTACCCACGCGGGTGGAGCCGGTAAACGAGATTTTACGAATGGTCGGATGCGGGATCAGGTACTCGGAGATCTCCGCCGGAGTCCCGTATACCAGCGCGATAACGCCCGCCGGCACGCCTGCGTCGGCAAAGGCTCTGATCAGCTCCGCCGGTGAGGCCGGAGTCTCTTCCGGGCCTTTGACGATGATCGAACAGCCTGCTGCCAGCACGGCGGACAGTTTGCGAACAATCTGATTAATCGGGAAATTCCACGGCGTAAAGGCGGCAACGGGGCCCACCGGCAGTTTCAGGGTTTGCTGCTGAACATCGCGGCTGCGGGACGGGATAATCTGGCCGTAAGTGCGGCTGGCTTCGCCGGCAAACCAGTCGATCACGTCCGCCGAATTAAGGATTTCAACCTTGGCCTGCGCCACCGGTTTGCCTTGTTCCTGACTCATGATGGCGGCGATCTTCTCGGCGCGTTCACGCAACAATGCTGCGGCCTTGCGCATCAGGTTTGCACGCTGATAGGCGGAGGTGTCGCGCCAGACTTTAAAACCGCGTTCGGTTGCGTCCAGTGCCAGATCGAGATCGGCTGCGGCGGCATGCGCCACGCTGCCAATCACCTCATCGGTCGCGGGGTTGGTGACCGGCGTGGTTTTGCCGGCGACTGCGTTACGCCATTGTCCGTCGATATAGAGTTGAGTATCTGGATACATTGTTGCCTCTTACTTTCAAGGGGTTAAAAACGGGTTTCCCGTTCTGCGGCGGGATAATCAAGACGCCGGTGCTGGCTGGCAGATGCCTGACGCTGAGTAAAATACCCTACGCTGAATGAGCATCAGCGTCCAGAAAACCGCGTTGCGCACTACTCAAAACCTGCGGCGTTGTCTATCCTATCGGCATCGGCACAATTGAAGCAGGGCGGTACGGTGCAGGGTGTTCCACAACAGTTTCCCTTTGAGAAAGACAGCGCGCAGTTTCGGCATCTACCGCAGATGCCGGGCGTTGAGCTTTATCACGCGCATATCGAGCGCTACGTTTTTGAGCCGCACACCCACGATGCTTTCGCCATTGGTACCGTCGATTCGGGGGCTGAGCGCTTTCGCTATCGCGGAGCACAACATTTGGCGGCGCCGGGTTCGCTGATATTGATGAACCCGGATGAGTTGCACACCGGCGAATCGGAAACCGCCGGCGGCTGGAATTATCGGATGCTTTATCTGGAACCGCACACGCTGGAACGGCTGTCCGGTGAGCAGGGGTTTTGGTTCACCGATGCCATACGCCAGGATCCGTTAGCGGCACGGCAGTTGTCCGCCACGCTGGCCGCACTGTGGCAGGCTCGTGATCCGCTGACCATCGACGATCTTCTGATGCAGGTCATCAGCATTTTCCGTCCGCATATCCAGGCTGCACGCCCGTTGAAAGCAGAAGCGGCGCACCGTTTTGATATCGTCAAAAGCTATCTGCACGATAATTTTGCTTCCGTCATTACGCTCGATCAGTTGGCGGCGCTGGTTTCTCTCAGTCCCTATCATTTTCTGCGTAAATTCAAAGCCCAATACCATGTATCCCCTCAACAAATGCTGATGGCGATCCGCCTGTCACAGGCCAAACAGATGCTCGGGCGCGGCATGCCTGCGGCACAGGTGGCGGCCGCAGCGGGGTTGACCGATCAGGCACATTTGACGCGCGCTTTTGCCAATCGTTACGGTGTCACACCAGTGCGCTACCAGAAACAGGTCACCAACCGCTAAAACAGCAACCTGCTACAATATTTTCCCGCCCGAGCTCGTTAGGCTGACTCCAAGTGTTTAATCACGGGTTCGCATTGCTGTCCCCGGTTGTTGATGGAGTCATTATGTTTGTCGGCGTGTTATTTGCCTTGTCTGCCGGGCTGATGTGGGGGCTGATTTTTGTCGGCCCGGTGTTAATCCCTGAATACCCGGCGGCGCTGCAGTCGACCGGGCGCTATCTGGCCTTTGGGTTGATTGCCTTGCCGTTGGCCTGGTTTGATCGTCATCGTCTGAAAAAGTTACATCGTCACGATTGGCTGGAGGCGTTAAAGCTGACGGCGATTGGCAACCTGCTGTATTACCTGTGCCTGGCGAGTGCCATTCAACGTACTGGCGCGCCGGTCTCTACCATGATTATCGGGACGCTGCCGGTGGTTATCTCGGTGACCGCCAACCTGTTTTACAGCCGACACGATGGGCGGCTTTCCTGGCGCAAACTGACGCCGGCGCTGGTGCTGATTGCCTGCGGTCTGGCGTTGGTCAACGTTGCCGAACTGCAGGGCAATACGGCCCCGATCGACGTCTGGCGTTATACCAGCGGCTTGGGCCTGGCGCTGCTGGCGGTGGCGTGCTGGACCTGGTTCCCGTTGCGCAATTCCCGCTGGCTGCGCGAGAACCCGAACCACAGGCCCGCGACCTGGGCGACCGCGCAGGGCCTGGCGACGCTGCCGCTGGCGCTGCTCGGCTATTTGGTGGTTTGCGGTCATTTGGCCCTTACCCGGCCTGAGTTTGCGTTGCCTTTCGGACCCAGGCCGGAGGTGTTCGTGCCCTTGATGATGACTATCGGCATTCTGTGTTCGTGGATTGGCGCTCTGTGTTGGAATGAGGCGAGTCAGCGTCTGCCGACGGTGTTGGTCGGGCCGCTGATCGTCTTCGAAATTCTGGCCGGCTTGGCTTACACCTTTATGCTGCGCCAGGCCTGGCCACCGTTGCTGACGCTGGGCGGTATCGCCTGCCTGATAGTGGGGGTGGTGTCGGCGATGCGGATCAAGCCGCAGTCGGTGGTGGTCAGCGTTGGGGCCAAGGAGTGACGCCTGCCGCTGAATGCGGCAGGCGTTACGCTTACTTTTTACTGTGGTGGATGATCTCTTCGGCCACGTTACGCGGCGCTTCGGCGTAGTGGCTGAACTCCATGGTGTAGGTGGCGCGCCCCTGCGACATTGAGCGTAAGGTGGTGGAATAGCCAAACATCTCGGACAGCGGCACCTTGGCGTGAATTTCCTTGCCGCCGCCGCCCGGGATATCTTCCATCCCTTGAACCAATCCGCGCCGTGACGACAGATCGCCCATTACGCTGCCGGCGTAATCTTCCGGCGTTTCTACCTCTACCGACATGATGGGTTCGAGAATCACCGGATCCGCCTGACGGCAGGCCTCTTTAAAACCAAAGATGGCCGCCATGCGGAAGGCCTGCTCCGAAGAGTCGACGTCGTGATAAGAGCCGAAGGTCAGGTGTACTTTGACATCCACCACCTGATAGCCGGCCAGCACGCCGTTATTCAACGCTTCCAGCACGCCTTTTCTCACCGCCGGGATAAATTCACCCGGGATCACGCCCCCTTTGATTTCATCGAAGAATTCAAAACCCTTGCCCGGCTCATTAGGTTCCACCGTCAATACCACGTGGCCGTACTGGCCTTTACCACCGGACTGGCGCACGAATTTGCCTTCCACGTCGGTCACGCGCTTGCGGATGGTTTCGCGGTAGGAAACCTGCGGTTTGCCGGTGGTGGTCGCCACGCCGAACTCGCGGCGCATGCGATCGACGATAATTTCCAAATGCAGTTCGCCCATACCGTAAATAATGGTCTGGCCCGACTCTTCATCGGTGCGCACGCGGAATGACGGGTCCTCTGAAGAAAGGCGTTGCAGCGCGATGCCCATTCTCTCCTGATCGGCTTTGGTTTTAGGCTCAATCGCCTGAGCGATAACCGGTTCCGGGAAGACCATTTTTTCCAGCGTGATAATGGCGTTGGGATCGCACAGGGTGTCGCCGGTGGTGACGTCTTTTAATCCCACGCAGGCGGCGATATCACCGGCGTGCAGTTCTTCGACATCCTTACGATCGTTGGCGTGCATTTGCACGATGCGGCCAATACGTTCTTTCTTCCCCTTCACCGGGTTGTATACGCTGCTGCCTTTGGCCAGCACGCCGGAATACACCCGCACAAAGGTCAGTTGGCCAACGAAGGGATCGGTCATCAGCTTGAACGCCAGCGCAGAGAACTTCTCATCATCAGACGCCCGGCGGATCACAATATTGTCACGCTCGTCATGGCCTTCCATCGGTGGAACGTCAAGCGGCGAGGGCATCAACTCAATCACTGCGTCCAGCATACGCTGTACCCCTTTGTTGCGGAATGCAGAACCGCACAGCATCGGCTGAATTTCACCGGCTACGGTGCGCAGGCGCAGGCCGCGAACGATCTCTTCTTCGCTGAGGGGCTCCTGATTGAGGTATTTGTCCATCAGCTCTTCCGAACCTTCGGCGGCAGCTTCAACCATTTTATCCCGCCATTCCTGTGCAGATTCGCGCAGGTCTGTCGGGATCTCTTCAAAGCTGAAACTCATCCCCTGGGTCGCTTCGTCCCACAGAATGGCTTTCATGCTCACCAAATCCACCACGCCGGTGAAGTGGTCTTCGGCCCCAATAGGAATGACGATCGGTACCGGATTGGCCTTAAGGCGCTCGATCATCATTTTGCGCACGCGGAAAAAGTCAGCGCCCACGCGGTCCATTTTGTTGACGAACGCCAGCCGCGGCACCTTGTATTTATTGGCCTGGCGCCAGACGGTTTCCGACTGCGGCTGCACGCCACCCACCGAGTCGTATACCATGACCGCACCGTCAAGCACGCGCATGGAGCGCTCAACCTCAATGGTAAAGTCTACGTGCCCGGGGGTGTCGATAATATTGATGCGGTGCTGCGGATAATTATGCTGCATGCCGTTCCAGAAACAGGTCGTCGCCGCCGAAGTAATGGTAATGCCGCGTTCCTGCTCCTGCGCCATCCAGTCCATGGTGGCGGCGCCGTCGTGCACTTCGCCCAGCTTGTGACTGACCCCGGTGTAAAACAGAATCCGCTCGGTGGTGGTGGTTTTGCCGGCATCGATATGCGCCGAGATGCCGATATTGCGGTAGCGTTCGAGGGGGGTAGTACGTGCCATAATTAACCTTTCTTAGCCGCGTTAAAAGAAGGGCGGCTTTAACCAGCATGAAAAATTATGATAATCCTCTGTGGGTTATCTCCGGACGGGTGAATGCTTGCACCGGTCACAAATTAATCGTAGTTGATGAAAGGGTTTTTACTCAACGATGGCTGCGATAGGTTTTTTCGTTCAGAGCGACGGGAAGCTAATAGCTAATAGAGTTTTATTTTGACCTGCTGCTGCTCCAACAGAGTACTGACATAGCCGTAGGCGGAGTAGAAAGCCAGAAACGACAGAATGAGCACGCAAAGCGTCACCTTAAAGTTCACATCGCCGTCCCTCGAAAGCTTAAAAAAGCAGTAGATAAAGGCCAGAATAAACATAAAGGTGAAGATAAGGGCCGATGCGGCATACAAAATAAGCATAATCTGTCGTCTTACGGTGGTAGGGAGTTGAGTGAGGCGTCAGAGTACTACAAGGCGACGACAAAGTTCATAGATGTAATACCGGCGCCTGTTCTGCAGGTACCGGTTTGACTGAGTGGCAGGCATTACCCGGCAAAAATATGTGCCTGACCGATGATATTCAGATTGACGAGGGTGCCGGCCCGCAGGCCTTCTCGGCTGACAGTTTTAATTTCGATCGTCGTGCCACTGTCGGCCATACGCAGGTTCAAGGTGGAGACAAAACCGGCGAAATCGATATGGGTCACCACGGCCTGGCCTGGATGTTGGGAATTGGACTGGCTGATTTGAACTTGCTCCGGGCGTAGCATGATCCGAGCTGGCCCCCGGCGGGCAGGATCGTCGACGGCAATCCGCCCCAGTGCGCACTGGGCCCAACCCTGTTCAAGCTCGGCGGAAAGCACCAGCGTCTCACCTAAAAAGGTGGCAGTAGGCTCGTCCACCGGGCGTAGATAAAGATCCTGCGGTGGCCCAACCTGTGCCAGACGCCCATTGCGCATCACCGCCACCTGGTCGGCAAATGACAGGGCTTCGGTCTGATCGTGGGTCACCAAAATAGACGCCACTTTGGCTTCGGCCAACAGTTCCGCCACTGCTTTTCGGGTCGCGGCACGCAAGCCGGTATCCAGAGCGGAAAAGGGCTCATCCAGCAACATCAATTTAGGCTGTTGGGAGAGCGCCCGGGCTAACGCCACGCGTTGCTGTTGACCGCCAGAAAGCTCATGTGGCCACAGTGCGCCCAGACGGCGATCCAGCGCCACCATGTCCATCAGCGCATCTATACGCAGCTGCTTGTCACTCTTGCTGCCTTTCAGGCCAAAACCTATGTTGCCCGCTACGGTAAAGTGCGGAAACAGCGCGCCATCTTGCGGCACAAAACCAATGCCACGCAGGTGCGCCGGTACCCAGCCGCTGCCATTGCCCATCGAGTGGCCTTGCAGTATCACCTGACCGCTGTCCGGTATTTCGAAACCGGCAATGATGCGCAACAGGGTGGTTTTCCCCGAGCCGGAAGGGCCGACGATCGCGGTGCGGCTGCCTGGTGCAACCTGCAAATCAATATGCTCCAGCACTTTGACTGCGTTATAGGACTTGCCGATGCCTTGTAGTTCAAGCGTGCTCATAATCCCGCCGTGCGTTTGGATTGAGAATAAAGAAGCCAGGTCAGTGGCAGGGACAACGCCACCATAATCAGCGCGTAGGGGGCCGCCGCTACATAGTCGATCTCGCTGGTCAGTGCCCAAAAAGCGGTGGCCAGCGTACGTGTGCCATTAGGCGCCAGCAGCAGCGTGGCGGTCAGCTCATTGGAGATGGCCAGAAATACCAGTGCCGCACCGGCGGCTGCGCCGGGAGCCGCCAGTCGCAGCGTGGTACTCCAAAGAGCCTGGGCAGGGGAACGGCCGAGGCTGCGGGCCACATTTTCCAGTTCAACCGGCGCTTGGGCAATTCCGGCGCGCAGGTTGATCAATGCCCGGGGCATAAACATCAGCAGATAGGCCAGCAGCAGGGTAATTTCGGTTTGATAAATCGGGCGGAAGCTGTGAATGGTGACCGTCACCAACGCCAACGCCACCACAATTCCGGGCAGCGAACTGGTGACATAATTGCAACCCTCCAGAACCCGATACAGTCGTGCGGGGTAGCGTACCGAAAGCCAGGCCATTGGAATGGCGCACAAGGTGATCAACAGGGCTCCGCCGGCCGCCAGCGACAGCGTTTGCAACAGGGCCGGCAGCAGTTCGGCATTGCGCCAGACCTCAACCCCACCCAAAGTCAGCCAGCGGGCCAGGGTGATAAAGGGCACGCCCAGCGCCAGCGCGGTGAGTGCCAGGGGCAGCAGCAGGCCGAACAGGGTAGCGACAGGCCCAAGGCGGTAAGCATTCTGGCTGCGGGCGCTACCGGAACCGACGCGGGCATAGCGTGCCCGGCCTCGGCTGCCGGCTTCCAGCAGCAACAGCACCAGGCAGCAAAGCACCAGTACCCCGGCCAGCATATTGGCCGCCGGGCCGTTAAACGTAGACTGGAACTGATCGAAAATGGCGGTGGTGAAGGTGTCGAAGCGGATCATTGCGTACAGACCGTACTCCGCCAGCAAGTGCAGGGCGATCAGCAGCGAGCCCCCCCAGGTTGCCAGTTTTAGCTGCGGTAATACCACGCGGAAAAATACCGCCAACGGGCGGGTACCCAGAGAAGTGGCGACGTCTTCAATACCGGGATCCAGCCGGCGCAATACGGCCGCGGCCGGCAGATAAATAAACGGAAAATAGGCGATGACCGAAATAAAGACCCCAGCCCCCAACCCATGCATCGAAGGCACCAGGCTGATCCAGGCGTAACTTTGCACGAAGGCAGGAACCGCCAGCGGTGCGGTCGCCAACAGCGACCAAAAACGACGACCCGGCAAAGTGGTACGTTCGGTCAACCAGGCCAGCGTCACCCCCAGCAGGGCGCAAATCGGCAGCGTGAAGAGAACCAGCAGCAGGGTATTTAGCAGCAGTTCGGCCACCCGGGGGCGAAATACCAGAGCTTTCACCGTGGGCCAACCGGTTTCAAACGCCACGCTAATGACAAACCCCAACGGCAGCAGTGCCAGCAGGGAGAGTAAAATGGCGACCGCCACGATAAACAGTCCCGGGCGCTGATGGCGTCGGGCTGAAGCATAACGTGGCGCTGCACCGGCAGCGTTGAAACCTATATTCGACATAGGGTTAAAAGCTCTCTGTACGGGTAAGACAGGCTTATAGCAGACCGGCTTCGGTCATCAGTTCGACGACCTTTTTGCCGTTCAGCGCGGAGGCATCAACTTTAGGCGCATCCAGCTCTTTCAGCGGCACCAGTTTCGGGTTGGAGGCAGCGTTGACGCCTACGGCATATTCGAAGGCATTGTTGGTACGCAGGATCTCCTGGCCGTTTTTACCGGTGATCCACTTCACGAACGCCTGAGCTTGCTGCTGGTGTTTGCTTGAGGCCAGCACGCCACCGCCGGAGATGCTGACAAAGGCACCCGGATCCTGATGTTTGAAGTAGTGGAGCTTGATATTTTTACTGTTCTCGCCGGTCTTGGCACCGTCGACAAAGGGATAGTAGTGGTAGATGACGCCGCTGTCGATTTGCCCGGCATTCACCGCTTTCATGACGGTGCTGTTGCCTTTGTAAGCGGTGAAGTTGGTTTTCATCGCTTTCAGCCATTCCAGCGTGGCTTTCTCGCCCTTCAACGCCAGCAAGGCGCTGACGATGGCCTGGAAATCTGCGCCTGAAGGCGAGGCTGCCCAGCGGCCTTTCCATTCCGGCTTGGCCAGATCCAGCAGCGATTTCGGCAATTGCGCTTCGGTCAACTTCGCCGGGTTGTAGACGAATACCGTTGAGCGGGCCGCGATGCCAATCCAACGACCATGCTGTGGACGGTACTGCGGTTCAACCTGGGCCAAGGTGGCAGCGTCCAAGGGGGCAAACAGTTTGGCGTTATCCACTAACACCATCGCCGGGGAGTTTTCCGTCAGAAATACGTCGGCGGGGGATGCACTCCCTTCTTGCACCAGTTGATTACCCAACTCACTGTCGCCGCCGTTACGCAGGGTCACTTTAATGCCGGTGTCTTTGGTAAAACCGTCCACCCAGGATTTCACCAGGTTTTCATGTTGGGCGTTATAAATAACGATACCTTCATCCTGGGATGCCGCATTGGCGGAAAACGCCAGCATCATGGACGACGCCAGCAGGGCAATGGGGCCGAGAGAAGTGAAACGCAGCTTCATACAGTCATCCTTTTATTGAGAGAGTGCAGAGAAGAAAAGCGAATGAATAAGGCCTGGCGAATGCCGGGCAGCCCTGATTGTATATAAGAACATTAATAATGATAGTGAAAACGATTCGTATTAATTTATTTTTATATTTTGTTCACTAATTATCTTGTCTTAAGGAAAAATTAAGCTTGAGTATTATTGATGGTTTTTATTCGCTAATTCATCAGTATTTATAATGCGTTAACGGATTGGCAGTGAAATGAAACAAATAACCCCGCTGTTTGGCCGATCTTCTTTGCTGACGATGCAGGCGCCCTAAGAACCACGAGTGACGCTGTTTAACGCATTCATCCATCGGCATGAAGTGCCGGTCGGATAGCCGTTGACATTGTTTCAGATCAGGTGAAAAACAGACTCATCGGATAGTGAGTAGAGGTTTGATAATGAAAGAAATTCATGTTGTTTCACCCCCGTCATTTTGGTTATGAGTCATAGCGTTTAATGATTTAATTTATTCAACTGCTTCGATGAATATAGGCGTCGACAAAACACTATTAAGGGATAACGACGTGACATATTCATTCAAGCTTAAGGGATTGGCTGGTCTAATCATCTTGTCTTTACAGGCTGGCGCGGCGGTGCAGGCTGCCGAGGTGCCTGCCGGGGTTCAGCTGGCCGCTAAACAGGAGCTGGTGCGGGCCAATGGTTATGAGCCAGCCACGCTGGATCCGAACCTGGCGGAAAGCAACGTGGAGTTTTATATCTTCAATGACCTGTTTGAAGGGCTGCTGCGGGTGGGTAAAAATGGCGAGGTGATCCCTGCATTGGCCACGAAGTGGGAAAATCAGGGCACCGTCTGGACCTTCCATTTGCGTCCGGAAGCAAAATGGTCAAATGGCGATCCGGTGACCGCCGATGACTTCGTCTTTAGCTGGCGTCGCTTGACCGATCCCAAAACCGCTTCACCTTACGGCAGCTATCTGGCGTCGGCCTATGTATTGAATGCGGCGGAAATTAACGCCGGCAGCAAACCGCCGACCGAGCTGGGCGTGAAAGCGCTGGATGCCCATACCCTGCAGGTGACGCTGGCCGAGCCTAACTCTTATCTGCTTAAACAACTGGTGCATTTCCCGGTGCTGCCGGTAAATCGGAAAGTGGTGGAGCAATACGGCAAAAACTGGACTCAACCGCAAAACTTCGTGGGTAACGGCGCTTTCAAACTGGCGCAGTGGGTGGTGAATGAAAAAGTGGTGGTGGAGCGCAATACCCAGTATTGGGATAACGCCCATACGGTGCTCAATAAGGTGACATTCCTGCCGCTGCAAGGGTTCCCTGAAGTGGCACGTTTCCGCGCCGGTGAGATAGAGTTGGGTTACAGCGCGCCGCCAGAATTATATCAACAGCTGAAAAAAAGCCTGGGCGATGAGCAATTGGTGACTTATCCGCTGTTGTCGACCAGCTACTTTGCCTTTAATAACCGGCAGCCACCCTTTAACGATGTGCGGGTGCGTCAGGCGCTGAATCTGGCGCTGGATAAACAGGTCATTGCCGGCAAGGTCTTGGGCTATGGGCAACAGCCGGCCTGGACCTTTACCCCAACCGGCGCCGGCGGCTTCAGTTTGCAGCCCGGCGTTGCGGCGGGGTGGTCGCAAGAACAACGCATTGCCCAAGCGAAAAAACTGTTGGCGGAAGCCGGTTTTAACGCGCAGCACCCACTGCGTTTCACCCTGTTGTACAGCAACGATGCCACCATCAAGAAAATTGTGATCGCCGGCAGTGCGATGTGGAAAAAGAATCTGGGGGCAGAGGTCACTTTGCAAAATCAGGAGCGCAAGGTGGTGTTGGACAACATCAACAATGGACAATACAGCGTGGCCTTCAGCCGTTGGTTGGCGGATTACAACGATCCTTCCACTTTCTTGAACGTTTTCCGCTCTACCAGCAGCGAGAACTCGGCCAAATATGCCAATGAGCATTACGATCGGCTGCTGCACCAGGCCACCGCGGCGCAAAGCCCGGAGCAGGTGCAGCAGCACTTCCAACAGGCAGAAGATGTGCTGGCGGTGGATACGCCAGTGGCACCGGTTTACTACGAGGCTAACGCCACGTTGGTCAAACCCTATGTGAAAGGCATCGACTTTACCCGCCAGGGGCCGTTGTACGACAAAAACGTGTATATCCTCGCGCATTGACGATAAATAATGTGGGTTAGGATTGTTCCGGCCCACGTTTTATTATTTTTACCGAAAATGTTTTTTCTAAATGTTTCATCAACGGCAAGTCAGATTTTTGCCCATCGATTAAAAACCCTGCCTATACTGCCCCCCGTAGTTTATATGCAGTATCTCGTTTGGCGAGGCTCCTATACAAACACAGGTTACTGATCTGACGACATCGAGAGATGCCCAAGGTTAAGACAGGCTTTATCGGATTAAGGTTCAGCCCAAAGTAACTTCTGATTAACACATCAGATACGTTGTATAGTGCTAAAACCTGGACGCGGAGATAGGCTTTCTGCACTCCCTCTGTGGTTAACGCCCCTATGCGATTCGCTGTTGAAGTTTAAACAGAAATAGGGACTAACATAATGAAGTTACATCAAAATTACCTCTCCCCGGCGCTGGCCCATGCTGAAACTCAAGACGAGTCTTTGGTTGCAAGCTATATGAACGCCGATTTTATTACCGTTCCCGGCAATATGACGGTCAGTAAAGCCAAGGAATATTTTCTTTCTCAGTTAAAAACGGATGAAATTCCCGCACAGCTGTTTGTCACTGCTGACGACTATCATCTGCGTGGCACGCTGTCGGTAAAAAAATTATTGCAGTGTGAAGAAGAGGATAAACCCGTTGGCGTGATGATCAATCACAGCTATTTCCAGGTCTCTCCCGATGACGATCGTAATGATGTCGCCCATTTATTGGGCAAGGGCGGGCTGGACGTAGTGCCGGTGGTGGTGAATAAAACGCTGGTGGGCGTGCTGGGGGAAAAAGAAATTGCCCGGCTGATTGAAGATGAAAATACCGAAGATGCGCAGCGCCAGGGCGCCAGCCTGCCGCTGGACAAGCCCTACCTGGAGACCAGCCCCTGGGCTTTATGGCGCAAGCGTTCGGTATGGTTACTGATGCTGTTTGTCGCGGAGGCTTATACCGGCAATGTGTTAAAGGCATTTGAAGATCAGTTGGAAGCGGCGATCGCGCTGGCGTTCTTCATTCCGTTGCTGATCGGTACCGGCGGTAACAGCGGCACCCAAATCACCTCTACACTGGTTCGCGCCATGGCGCTGGGAGAGGTCAGCCTGCGTAACCTCGGCGCGGTGATGCGCAAAGAGGTGTCCACCTCGCTGCTGATAGCCGTGACCATCGGCGTCGCCGCCTGGGTGCGCGCCTGGATCATGGGCGTAGGCATGGACGTGACCCTGGTGGTCAGCCTGTCGTTGGTGGCGATTACCGTCTGGAGCGCCATTGTTTCATCCATTATCCCGATGCTGCTCAAGCGCTTGGGCATTGACCCGGCGGTGGTGTCGGCGCCGTTTATCGCCACCTTTATTGACGGTACCGGCCTGATTATTTACTTCAAAATTGCCCAGCACGTGTTGGGAATATAAAAGGCTCTCCGCTCCGTGCCGCTGACGGGGCGGAAATTAACTCACATTATACAGGAGGTCCGTAAATATCCATGAGCACTAACCTAATCTGCTTTTTAATTAAAGAGGTTTTTATCGATAACAATTAACCGAGGAAGAAATAATGGGAAATATGACATTTTTTGTAGGATTCCTGTGCATCATCAGTTCATTGGGCCTGTTAGCCGCCTATATGAGCTCTAAATGGGATGACTAATGAACGCTGAAGACTCGCCTGGAGGCATCCTCCCTGAAGTGATTTATTTACTACGGGGAGGATGCGATTAAACTCTGACCGCTAAATGCGGCTTGATGGAGTATAACGATAATGATTATTTCTATTCTTGGCCTTCTCTACGCCATTTTGATGATTGCTGTGGGTGTGAATGAGATTTATTTTTATTCAACCGGAAAATCAGAATTTCTGTCTAGTTTAATGCTGACATTCTCGGGTAGTATGCTGCTGGTTGCTTTTGCCTGGCAATACTCGACTAAAATAAAGAAATGAATGCCCCTTTGAATGTGAGCCGTAATATGCAAAATGAAAAACAATCCGTTGCCAGAAATTCCATGATAGCCAGCGGGCTATTGGCGACCGGGAAATTTATTGCCGGCATTTTTACCGGCAGTATTGGTCTTATTTCTGAAGGGATCCACTCTTTCACCGATTTTATCGCCACCAGCATTACCTGGCTGGCGGTGCGCATCAGCGACAAACCTGCTGATGACGACCATCATTTTGGCCACGGCAAGGTCGAAAACCTGGCGGCGCTGTTTGAAGTGCTGTTGCTGCTGGGCGCCGCGGGCTGGATTGTTTACGAGGCCGGCAAAAGCTTGCTTGGGGAGGCGCATGAAATCGTCGCTGCCCCGGTGGTGATTGCGGTGCTGTTGATCTCTATTGGGGTCGATTTTTTCCGCGTCAGGGCGTTGAACCGCGTGGCAAAGGCTACCGACAGCGCGGCGCTGGAGGCTGATGCGCTACATTTCTTTTCCGATATGCTGGCTTCCGCCGTGGTGCTGTTGGGCATGGTGTTCGTTATGTTGGGCTTCAACCGCGCAGATGCTATCGCGGCGTTGATCGTCGCCTGTTTTATCGTCATCGCGGCGCTGAAATTGGGTAAACGTTCATTCGATTCGCTGATGGATACTGCGCCTGCCGGCACCAAGGAAGAGATCGGCGCTTTGCTCGATACCTTCCCGGCTATTCTGGCTACCGAGAATATTCGCATCCGTAACGCCGGTACCATGCTGTTCATTGAGGTTACCGTCGCCGTGTGCCGCACGTTGCCGCTGGAACGCATCAACGCGCTGAAAAAGTCTATTGCTGAACGTCTGGAACAGCAGTACGCCAATGCCGAGGCTACGGTGATTGCCAACCCGCAAACCCGCAGCGATGAAGACATGGCGACGCGCATTCGGGTGATCGCCGCCAACCACGGGGCGGTGGTGCAAAATTTGGCGCTGCAGCAACTGCCTGAACGCATGTCGATCAGCCTGGATCTGGCGGTGCCTGCCAGTGCCAGCGTGGCGCAAGCGCACGATATCGCCAGTGAGATTGAAACCTTGCTGCGAGAGGCGATTGGCGAGAAGACTGAAATCGAAACCCATCTGGAGCCCCAGACGCACCACTGGATTGCCAGCGAAGATGTTGCGCCGGACGAATTGACCCACATTCGCCAGATCTTGCAGGCAGCGGTGGAAAACGGTGAGATGGTGCAGGACGTACACAACATTCGTGCGCGCAAAACCGCGGATGGCATTATCGTCAATTTTCATTGTCGGGTTTCTCCGGCGGCCTCCATTGTGTCGGCTCACGCGGCGGTGGACAGCATCGAACGCCAGCTACGCGCACTGTATCCCACGGTTACGCGGGCAGTCGGGCATGTAGAACCTATCAAGCCCGGCGTCTAAGTTCACAGGGTGGCCCGTCGTGCGGCCACCCGATCCCAACTTCTTTCATGCAATACGGATAAAACCGGATCGATTCGTTCGCTTGTTTCCTTAGTTTATTTACTTTACTGTAAAGTAAATAAACTAAGGCGAGTCGCGAGGATCCCAATGAAAATCGACCCAAAGCCAGCGGGCCATCTGTGCATATCGATGTGCCATGTCCCCTTCATTCAGAGAGGAGGGTAAGCGATGCTGGCGCATTTCTTTGTATTTCGACCAGTATTCGCCGCCGTGTTGGCTATTTGCATTATGGCGGCGGGTGTTTTGGCATTGCTGACGCTGCCGGTGGAGCAGTATCCGGATATTGCTCCGCCCGGCGTTACCGTTACCGCCAACTATCCTGGGGCCGCGGCCAAAACGGTAGAGGACAGCGTGACTCAGGTGATCGAACAGCAAATCAAGGGGATCGATGGCCTGCTGTACTTCTCCTCGACCAGCAGTTCTGCCGGGCAGGCGCGCATCAGCCTGAGTTTCGACCAACAGACCGATCCGGATATCGCCCAGGTTCAGGTACAAAATGCGGTTAATCAGGCTAACTCGCGGCTGCCGCAGGAAGTGCAACAGCAGGGCATTACCGTCACCAAGTCTCAGGGAGACAGCCTGATGGTGGTGGCGCTGTACGATACCAGTGGGCGTATGGACAACGTTGATATCAACGACTTTCTGGTCAGTTCACTGCAGGATCCGCTGAGCAGGGTCGACGGCGTGGGCGAAACGACGGTATTCGGCGCGCAATATGCGATGCGCATTTGGCTGGATCCTTTACGTTTGACCAGTTACGGCCTGATGCCGTCCGACGTTCAGGCGGCGGTAGAGGCGCAAAATGCCCAGGTGACCAGCGGCGAGCTGGGGTCGCTGCCGACAGAGCCCGGCCAGGCCATGAATGCGACCGTCACCGCGCAGTCGAGACTGCAAACGCCCGAGCAGTTCAGCAACATCATTTTACGCACCAACACCGATGGTTCCGCCGTGTATTTACGGGATGTCGCTCGGGTGGAAATTGGTGCAGAGAATTATCAGAACCAAACCCGGCTGAATGGTTACCCGGCGGCCGGGATTTCCATTCAGTTGGCCTCGGGCGCAAACGCGCTGGCGGTGGCGGAAAGTGTGCGGGCTGAGGTTGAACGCATGAGCCCCCAGTTTCCCGCCGGATTAAAAGTGGCTTACCCACGCGACAGCACGCCCTTTGTCACGGTGTCCATTGAGGGCGTAGTGCAGACGCTGATCGAGGCCATTATCCTGGTGGTGGTGGTGATGTATCTGTTCTTGCAGAACTGGCGAGCCACGCTGATCCCGGCGATCACCGTACCGGTGGTGCTGTTGGGGACCTTCGGCATTTTGGCGCTGCTGGGCTACAGCATCAATACCCTGACGTTATTTGCCATGGTGTTAGCTATCGGTCTGTTAGTGGATGACGCGATAGTGGTGGTCGAAAACGTGGAAAGGGTCATGGAGGAGGAAGGATTGCCCCCTCAGGAGGCAACGCTGCGCTCGATGGGTGAGATCAACAGCGCGCTGATTGGCATCGCTCTGGTGCTGTCCGCGGTGTTTATTCCGATGGCTTTTTTGGGCGGTTCGACCGGCATTATTTATCGTCAGTTTTCCATCACTATCGTTTCATCCATGGTGCTGTCCGTACTGGTGGCATTGACGCTGACGCCGGCATTATGCGCCGGTTTGCTTCGCCCAAGCGGTCACGGCAAACGGGGATGGTTTTTCACCCGCTTTAACCGCACGGTTGATCGCAGTCAGCAGGGTTACAGCCGTTGGCTGACGCATATTTTGGCACGCAAAGGGTTTTATAGCCTGGTCGCACTGCTGATTACCGGCCTGATGGCATGGCAATATATCCGCATGCCTACGGGTTTTTTACCGGTAGAGGATCAGGGGTCAGTCATGGTGCAGTTCTCCATGCCGCCCGGCACCCCAATGGCGAAAACCCAGGAAGCCGCCGACGCCATTGCCGACTACTTTATGACCGAAGAAAAAGAAAACCTGAGCGTGATCTTTATGGTGGTCGGACGCAACAATGCCGGCAGCGGGCAGAATGTCGGTATGGCATTTGCGGAGTTAAAAAATTGGGATTTGCGCGACGGCAGTGAAAATACGGCACAGGCGATCATTGCTCGCGCCAATCAGCACTTTAAAGGCAGCCGTGATGTGCAAGTCAACGTACTGTCACCGCCGGCGGTACGTGGCCTGGGGCAGTCCAGCGGTTTTGAGCTCTGGCTGCAGGATCAAAGCAATGCCGGTCACGATGCATTGCAGTTGGCGCAGCAGCAGGTGATTGCCGCGGCGAACGATGACCCATTATTGACGGCGGTGCGGGTAAACGGTCTGGAAGACAAAGCGCAGCTTCAGGTGGATATCGATCAGCAGAAGGCCAGTGCGCAAGGGCTACAGCAGTCGGACATTAACGACACGCTGTCTGCTGCCTGGGGCGGGGCTTACATTAATGATTTTATCGACCGCGGCCGGGTGAAGCGCGTTTACATGCAGGGGGATTCCTCCTCGCGCTCGGCACCTGATGACATCAATCAGTGGTTCGTTCGCGGCAGCAGCGGCAGCATGGCTTCATTTGCGAGCTTCGCTACCACACGCTGGCTTTCCGGGCCGCAAATGCTGCAACGCTTTAACGGACTTTCGGCGACGCAGCTGCAAGGGGCGGCGGTGCTGGGCGAAAGTTCTGGCACGGCGATGACCCAGATGCAAAACATTATCCAGGACGTCGCCGGGTTTGGCCTTGAGTGGAGCGGGTTGTCCTACCAGGAGCAGGTGGCCGCGGGGCAAACGTTGTGGGTGTATCTGGCCTCCGTGATGTTTATTTTTCTGTGCCTGGCGGCACTGTATGAAAGCTGGTCAATCCCCCTCGCGGTGATGCTGATTATTCCCTTGGGCATTGTGGGTGCGGTGGTCGCTACGCGGCTGGCCGGTTACGAAAACGACATTTATTTCCAGGTCGGTATGCTGACCACGATCGGCCTCTCCGCCAAAAACGCCATCCTGATTATTGAATTTGCCGAGTCGCAGATGAAGTCTGGGCAAGCCCTGTTGGCGGCGACTTTGGAGGGGGCGCGTCTGCGTTTGCGGCCGATTGTGATGACGTCGCTGGCCTTCGTCGCCGGGGTGATCCCACTGGCACTTTCGGTGGGGGCCGGAGCCTCCAGCCGGCGTGAGATAGGGATTGCGGTGATCGGCGGCATGATTTCTGGCACACTGTTGGCCTTGTTATTTGTACCGCTGTTTTTTGTGCTGGTGAAACAAGGGCTGGCACGATTGAAAAGCAAAAAATAATCCTTTCGACATGATCTTTGCGTGGCAGGAGTGAATTCACCATGAATAACCGGCAACCGGGGCGTCCGATGAAGGCCAAACCGCGTATTTTGGCCACTGCCAGCGAGCTGTTTCTGACTCAGGGATTGGACATTTCGCTGGATATGATTGCCACCGAGGCCGGAACCACCAGGCAAACGCTGTACAACCATTTCCCGGGAAAAGATGCGCTGGTACTGGAGACCTTCAGCTACATGAAGGAGATGATGCAGCCACCGCTGAATGCCATTATGGCCGGAGATACGCAGGATCTTTCGCTGGTGCTGGGGCGTTTCGCTGCGGTGGTGCAGGATCATTTTTACCAAAAGAAAAACATTCATTTCCAGCGGCTGTTGATCCAACTGTTGCAGCAACGGCCGGAATTGTACGCCACGCTGCAACAGCGCGAGTCCGGGCGGGTGCTGCAGGGACTGGTCGCCTTATTGCAGCGTGCGCAGCAACGGGGCCAACTGACGCTGGGCAATGTCGAATTGCAGGCGCAGGCTTTTTTGGGTGCGGTGATGGGGTATGGGCTTCCTGCTGCGCTGTTGTCTGACGAACTGCCGGACAAAGCCGAGTTGCAACAGCTGGCCGACGTCGCTGTGGCTCTTTTTCTGCGTGGTTGGGGCTATCACAATGAAGTGCCAACAGAGAATGACAGCGCCCGGTGAGGCCTCTGATTCAGGCAGATTAAAAGGCCGCCCGCAGGCGGCCTGTAAAGGTTAGTCCAAATTTAACTGTGCGGTAAGGCTCGCGATTTCACTCCGCCATTGCTGCTGCAGCTGTACTTTTTGATGCTTGGGTTTACGCGCCAGATCTTCTTGCAGTTTGCTTTCCAGTTCAAACAGCGCGGCCAACAGCCGCTCCTCGTCCGCATGCTGCAATTCACAACTGGCAGGCTGCTCGGGCGAGGTGGTCATTGGCGTGGCCTCCGGCGCTTGTGCCAATCGGTCGTAGACCGGCTCCAGATCCTGCCACTCTTCCAGCCGTTGCTGGTCAATCAACCAGAAGCGGTTACAGCTATTTTCGATCAGCATTCGGTCGTGGGTGACCAGCATCACTGCGCCTTCAAACTGACGCAGGGTCTCGGCCAGCTCCTCTTTGCCTTCCATATCCAGGTGGTTGGTCGGCTCGTCGAGCAATAACAGAGAGTAGTTGGCCAGCGTCAGCCCGACAAACAGCAGGCGCGAACGCTCGCCGCCGCTGAGGGTGCTGATGCGTTGCTGATGGCGCAGGTAAGGGAATCCGGCACCGATCAGCGCCATTTTCCGCTGTTCCTCGGTCAGCGGCGCGAAATGCGACAGCACCTCGCTCAGCGTGTCGTCGTCACGCAGTTGCTGCAGGCTCTGATCGTAATAGCCGATGCGGACTCGCGGGTGGAACACGGCTTCTCGATGGCTTGCATCCTGATACTCACGCCACAGATGATGTAGCAGCGAAGATTTGCCACAGCCGTTACGCCCGACGATGGCGATGCGATCCCCGCTTTTGACCCGCAACGATGCCAGCCTGAAGAGAACCGGAGCCTCCGCCGCCGGGCGCACGTCCAGCTGCGGCAAGGCCAGCAGGCGATCGGCATCCAGCGCCTCGCCCTTTAACCTGAGCCGCCATTGGCTGCCTGCGCTCAGCGTGGTTTGCTCTTCTTTCAGCCGATCAACGCGTTTTTCCATTTGTTTGGCCTTGCGAGCCAGGTCTTCGTTATCGTAAACCCGGCCCCACACGGCCAGCCGCTGGGCGCTTTTCGCCACCCGGTCGATCTCTTTCTGTTCCGCCTGACGGCGATGTGCATCCGCCTCATCCTGTTCCTCCAGCGCCTTGCGTGCGGCGGTACAGGGCAGGCGGAAAAACTGCAGGGTCTTATCGCGCAGGATCCAGGTGCAGTTGGTGACCTGATCCAACAGGTGACGATCGTGGGATACCAGCACGAAGCTGCCGGACCAGTTTTGCAGAAATCGCTCCAGCCACAGCAGCGTGGGCAAGTCCAGGTGATTGCTCGGCTCATCAAGCAGCAGCAGGTCGGGTTGGCGAATCAACGCGCGCGCCAACAGCAAGCGCGTATGTTGACCGCCGCTCAGTGTGCCTGCGGTCAGCGTCCATGACTCAGGCGCAAAGCCCAGGCTGCTTAGCAGCACCTCGCCTTGCCAGCTTTCACTGACACGTTGATTTTCGGGTAACCGCGCCAATACCGCATCCAGCAGGCTACAGTCATGCAGCGCTTCGGGCAGGTGTTGTTCTACCCGCGCCATCAGACACTGGTTGGAAGGGGTTACGCTGCCGGCGCTGGCGGGCAGATCGCCACTGAGGATTTTAAGCAGGGTGCTTTTACCGCAGCCGTTGTGGCCGATTAAACCAATGCGATCGCCTTTCTTCAGGCTGAAGGAAACCTCAACCAGCAGAGGGCCGAAATTGTTGTCGTAGCCGACAGATAATGCAGAAAGTAGTGTGCTCATTGCTTACTCAAGAGTTACAGGCATGCATATGCCTATCGTCAAACATCGCTGACGACAACCCGGTAAGCCGGAGGGAAGGGACTTAAATTTTAGTAAGCTTCGCTCAAGCCTGGGTTATCGCAGCACGATACCGGTAATGCTTGAGCAGCGGCAATTACTATAGAAGTGTGAGTAAAAAAACAATTCACACATCGGCATAGTAATCCTCCTTTTATAACGTTGGTTGATGAATGAGCTGAGTATAGGGAGCTTTGCCGGGTTGCGCTACTGCAAATTATTCAGCTTTTCAGCGCCGTAACCGATGAAAACGCGCCGTGAGGATAGCGGCTCGCCTGAGTGCAAGAATAATCGTGCTGAATGGGAGTAATACTGATATTTAAGCGGAGATTAAGCAGTTATCATAATCTCAGTTTATGATTAGCCAGGCGGATTGGTGACTACCGGCCCGCCTGTTTCGTTTGTCTATCATGTAAAGGCTGAGCCCCGAATTTATGTTAAAGCCCCGTCAAATTATTCTTTTCCTGTTCCTGCTGTTTGGCTTGCAGTTGGCGCCGCTGACCAGCGTCGCCGCACAGGATGATCCCCCGGTAGCCGAAAGCCAGGTGGATCCTGCGACCGCGCTGAAAAACTACCAGAAGCAGTTGGACAGCATCAAACAGCAGGTTTCCAAAGCCAGTAGCGATACCCAGCTCAGTAAGCTGAAATTGACCACTGACGATCTGGCCGCCAAGCTGGAAAAACTCGCGGCCGACTTGCAACCGGCGCAAGAGAAGCTACAGGCGCAGTTGGATGTGCTCGGTCCGCAACCGGCTGCCGGGGCGTTGGCGGAAACCGCAGCGGTGGTGCAGCAACGTAATGCGCTCAATAACAGCAAGAAGCAGCTCGACGAGGCGGTTCAACGCGCACAGGCGATGAGAGCTGGCGTGCTCGATCTGGGGCAACAAATCAGTGATTTACGTCGCGTCGCGTTCAAAAGCCAACTGGCGTTGAACACTGGTAGCGTGCTGGGTACCAAATTTTGGTCGCCGGTGGTAAAACCTGCCGATGATGACGTGCAGCGCCTGAATCAGTTCGGTGCCGCGATGCAACAGGCGTGGGACACCAGCTGGCAGGAAGATGTGCGCTACGGGACTTTGGGGCTGCTGATGCTGGCGGTGGCTATCTGGTCCTGGGGACGCTATTTTTCTGAACGTTTCCTGGCCTGGGTGAGCATCCGTTTTCTTCCGGATGGGCGTTTACGCCGCAGTTTTATGGCGATCATGACCGTCACCGTGACGGTTGTTACCACCAGCATCGCGTTGAACCTGCTGTTCCTCACCTTCACTCGCGTACAGCCTTTACCGGTGATGCTGGAAGACTTCGCCGAGAGTTTTTATCAGTTGGGGATCTTCTGCGCGCTGATTGCCGGACTGGGGCGTGCAACGCTGTCACTTAATCGTCCCTCGTGGCGCCTTGGTACCCTGGATAATGCGGTTGCCTCAGGTTTACGCTATTTCTCACCGCTGCTGGCCGGGTTGGCATTGGCATTTGGGACGGTAGAACTGATCAATAATGCCGTCAGCGCCAGTTTGAGCACCACCATTTTCGGTAACGGTCTGGTTGCCGGCTTGATTGGCATGGTATTGCTGGCGATGCCGCTGCGCTCTCAGCGTATCCGCCGTCGGCTGGAACAGCAGGGCGAACACGTTGAGAAGCGTTCCACCCTCAGTGGCATACTGCATATGAGCACCCTGGTTTGCTCAACGGTGATCTTGCTCTCGCTGCTGGTGGGGTATATCGCTTTCGCCCGTTTCTTGACCTATCAGGTGATTTGGATCGCGCTGGTGTTAATGGCGTTCTATTTTCTGGTGCTGTTCGCCACTGACCTGTGCGGCGCCATCTTCTCGCCGCAGACCGCCAGCGGCAAGATGCTTAAGAAGTCGCTTAATTTTAAGGATCGTCACCTGGAGCAGATGGCGATCATCTTCACCGCCATCGCCAAGTGCTCACTGCTGTTATTGATGATTGTCTCGCTGTTTAACGGCTCGTTTGGCACCACTACGCCCAACTCGCTGTTGGAAAAAATCATCGCCATTCTTAGCGGCGAAGGGCTGAAACAACTGAACATTGTGCCCGGTAACCTGATCAATGCGGTGATTTGCCTGGCCATTGGCATCTACATTCTGCGAGTTACCCAGCGCTGGTTAAGCCAGGAGCTGCTGCCTAAGACCATTTCAGACATCGGGATCCGCGCGTCGTTGGTGACGCTGTTCAGCAACGTGGGCTATGTGTTGTTGATCCTGATTACCCTGGCGGCGCTGGGCATCCAGTGGAACAATCTGGCCTGGATCGTCAGCGCCTTGTCGGTTGGTATCGGTTTTGGTTTGCAGGAAATCGTGAAGAACTTTATTTCCGGTTTGATTTTGCTGACCGAACGCCCGGTGAAAGTCGGCGATATGATCGGTATCGGCGGTGTGGAGGGGGACGTGCGCCGTATCAATGTGCGCGCCACCGAGATCCAGCTTAGCGACCGCTCGACGATGATCGTACCTAACTCTCAACTCATCTCACAAAACGTGCGTAATGCCACCATGGGCAATGCGCAAGGGGTGGTGACCATCGCGTTGACCTTCCCGACGGATATCGATCCGGAGCAGGTTCGCAACATCCTGCTCAGCGCTTATCAGGAATATGAAGCCATTCTGGATGCCCCGGCGCCCTATGTTCGCTTCAGCCAGCTCGGCCCGGAGGGCATTATCCTCAGCGTGACCGGTTATGTCGCCAGCCCGCGCATGGTCGGCTCCACCAAGAGCGAACTGTTGTTCAATATTCTCAAATTACTGCGGGCGCACCGTGTCAGCATGTCCAGCCCGCAGGAAGTGGTGTTTATGAAACAGCAGGCGAAAAATCTGGCCAACGAAGAAGAGCAATCTTCTTAATTCGGCTACCACAGCCCGGCGCAAAGGAAGGCGCTGAGGTAAAGGCCCGCGCCGAACACGGCGTGGGTCATCAGGCTGCGCAACCGTGCTACCGGCGGGTTAGGCGTTTTGCTGGCCGCGACACCGGCACCCATGCCGGGCTGCATCAGGAAAAAGGGCGCGCAGACGCTGACCAGACCGAACGCCAATGCCGGTAACAGCGTAGGGTGGCGTAGCCAGTCTTGCCCGCAGAGTGCCAGCAGCAGTGCGGCGAACAGAACCCCTATAGCGTAATGGGCCCCCCAGCCGATCGGCTTTTCGAAGCGCACCTGCGCTGCCTGCCCAATGTTGCCATGCCTAAAACGGCCGCGCGGAAAATGTCCGATCCAGCGGCCCACCATCGCGTAGTTTAGCGAAGGGATGCCAAACACTCGCTTGAGCAACAACCCCCAAAGATCCATTACCAGGGTGGCTCCGGCGCCAATCGTTAACGATGCCACGATAAACTCCATTCCGTTATTCACTGTCTATTTTCCTTGTCTTGGGGCGTAGTCGATTATTCATGGTATTTTTTATATACTATCATTCAATTGATTTATTGAATGATGAAAGAGGACGGATGGAATGTCAACCAAGGATAACGATCCTCAGCCGCAGTTGTTTGCCGAGTTGGCGGAATTGGCACGCAGCTTGGGGAACGCGCATCGGCTGATGTTGCTGGAGCATATTGCCCAGGGTGAGCGAGCGGTGGAGCGGCTGGCGGCACTTGCCGGGCTGACGATCGCCAATGCTTCGCAGCACCTGCAACACTTGAAACGTAGTGGGTTTGTGCAGAGCCGACGGGAAGGCAAACAGGTCCTGTATCGTCTCGGTGATGGCCCGGTGTTAACCCTGCTGTCGGCACTGCGTCAGTATGCGGAACATAACCGAGCGGAAATCCGCGCGCTGGTGACGGACAGCCTGCAGCAGCCTGAGGCGTTAGAGGCTATCTCGCGTGAAGAGTTGCTGTCGCGGATGGAGGAAAACGGCGTAATTTTGCTCGACGTACGCCCGCATGAAGAGTATGCGCTGGGGCATTTGCCAGGCGCATTGAACATTCCGTTGGAAGAACTTGAGCGTCGGTTAGCCGAATTGCCCAAAGATCGTGAAGTGGTCGCCTATTGTCGCGGTCCTTACTGCGTGCTTTCGGTTAACGCCGTGGTCGCCCTACGCGCCAAAGGTCGCGAAGCCCGCAGGCTGGAAGAGGGGTTTCCAGACTGGAAAGCGGCGGGCCTGCGCATAGAGATCTGATCGCGGCCCGCCTTGCTGGCGTTAGTGCATAGCCGGTACGACAGACTGCGAACAGTCGCTGTTGGCGCTGGCGGAAGTGTTGTTGCAGGTTTGCGGGTCATTATGTACCGGCGGGGGTGGCACGTCCTGTGGGCCACCTCTGCCAATACAGCCGGAAAGCACAAAAATCAGCAGCGCAGGAATTATCGCTTTCATTTCATACTCCTTCAGTCACGCTACTGTC
Organism: Serratia sp. OS31; assembly: GCF_014164835.1. Lineage (NCBI taxonomy): Bacteria > Pseudomonadati > Pseudomonadota > Gammaproteobacteria > Enterobacterales > Yersiniaceae > Serratia > Serratia sp. OS31. The sequence continues at coordinate 88,871 of NZ_JACJFQ010000016.1, read as the reverse complement.
GGTTTCGGGGCGCAGCCACAGGCTTCAGACCTTCGCGCCAGTCATGATGTACAGCAGCAGAAAAACGATCAGTAATGATATAACGATAGCCCAGATTAATCGGTTCATCTGCGGTCCCTGATAATTCTATGATCCAAGGACCCACCATAACGCCGATGACGGCAGGGTGACATCATTGATCGGTGTTTTCTCGCACGCCATAGATTCCCTCTATATTGCCGTGGGTGAAACCAATTTCACTTCGGCCTGCCGACGGCTCTATGCTGTTGTTGCATAGGCAATCTTTTTCTGGAGGCACAATGGAAACACATCAGCTTGCGGCGTCGGTGCTGGCCGCCTTTGGCGGAGCGGAAAACCTGACCAAAATACGTTACTGCGCCAGCCGTATCAGGGTGGAACTGCGCGATGCCGGGCGGCTGGATCGACCAGCTATCGATGGCCTGACCGGGGTCAAAGCGCTGCTGGAGGTCGACACGCCACGCCTGACGACCGAATATCAGCTGGTGGTGGGGCCGGGCAATGCCCGACCGCTGTACCAGGCGCTGGTGGCGCTGACCGGCGAGAGGTAACTACGACAACAGCGGGCGGATCTGTTCCAGGTGTTGCTGCATCAAGGTTTGCATCTGCACCACATGGGGGGCATCCGCTTTTTCGCGCATCAAATAAATACCGACGGTGCAACGTGGTCCTGGCTGGACCAGCTGCAGGGGTTCAATGCCGTAATCCGCAAAATAGCCTGCCATACAGGAAGGATAGCTCAGCAGTACCGCATCGGAATCGTTAATCATGTCCACAGCCGACATCATGGAATTGGTCGAACAAATCACCCGCTCCGCCAGATGCAGGCGGTTTCGCGCCAGCTTTTTCGGTTGCATATCTTCCACCATATGATGGTAACGACTCTCATCCGGGGTCAGCTCAACGCAGGGATAGTCCAGCAGCGCATCCGGCCCCACGCTTTGCCCTAGCAGCGGATGTCCGCGCCGGACGAACATACTGTCGGTGGTGCCAAAAAGCGGCAGAAAGCTGATGCCTGCTTTGGGGTTCAGCCCCTGAATTTCATGGCCGATAAACAAGTCGATATCTCCGCCCAACAGCAGGTCCATCAGGCGCAGGTGGTTGCCCAGATCGATATGGATATTCACCATCGGGTGCAGCTTGCGATAGGCATTGAAGCTGTCGCGCACAAACATATACCACCAGGCGTGGCCGGTGCCCATGCGCAGACTCTGCTCCTGACGGGCCTTGATAAATGCCAGTTTGATCAGCGTATTGTCGTAAATACGCTGCATCATTTGTGCCTGCTCCAACAGCAGATCGCCGTATTCGGTGGTTTTCACTCCGGTTGAGGTGCGCTCCAGCAGCTGTACCCCCAAATTCTCTTCCAGCTTCTTCATGTTGTGGGTCAGCGTCGGCTGGCTCAGGCAAAGTTTGTTTGCTGCATGACTCACATTTTTGAACATTGCCACTTCGATAAACTGCCGCAGAATTTTGTCCACGATCATATTTTCCACTGGTGGTATAGAAAGTTTCTATATCGTAGCGGTGAAAAACGATTTCCGCCAATGACCCGCCTTCGATAGCTTGCTCCTATGCCGGTATTCCCAGCCGCCACCAGAGAGGATGCAATGAGAAGATTGATACCGAGTATGGTTGCCGCCGCACTGGCGTTGATGTCCGGCCAAGTATGGGCCGACACGTTGCGCATGCAATGCGCGCCCAGCAAAGAAGGGCGCCAGTATTGCAACGAGATCAAACAGCGCTTCGAGGCTCAGACTGGTCATACCCTGGAGTTTATCGATCTGCCTCCTGCCTCCGATGAGAAGCTGTCGCTGTTCCAGCAACTGTTTGCCGCCAAAGACGCCAGCGCCATCGATCTGTTTCAGGCCGACACGGTGTGGATCGGCGTGCTGAATAAGCACCTGTTGGATCTGACCGACAGCGTGAGCGACATCAAACAGGATTTTTTCCCGGCAGCCTGGCAAAACAACGTGGTAAACGGCCGGGTCAAAGCGGTGCCCGCCTATCTGGACAGCGGTGCGCTGTACTACCGCAAGGACCTGCTGGAGAAATACGGTGAACAACCGCCGGAGACCTGGGCCGATCTGACCCGTATCGCCACCCGCATCCAGCAAGATGAACGTGCCGGCGGCCACAAAAACTTTTGGGGGCTGGTGTTTCAGGGAAAATCTTATGAGGGGCTGACCTGCAACGCCCTGGAGTGGGTGGCTTCGCAAAACGGCGGCAGTTTTATCGATGTTCAGGGCAATATCACCATTAACAACCCGCAGGCGGCGCAGGCGCTGAATATGGCCGCCGGGTGGATTGGCAAAATCACGCCGAAAGGCACCCTTGGTTACATGGAAGAAGAGTCGCGGGCGGTATTCCAAAACGGCGATGCGTTGTTTATGCGCAATTGGCCCTACGCCTATGTATTAGCGCAGGACAGCAGCAGTGCGATCCGCGGCAAGGTCGGCGTTATGCCGCTACCGAAAGGGGCTGACGGCCATTCGGTCAGCGCGTTGGGCGGTTGGCAGTGGGCGATCAACGGCTATACCAAACACCCCGAGGCGGCCATCGCGCTGCTGAAAATCGTCAGCGATGCCGAATCGCAAAAAAGGGCGCTGGCGTTATTGGGTCAGGCTCCTTCGCGCACCGCGCTGTACGACGATCCGCAAGTATTGGCGCAGGCGCCTTATTTGGCAGACTTCAAGGGCATATTCGCGCAGGCCATGCCGCGCCCGGCCACTCAAACCAAACGGCAATACGCGCAGGTCTCCCGAGCCATCTACAACGCCACCTTTAACGTATTGCGCGGAGACAGTGACGGTGTCACGGCCGTGGCGGATTTACAGCAGCGACTGGAACGGATCAAAGCCAGAGGATGGCGCTGAAAGCGCAAGGCCGAGTTATCTCCCCATTAACCGCCGGAGTCTGATGCATGAAACGCGATACGCACGCTTTATCCCTGACGGCTACCCCTGATGAGTCAGTCCAGGTGCTGCCGGCCAGGCGCAGCAAACTGAATCACCAACAGCGGCGTAGCCGCATCGCCTGGTTACTGGTGGCACCGGCGATGTTGCTGCTGGCGGCGGTTGCCGGCTGGCCGCTGCTGCGCACCCTGTTTTACAGCTTTACCGACGCCATGCTGGACGCGCCGGACGATTACCGCTTTATCGGTTTCGCAAACTATCTGGATCTGACTGAAGGCGGCCACCACTACGGCGTGTTGGCGGATCCGCTTTGGTGGCTGGCGGTAGGCAACACGCTGCGCTTCAGTTTGCTGTCGGTATCGCTGGAACTGGTGTTCGGCATGCTCCTGGCGTTGCTGATGAATCAAAAATTCCGCGGTCAGGGGCTGGTGCGCACCGCCATTTTGGTGCCCTGGGCCATTCCGACCATCGTGTCCGCCAAAATGTGGGGCTGGATGTTCCACGATCAGTACGGAGTGGTGAACGACCTGTTGCTCAAAACCGGCATCATCGCCACGCCGCTGGCCTGGGTGGCGGAGCCGGGGCTGTCGATGTGGGCGGTGGTGATTGCCGACGTGTGGAAGACCACGCCGTTTATGGCCTTGATGCTGCTGGCGGCGTTGCAACTGATCCCCGGCGATCTGTATGAGGCCGCCCGCGTCGACGGTGCCAATGCCTGGCAGCGGTTCCGCCGCATCACCTTGCCGCTGATTATGCCGGCGATGATCGTCGCGCTGATTTTCCGGGTGATGGATGCGTTGCGGGTGTTTGATCTGATTTACGTACTGACTTCCAACAGCGAAGCCACGGTATCGGTGTCCGGTTACGCCCGGGATCGCATGGTCAGCTATCAGGAAATGGGCTCCGGCTCGGCCGCATCGGTGCTGGTCTTTATGATGGTGGCGGGCATCGCCGCTTGCTTCCTTACGCTGGGTCGCCTGAACGACAAGGAGAAACAAGCATGAAACTGAGCCGCCAACAGCAGAAATACGGCCATAAAACGCTGATCTTCGCCGCTGCAGCATTGGCCAGTGTGATCTGCCTGTTTCCTTTCTACTACGCGCTAATCACCTCGTTGCGTTCCGGGCAGGATCTGTTCCAGGTCGCTTATCTGCCGGGCAATCTGCACTGGGGCAATTACCTGACCGCATTGATGGAAAATGGCATCGCCCGCAGCTTGCTGAACTCTATCGTCGTGGCGACGCTGACGGTAGGCATTTGCCTGCTGGTGTCGATCACCGCCGCTTTTGCCCTGGCGCGTATCCGCTTTCGCGGTCGTAAATACCTGCTGTTTACCATTCTTTGCGTCTCGATGTTCCCGCAGGTGGCGGTGCTGTCCGGCATGTTTGAGTTGGTGCGCTTTATGGGCCTGTACGACTCCCTCGGCGCCCTGGTGCTGTCCTACACCACCTTCTCGCTGCCGTTTACCGTCTGGGTGCTGACCACCTTTATGAAGGCGATCCCGGCGGAGCTGGAAGAGGCGGCGATCGTCGACGGTGCCGGTACCTGGACCATCATCACCCGCATCTTCGCGCCCATTATGGGACCGTCACTGGTGACCACCGGACTGCTGGCCTTCATCGGCGCCTGGAATGAATTCATGTTCGCCCTGACGTTCGTCATTTCCAGCGGTAAGCGCACCGTGCCGGTCGCCATCGGCATGCTGCAGGGCGCCTCTCAGTTTGAACTCCCCTGGGGCACCATCATGGCGGCCTCGGTCATCGTCACACTGCCGATCATCGCACTGGTCCTGATTTTCCAGCGCCGCATCGTCAGCGGATTAACCAACGGCGCAGTAAAAGGCTGATTTTCGATTAACCCTGAAGCAGGAGAAAAGTAATGGCTACAAAAATCGTTTTAGTGGGAGCGGGCAGTGCGCAATTCGGCTACGGCACGCTGGGGGATATCTTCCAGAGCAAAACGCTGTACGGCAGTGAGATTGTGCTGCACGACATCAATCCTTCCGCTCTGGCGGTGACCGAGAAAACCGCCCGAGACTTTCTGGCTGCGGAAGACCTGCCGTTTACCGTCAGCGCCACCACCGATCGCAAAACTGCACTGAAAGGGGCGGAGTTTGTGATTATTTCCATCGAAGTGGGCGACCGTTTTGCGCTGTGGGATCTCGACTGGCAGATCCCTCAGCAGTACGGTATCCAGCAGGTGTACGGTGAAAATGGCGGCCCCGGCGGGCTGTTCCACTCGCTGCGGATTATTCCGCCGATCCTCGACATTTGCGCCGACGTTGCCGACATCTGCCCCAACGCCTGGATATTTAACTATTCCAACCCGATGAGCCGCATTTGCACCACCGTGCACCGTCGCTTCCCGCAGCTGAATTTCGTCGGTATGTGCCACGAAATCGCCTCACTTGAGCGCTATCTGCCGGAAATGCTCGGCACGCCGTTTGAAAACCTTAACCTGCGCGCCGCCGGGCTTAACCACTTCAGCGTGTTGCTGGAGGCCAGCTATAAGGACAGCGGTACAGATGCCTATGGTGACGTGCGCGCCAAGGCACCGGACTATTTCTCTCGCCTGCCGGGCTACAGCGACATTCTGGCGTACACCCGCACCCACGGTAAATTGGTGCAGACCGAAGGCAGCACTGAGCGTGATGCGTTGGGCGGCAAAGACAGCGCTTATCCCTGGGCTGACCGCACCCTGTTCAAGGAAATTCTGGAGAAATTCCACCACCTGCCAATCACCGGCGACAGCCACTTTGGCGAATACATCCGCTGGGCCAGCGAGGTCAGCGATCATCGCGGCATTCTCGATTTCTACACCTTCTACCGCAATTACCTGGGGCAGGTGCAGCCGAAAATTGAATTGAAGCTGAAAGAGCGCGTGGTGCCGATCATGGAAGGGATCCTGACCGATTCCGGCTATGAAGAGTCGGCGGTCAATATACCGAACCAGGGCTTTATCAAACAGCTGCCAGACTTTATTGCGGTGGAGGTGCCGGCGATCATCGATCGCAAAGGGGTGCACGGCATCAAAGTGGCAATGCCGGCCGGTATCGGCGGGCTGCTCAGCAACCAGATTGCCATTCATGACCTGACCGCTGACGCGGTGATTGAAGGCTCTCGCGATCTGGTGATCCAGGCGCTGCTGGTGGATTCGGTCAACGACAAATGCCGCGCGATCCCCGAGCTGGTAGACGTGATGATCTCACGCCAGAGCCCGTGGCTTGATTACCTGAAATAAACCGGATAGCGGGGCGCATATCGGCGCCCCGCAGGATGCCAACTGGGGTAAACGGGAGGAATATGGCGCAACTCACGCTGGAAAAGCTGCAAAAACGCTACGGCGCAAACGCAGAGGTTATCAAATCGCTGGATCTGCAAATCAACAGCGGGGAATTTGTGGTGATCGTCGGCCCTTCCGGCTGCGGAAAATCAACCCTGCTGCGGATGATCGCCGGACTCGAGGAGATCAGCAGCGGCGGCATGTATATCGATGGCAACTACGTTAACGACGACACGCCGGCGGAACGCGGCATCGGCATGGTGTTCCAGTCCTACGCGCTTTATCCGCACATGAGCGTTTATAAAAACATGGCCTTTGCGCTGGAGTTGGCGGGCCATTCTGCGGCTGAAATCGACAGCCGGGTACGCGAGAGCGCACGTATTTTACAGCTCGAGCCGCTACTGGATAGGCGTCCAAAGGATCTTTCGGGCGGGCAGCGGCAACGGGTAGCGATTGGCCGCGCCATCGTACGCGAACCCAAGTTGTTTTTGTTCGACGAACCGCTGTCCAACCTCGATGCGTCGCTGAGGGTGCAAATGCGGATGGAAGTGGCGTCGCTGCATAAGCGGTTGGGTTCGACCATTATTTATGTCACCCACGACCAGGTTGAAGCCATGACCTTGGCGGATCGCATCGTGGTACTGAACCAAGGCCACGTCGAGCAGGTTGGCACGCCGCTGGAGCTCTACGATCAACCGGCCAATGAATTTGTCGCGCAGTTTATCGGCTCGCCGAAGATGAACCTGATCCCGGCGATTTTGCGGCGCGCCGGTGAGCAGCAAAGCGTGGTCGAACTGGATAACGGCAAGGCGCTGGTCCTGCCGATCGCCACGCCGAGCGAAGCGGAAGGCCAGAGCGTCAACGTGGGTATACGCCCGGAACATATTCGGGGCGGCGCACGGTCGGAGTGTGAGTTTCAGGGTGAGGTAATGTTCGTCGAACATATGGGCAATGAAACCTACCTGTATCTGGACAACGGCAACGCCGGTGAACCCTGGGTACTGCGCAATCCTGAGCGCTCCACCATCCAGGCCGGCGATACCGTCGGCCTGCGGCTGCCGGTAGAGTGTTGTTATCTGTTTGACCGTCAAGGTCGGGCGTTTCAGCGCATTTTGGCCTCGGAACAGGCGCATTAATTTATCGAAGGGAGCAACGGCATGAGCGGTGGACAAACAGCGCAATGGTGGAAGCAGGCGGTGGTGTATCAAATCTACCCGCGCAGCTTTATGGACTCTAACGGCGACGGCATAGGTGACCTGAATGGTATTACCGCCAGGTTGGATTACCTGCAATGGCTGGGTATCGACGTGATTTGGATCTGTCCGATGTATCGCTCGCCGAACGACGACAATGGCTACGACATCAGCGATTATCAGGCCATTATGACCGAGTTCGGCACCATGGCGGACTTTGACCGGTTGTTGGCAGAAGTGCATGGCCGCGGGATGCGGTTAATACTCGATCTGGTGGTTAACCACACGTCTGACGAACATCCGTGGTTCATTGAATCCCGATCGTCCCAAGCCAGTGCCAAACGCGATTGGTATATCTGGCGTGACGGTAAAAATGGCGCGGAACCCAACAACTGGGAGAGCATTTTCAACGGCTCGGCCTGGAAATATGACCCCGGCAGCGAGCAATACTTCCTTCATCTGTTCTCGGAGCGTCAACCGGATCTGAACTGGGAGAACCCGCAGGTGCGCGCGGCGCTGTATGACATGATGCGCTGGTGGCTGGACAAGGGCATCGACGGTTTCCGCATCGACGCCATTTGCCATATGAAAAAGCAGCAGGGGCTGACCGACATGCCCAACCCGCAGGGGCTGCGGTACGTGCCGTCTTTCGAGCGGCATCTGAACTGTGAGGGCCTGCTGGAGTATGTCGATGACCTGTGCGAACAGGTGTTTAACCGCTATGACATCATGACGGTAGGCGAAATGAACGGGGCCTCGGCGGAGCAGGGTGAAGACTGGGTGGGCGAACAGCACGGCCGCTTGAACATGATTTTCCAGTTCGAGCACGTCAAGCTGTGGGAAAACAACCATCAGCAGTCGCCGCACGCCGGGGCAGACGTGATGGGCCTGAAGGACATATTTACTCGCTGGCAGACGCTGCTGGAGGGAAAGGGGTGGAATGCCCTGTACGTCGAAAACCACGATATTCCGCGCGTGGTGTCAAAATGGGGCGACGATAAGCTGTATTGGCGCGAAAGCGCCACTGCCATCGCCGCGATGTATTTCCTGATGCAGGGAACGCCGTTTATTTATCAGGGGCAGGAGCTGGGGATGACCAATACCCGTTTCCAGAGCCTGGCCGATTTTAACGATGTTGCCGCCAGGAACCGTTTTGCCAAGCTACGCGAGCAGGGCATGGACGAGGCGCAGATCCTGGCGTTTCTCGGCCGCAGCGGGCGCGACAACTCGCGCACGCCAATGCAGTGGGACGACGGCGCCCACGCGGGTTTCAGCTCTGTCGCGCCCTGGTTTGCGGTCAATGCCAACTATCCGCAGATCAACGTGGCGCGTCAGCGCGAAGAAGCCGATTCGGTACTGAATTTCTACCGGGCGCTGATCCGTCTGCGCAAGCAGGATCCGGTGTGGATCTACGGCCGCTATCAATTGCAACTGGCGGAGCATCCGCATATTTACGCCTACAGTCGCCGCTTGAATCAGCAGCAAGGACTGGTGCTGTGTAACCTGAGTGGTGAACCACAGCGGGTCGACCCGTTGGCATTGCCACCCGGCCCGTGGCGCTGGCTACTGGGTAACTATCAGGAGAATGTCGAAGGGTTAATGCTGCGCCCTTATGAAGCCAGGGTCTATCAGCAGGGAGAAACCCTGGACGGTGTTTAACCCTGGCTGCAGCTTCCCCGGAGCCGGTTGGCGGTATCCGGGGGAGGTAACCCTCAAAACGCCCCGTCATTGGCCGTAGCGTCGCAAGCCTTCCGCATCTGAATCCACTCTCCTCAGCAAATCATCGCGTGACAGATTGAAACATAATAATATTTTTAAATTTTCAATTAGCTGATGCCAGCCCGGTGAAAACTAGCAATAATATCTGGCTGACTGCGCGTTTTGCGTGCAACGTCAGGCATGCTGGCCAGAGGGTTGGACGCCGTCATGCAGACAGGATTTTTCGTATTTTTTGCCAGCTTCTGGAAGCAAGATGCACACCACTGAGTTACCTGGTGCCACAAAATTACAGCACGCGTTAATCGTATTCCTGCTGGTGTTCTGCCTGTGCCTGTTTGGCATCTTGAGCCGGCCCACCGGTCTGTTATCCGCCTTTTGGCCGGCCAATGCGGTGTTGCTGGCTGTCCTGGTGCGTTACCCGGCGCTGGCCAGCCCCTGGGGTTGGCTGATGGCGATTTTGGGCTATATGGCGGCGGATCTGATCACCGGCAGCACGGTCGGGAAAGCAGTATTGCTCAACGGCGCCAATATTACCGGTGTTGCGGTCGGGTTTTACCTGTTTATGCGTTTATCGCCGCAGGTCAGAACTCTGGAACGCACTTCGTCCAGCATTTTTCTGTTTGCCATCTGTCTGACGAGCGCGACCGCCACGGCGTTAGTCGGTGCCGGGGCTTCGGTACTGCTGTTCGACCGCCAATTTCTGCCCGCCATGGCGCTGTGGCTGTCTTCGGAGTTCACCCATTACATTACCCTGATGCCGTTCATCCTGACTTTCCCGACCGACGGGAAAGGCTATTTGCGCAGCATCAGCCAGGCCGCGACCCAACGCAGCCTGTGGTATGCCACCTGTAAAAAAATGGCGGTGCTGGTCCTGCTGCTGATTGCCTGTACCGGCAGCATCCTGATTGGCGGCCCCGGAGCCGTCATTTTCCCAATGCCAATCCTGCTTTGGCTGGCAATGTCGTTCTCCTTATTCAGCACCATGATTGCCGTGCTGGCCTATGTGCTGTGGTGCCATCTGGCGATCGACATGGGCCTGATTGCGACCAATCTCGATATGAAACTGCTGCAAAACACGGTGTCGATGCGCCTTGGCGTGGCGCTATTGGCGCTGGGGCCAATAGCCGTCGCCAGCATGAATTACGCCCGCAATGCGCTGCTGCGCAGGCTGGAGCACGTGGCGAATCATGATGCATTAACCCATGTCTTGACCCGTAGCGCCTTTATGCAGCGCGGTACGCGCTTGGTCAGCCAAAAGGGGGAGCACGTCTGCATCATGATGCTGGATATCGACTACTTTAAGTCGATCAACGATCGCTTTGGTCACGCAGGCGGTGATGCTGCGCTGTTGTCCTTCACTCGAGCCATTACTGCCGATCTGCGCGATCAGGATCTGTTTGGCCGAATGGGCGGGGAAGAGTTTGCTATTGTTGCACCGATCTCTCAGCAACAGGATGCCCTGTCGTTGGCCGAGCGCCTGCGTCACCGCGTGGAAATCGAGTCCATCACCATGCCCGCCGGAACCTCGTTGCAGATTACCGTCAGTATCGGCATGGTCACCTGCATCGGCGGATCGGGGCAGAGTCTGGATAATCTGCTGAAAATCGCCGATCTGGCGGTCTACAAAGCCAAAAACAGCGGCCGCAATCGCGTCGCCACCCCTGAATTTCTTCCACGCACTTACCCCAACCTCTGAACTTCGCCAGCGCCCTTGATGGTTGACCCCACTAATGGGGTCTAAAATGGTAGAGGGCGCGGGCAGTTCCGCCGGCGCCACCCCGACTGTCGAACAGACAAGAGGAATCTCCCATGAAATACGTTGATGGTTTTGTCGTGGCGGTACCGGCCGCCAATAAGGAGGCGTACTTAAAACTGGCGGCTGCGGCGGCACCCTTGTTCAAAGAGTTCGGTGCCACGCGGGTCGTGGAATGTTGGGGCGATGACGTCCCCGACGGCAAACTGACCGATTTTCGCGGCGCAGTAAAGGCCGAGGCCGATGAAGTGGTGGTGTTCAGCTGGATTGAGTACCCCTCCAAGGCGGTACGTGACGATGCTAACCAGAAGATGATGGCGGATCCGCGTATGAAAGCCTTGGGTGACCAAATGCCATTTGACGGCAAGCGCATGATTTTCGGCGGTTTCGAACCTATCCTTGATCAATAGCGGAGGGGGATATCGTGAAAATCACCCAACATCTTTGGTTTGAGAAAGACATGGATGCCGCACTACGCTGTTACATAGATTTGATCCCCGGCTCCTCCCTGACCTGGCACTCTACCTTGCCCGCCGATACTCCCAGCGGCCCGGCAGGCAGTGTCAAACTGGCGACTTTTATTCTCGGCGATCAGCGCTATGCGGCGATTGAAGCCGGCCCCCTGGATCCGTTCAATCACAGCTTTTCCATCATGGTCGAATGTGCGGACCAGTCCGAAGTGGATCGACTGTGGGAAGCGCTGAGCGACGGTGGCAGCGTCGAACAGTGCGGTTGGTTGCGCGACCGTTGGGGATTGAGCTGGCAAATTGTGCCCAAGCGGCTGACGGAGCTGATGAATGACCCCGATAGCCTGAAGGTGAAAAGGGTCACCGAAGCGATGCTACAGATGGTCAAACTGAACATCGCCGGGTTGGAAGCGGCGGCTCGTGAATAATATAGCCTTGGCAAATGCCCCGTAGCAGGTTTGGCTGCGGGGCGTTATAGGTGATTCATTATCATTCAAAACCTACCTAAAGTTTATAAATTGACGTAAATCACCTTATTGCATCAATACTGCTCATGTAAGGCTGATTTTTTATCATTTGTCAGCTCAGGCGAATCGCTGCACTCTAGGGCTAACCTTTTTGCAGCGCAGAGAATAACAATGGAAAAGACACAGATTCAGCAATTAGTGACGCAATTCCCGCTGGTGCAGGAGTTGATCGACCTTAAGCCGGTGACCTGGTTCAACCCGCAAGCGACGACTTTGCAGGTCGGGCTGCCCTACGTCGGTCTTGGTGCCGCGGACGTGAGTGACGCCCAGCAGCGTCTGGCGCGTTTTGCCCCTTATCTCAGCGCCGCTTTTCCGGAAACCCGAGCAACACAAGGCGTGATCGAGTCTGAAGTTGTCGCTCTGCCTGCGATGCAAACGGCAATGAATCAACGCTATGGTTTGACGCTTAGCGGGCGGTTGCTGCTTAAAAAAGACAGCCATCTGCCGATCTCCGGTTCGATCAAGGCTCGCGGCGGTATTTACGAGGTGCTGGCGCATGCGGAAAAGCTGGCTCTGGAAGCCGGGCTGCTGCAGTTGACGGATGACTATGCCAAGCTGTTTTCGCCGGAGTTCCGCGAGTTTTTCGGCGGTTATCGCATTGCCGTAGGGTCAACCGGCAACCTCGGGATGTCGATCGGCATTATCAGCGCTCGCCTTGGTTTTAGCGTCAGCGTGCACATGTCGGCGGATGCTCGCGAATGGAAAAAGCAAAAGCTGCGCGATAACGGCGTCAACGTGGTGGAATATGAACAAGATTATGGGGTCGCCGTCGAACAGGGCCGTTTGCAGGCGGCGAGCGATCCGCGCTGCTTCTTCATTGATGACGAAAATTCGCAAACGCTGTTCCTGGGCTATGCCGTGGCCGGGGAGCGGTTGAAGCGCCAGTTTGCCGAGAGTGGCATCCGGGTCGATGCTCAGCATCCTTTGTTTGTTTATCTGCCCTGTGGCGTCGGCGGCGGTCCTGGCGGTGTGGCATTTGGCTTGAAGCTGGCCTTCGGTGACCACGTACGCTGCATCTTTGCCGAGCCAACGCACTCGCCATGCATGCTGCTTGGTGTGCATACCGGGTTGCACGACGCTATCTCGGTCCAGGATCTGGGTATCGACAACCAAACTGCCGCTGATGGATTGGCGGTGGGGCGCGCCTCCGGTTTTGTCGGCCGTGCGATGGAACGTCTGCTTGCGGGGTTCTATACCCTGAGCGATCAAGAGATGTTTGCGCTGTTAGGGCTGTTGGACCGCCATGAACATATCCGGCTCGAGCCATCCGCGCTGGCGGGGATGCCAGGGCCATGGCGCGTAGCGGCCGATGCTGAGTGGTTGACGAGCCAGGGCTTGAATGAGGAGCAGATGAACCGTGCTACCCACCTGGTGTGGGCAACCGGCGGCGGCATGGTGCCGGAAGCAGAGATGGCGAAATACCTGGCTGCGGCTCAGCAGTCCCTTTAATGGCTCAGTAACGACAGCTCCTGCGCGCCTTCCAACAGGATCGGCAAGATGCGGTCGGTTAGTTCGCTTAGCGGGACATGACCGGCCTGCACACCCACGTTTAATGCGGCGGTGACCACCCCGTCAATCGAGGCGATTGGCACGGCAATCGAACGCAGACCGATCTCCAGTTCCTGATCGTTTATCGCATAACCCTGCGCGCGAACCTTATCCAGTTCGTCGCGCAGTTTGTCGATCGAACCGATGGTGTATTGCGTATAGCGCATCAGGGTGATGCGCTGCAGGTAATCATCACGTTTATCGGGTGGCAAATGGCTTAACAGCACGCGGCCCATTGAGGTGGCGAAGGCCGGCAGGCGACTGCCTATGTTCAGATCGATCGTCATAATGCGCTCGGCAGAGGCGCGAGCGATATACAGGATATTGTCGCCGTCCAGCGTGGCGATAGAGCAGGACTCATTCAACAACTGGCTGATGTGTTTCAGCACCGGCTGGGTGGCTTTGGCCAGCGGTGTGGCGCCAAGATAGGCGTGGGCCAGCGTCAGAATGCGCGGACGCAGCTCAAAATTCTTGCCGTCCTGCGCGTAGACGAAGCCTAATTTGTTTAGCGTATACAGGCAACGGCGCACCGCCGCGCGCGGAATACCGGTTTTCTGGCTGATTTGGGAAATGGACATCAGGCGGCGCTGCGGGGTAAAAGCCTGGATAACCTCAAGACCGCGAGCCAGCGACGCCATAAAGTTGGGATCGCCCTTGAAAGGATCGCCACTGGCAGGGGACAGTAAAGCATCAGGTGCGGAAATCTCTTCTCCGCCAGAGGTTTTGGTCATCACAAAGGCTCCCGGGTTGGAACTTACAGTGTTACGTAGCGCAGCGTTGCCATGACGGTCAATCGACGATTACGGATCACCTGATCTTCCGCAGGTTCATGGCTTTCAAACAGCGTATTGAAGGTATACCGGTTGGCCACATAGTGGAAACACAGGCTGCTGATCAAGCGGTGCACGTCTGTAGCGCTGACGTCGGCAATGAACAGTTGCGCTTGTTTACCTCGTTGCAAAATATCCTCAAGCAAGGTCAGTGCGCTTTGATTCAGCGCCTTGATGCGCAGCGACTGACGAATGTATTGGCCGCGCATCATGTTCTCCATACAGATCACGCGGATGAAGTCAGGATGCTCTGCATGGTAATTGAAGCTTTCCTCTGCCAGGCGGGCCATGGCTTCTACCGGTGGCAACGCATGCAGATCCAGGCCCGATTCGTGTGCGCGGATATGCTGATAGACATGTTCCAACACCTCTATGTAGAGCGACTCCTTATTTTTGAAATGATATACCACCATACGTTTGGTGGTGGCCGCATGCTCAGCAATGTTCTCCATGCGACCGCCTTTAAGGCCGGCTTCGGCAAACTCGCTCAGCGCCGCAGCGAAAATGCGCTGTTTCAGGCCTACGGGGTCATTTTTGCGCTTGGTGGCGGGCATCTCGTCATTCTTCAAAACATCAGTCACTTATCTTTTAGAGGGCACCGGTTAAGATTAACCGGGGTTCGTCGGCAATACAATCTGGCACGTTAGCGCTTTGCGAAGCTCATCATGTTGAACCACCCTCAGGTTACGCACTAATAATGGCGTATCGGGATAATACCTGTATGTGATGATATATCCACTGTGGGTTTTTAAGTTTAGGTAACAGAACAGGGAATAAGGAAGGTTAAATAACTTACCTAAGAACAAATTCAACAGCACATAATTTGTTTTCTCATTTCCGCCGTGTGGGCTAACTGATTAATTGTTTCGACATGACCTTTTGCATAAAAATCTTAATTAAGAGGTGAAACAGTAAACCACCTGCCGATGGTGATGATTTGTACTGATGAGCACGCTCGCCTTTTTTTCTGGCCTCTAGCGGTTTTGATATTCAGTGTTTTGAAGATGATTGATAAAGAGGTACTTTAAAAAATGAGGGGAGGGGGTAAGAAACTTCAATGCCGAGAATGTCTCCATGGATGTCAAAGCAACGATATTATCGGAAAGTCAGATTGGATATCCGCGGTTAAGAGTACAATAACAGGTGAAATATTGGAGCCGGACAGCCACAACAACCGAAGGGGTGCAAAAGCCAGTTTAAGGGACAGGCTCAGGCTGAATGGCCTCATTTTGGGGAGGGCTGGAAACGGTGTTGTCAGGCCCAGCGCCGCTTTGGTGCAGGTTTCACTTGGTAAAGCCCACCTGCAACGGTAGCTAAACCAAGGTGAAATTTTAGCATTTTTTACGATTTCACTTTTAATTTTACAATAACAACGTGGGTTTTGACTTCAATATTATTTTTTTTCACATGCCAGAGTGCAACTTTAGCGCTACTCTCATTTGGCAATGTCTGATCAAGGAAGATGCCATGCGTGGTATGCAGATTAACATAGGGATATGTTATGAATTACTCTGTTAATTCATTAGGTTTTAGGGTCTTAAAAACCTCTCCCCAAACACTCTCTTTTTATAATGCTGTAAAGTGTTTTTTTACTTTTACGGAAAAATGGCTGGCTGAAACATTTAACTTAACGCCCCAAGGTAATAAATTGCCGGGGTGATCCGGTTATTTTTACCGTCTTGGCTAATGCGCCAAATTCACACGGCGATAATGCAGGGTGTTTTCGATAGGGCCGCTCAATTGAGGGGTTTCTATCATTCCCATGCTGGCGTTAAGTTTCGTTACGGTATTTTATCAGGCCAAATTATATATCTGGTAAATATGTTTACTTATTCAGGAGCACACTCAATGAACCAGCGTTTGGACTTTATCGGTATTGGCATCGGTCCGTCCAACCTCAGTATTGCTGCGCTTGCTAGCGAAATCGAGGGATTCAGTTGCAAATTCCTCGAACGCAAACCGCACTTTTCCTGGCATCCAGGCATGATCCTGGCAGAGAGCAGCATGCAGACGAATTTTTTAAAGGATCTGGTCACTGCCGTTGCCCCTACCAACCCTTACAGCTTTCTCAACTATCTGGTGAAAAAGAAAAAGTTCTACCGTTTCCTGACCACCGAGCAACGCACTGCTTCGCGCGAAGAGTTCGCCGACTACCTGAACTGGGCAGCAACGGGGTTGGACTCACTGGCGTTCAACCAAGAGGTTCAGCATGTGGAGTTTGATGACCAGCAGCGGCACTTTGTCGTCACTACCCAGAATGATGTGCTCTACGCCAAACACCTGTGCGTGGGGATTGGCAAGCAAATCAAACTGCCTGACTGCGTGACGCAGCAAAATGATCAATGCTTCCACGCCAGTGAAATGATGTTGCGCCAACCGAACCTTACCGGAAAACGCGTGGCCATCGTGGGCGGGGGGCAAAGCGGTGCCGATCTGTTCCTGAACATTTTTAAAGGGGAATGGGGTCAGCCAGAACACCTGAGCTGGCTATCCCGGCGTAACAATTACAACGCTCTGGATGAAGCGGCATTTGCTAACGAGTATTTTACCCCTGAGTATGTCGAGAAGTTCTGCACGCTGGGCCATGAGGCCAAACAGCACATGCTGCACGAACAGAAAATGACGTCTGATGGCATCACCAGCGAGTCTCTGTTGGCGATTTATCGCGCCATGTATCATCGTTTCGATGTGCTCCGTGAGAAGCGATGGGTACAGCTGCTGCCCAGCCGTTCAGTGACTGCCCTCAGCACCCGAGACCATGCCTATCGGTTGGAGACGCAGCATCACCTTGATCAAGGTCGAGAAACCTTTGACGCCGACGTGGTGATTTTTGCGACCGGCTATCAACAGGCACGCCCGGCGTTTCTTGATTCCCTGGCCGGCGTTTTATCAACCACCGCTGACGGACAATACCGCATTGCCTCTGATTTTACCCTTGCGCGCCCAGGCGCTGAGGGAAACTGTTTGTTTGCCGTCAACGCCAGCATGCACCACCACGGCATTGCCGATCCCCAACTGAGCCTGATGGCTTGGCGTTCGGCCTGCATTCTCAATCGCGCCTTAGGCCGCAACCAGTTTGATTTAAGCACCACCCCAGCGATGATCCAGTGGCGCAGTGAGCAAGAAAAAGCCACCGCTTCAGCTTCCTTTGGTGTCTAACCGTCACCGTTTTAATTTTTTCGTCATAATGATGAGACAGGGCGTATGAGAAAAAACATTAATAAATTTATCATGAATCAATTGGCGACATTTACGCCGACTTTCAAGACAAAATTTATCTATAAAAAGGCATTTGGAAAAAAATTAAACCTCAATCCGCCGGTGACGTGGAACGAAAAAATCAACTACCTCAAACTGAACGGCTACAGCAAAAATGCGCTGGTCACGCAGTGTGCGGACAAATACGCCGTGCGAGAGTATTTGAAGGCGCAGGGGTGCGAAGAAATTCTCAATGAGCTGTACTTCGCCTGCGACACGGTCGATGAGATCCCATGGGATTCCTTGCCCGACAAGTTTGTCATCAAGGGCAACCATGGCTCCGGTTACAACCTGATTTGCCAGGATAAAAGCAAGCTGGACATCGGCCGTGCTTCCAAAATCATTGATAACTGGATGCGGGAGGACTATTGGAAGGTCTACGCGGAATTAAACTACAAGAAAATCAATAAAAAGATAATCGGTGAGAAGTATATAGAGTCACCTGGCGGCCATGGCCCAGAAGACTACAAAATATACTGTTTCAATGGCGTTCCCTACTGCACGTTGCTTTGTGTCGGCAGGGACAAGGGCATGCCGAAATATTACTTTTTCGATAAGGACTTCAAGTTTCTGTGCTACAGCCAAGACTGCCTGGCCCTTGGCCCAGAAGAGATTGCGGCTTTTGTTAAGCCGGAAGGTTACGATGACCTTTTTGACTACGCCAGAAAGCTCTCGGCGCCGTTTGAGTTTGTCCGCGTCGATTTCTATATCTCCAACGGCAAAGTGATCTTTGGCGAGTTGACCTTCACCCCCTCAGCAGGGATTGATACGGATATCCTCGAGCCCACGGATATCCTGCTTGGGGAGATGCTTAAACTGAAATAACCGTGGGTGTGTTCAATAGCCCGCAATAGTAGAAGTCCCCGCACCCTGTACCTCGCAGGGGGTGGGGCCGTTGACAATGTGCTCTGTTGTTTAATGGTAGGGGCGCTGCACGCTGCGCCCAATAGCATAATCAATGAGTTAAATCGGGTCGAACATGTTCGACCCGATTTAGCCTTTTGAGTGTTTGTCAGCAGTCTGACACCCTGTGCCCCGCAGGGTGTTTTTATTGGTGCGCAGCCAGTTATGTTTCTTCAATGTTAATCGGCTCACAGAATCCATGCCCCATCGCCTTACGTGAATATGACGTATCCATCTGAAAATAATCTGGTTATGTGAATATCGCTCTTTTCTCGTTCGGTTATCGCACGCTAATTGATTTAACAATATTGAAACTTATAGCCGCCGATGCTTTGATAATTAGGCGATTAACGAACCAAGTTTCGATAATCGCACAGTTAGCGGCTTTGCCAGGGGAATGCCTGGCCGTATCCGCAGGGTTTATTTCGCCAGACCAACCCAGGAAACGCTCTATGTCCCAGCCAAACACGCTAGAAATTCAGTCATTTATCAATAACAGCCCTTTCTCACGTTACCAGTGGTTGATCCTGGTACTGTGTTTTTTGACCGTGGCGTTGGACGGGTTCGACACCGCAATCATCGGCTTTATCGCTACTTCACTGGTGCAGGACTGGGGGATTGAGAAAACCTCGCTGGGGCCGGTAATGAGTGCCGCCCTGGTCGGCCTGGCGGTTGGCGCGCTTACCGCCGGACCGCTGGCGGATCGTATTGGTCGCAAGAAGGTGCTGGTCCTGTCGCTGATCCTGTTTGGCGGCTTCAGTTTATTGACGGCCTTTGCCACCACGTTGCCAATGCTGACGTTGCTGCGTTTTTTAACCGGCCTGGGGCTGGGCGCAGCGATGCCGAACGCGGCCACTTTAATGTCGGAATATGCCCCGGAACGTAAACGCGCACTGTTGGTGAACCTGATGTTCTGCGGCTTTCCGCTGGGATCGTCGATGGGGGGCTTCGTTTCCGCCTGGCTGATCCCGCATTTCGGCTGGCAGAGCGTGATGGTGCTGGGTGGGGTAATGCCTCTGCTGCTGGCGGTGGTGTTGATTGTCGCGCTGCCGGAGTCCGCGCGATTTATGGTGGTGCACGGCTACCCGGCGCAGCGTATTGCTGCCGTGCTCAAGCGTATTGCACCGCTCAATCTCGTCGAACCGCTGCACTTTAGCCTGAGCGAAGACGGGCAGGTAAAGAACAAGTCGGCGCTGGGGGTGATTTTCTCCCCGCGTTATCTGTTGGGGACGCTGATGCTGTGCCTGACTTATTTTATGGGACTGATGATTTTCTACCTGTTGACCAGTTGGTTGCCGCTGCTGATCCGTGAAACCGGGGCTTCTATCCGCCAGGCCTCGCTGATTACCGCGCTGTTTCCTTTAGGCGGCGGTATTGGCGTGCTGATCATCGGTTGGCTGATGGACCGGATGAACCCGCACAAGGTGGTGGCGGTGGGCTATCTGTTAACCGGGGTGTTCGTCTGCGCGATTGGCTACGTCTACACCGATCCACTGCTGATGGCCGTGACCGTCTTTATCGCCGGAACCTGCATGAATGGCGCGCAGTCATCGATGCCTGCGCTGGCTGCCGGTTTCTATCCCACCCAGGGGCGAGCGACCGGTGTCGCCTGGATGCTGGGGCTGGGACGCTTCGGCGGCATTCTGGGGGCCATGAGCGGCGGGGTGCTGATGCAAATGCAGCTGTCGTTCAGCACCATTTTTACCCTGTTGGCGATCCCTGCACTGGTGGCGGCACTGGCGCTGGTAGCCAAACACTTTTCCAGCAAAGCGGCGGCATTGTCCGGTTCGCTCAACAAAGCCTTATAAGGAGATAACCATGCGGACACAAATAGCGATTATTGGTGCCGGCCCGGCCGGATTGATGTTGTCGCACCTGCTGCATTTACAGGGCATCGAGTCGGTAGTGCTGGAGTCACGCAGCCAACAGGCGGTGGAATCGACCATTCGCGCCGGGGTTCTCGAACAGGGAACGGTAGATTTGCTCAATCAAACCGGGCTGGGCGAGCGCATGCGCAAAGAAGGGGCACAGCACCATGGCATCCGGCTGGCATTTGGTGGCCAACAACACCGGATCGACTTAACGGAACTGACCGACCGGGCGATCACCGTTTACGCTCAGCACGAGGTGCTGAAAGATATGATTGCCGCCCGGCAGGCCGCGCAGGGGCAACTCCATTTTGAGGTGGAGGAGGTGGCACTGAAGGGGCTGGACAGCGAAAGGCCACAGGTGCATTACCGCCACAACGGCGAACAACGGCGGCTTGACTGCGATTTTGTCATTGGCTGCGACGGGTTTCACGGCATCAGCCGGGCCGCAATGCCCGGCGGGCTGCGTCAGGACTACACCCGGGTTTATCCCTTCGGCTGGTTCGGCATTTTGGTGGACGCGCCGCCGTCCAGCGATGAACTTATCTACGCCAGACATGCACGCGGATTTGCACTGATCAGCACCCGCTCGCCGGGCGTGCAGCGCATGTACTTCCAGTGTGACCCGGCGGAAAATGTCGACCACTGGTCAGACGATCGCATCTGGAACGAACTGGAAAGCCGGCTGGAAAATCACGATGGCTGGTCACTGAAAAAGGGGCGCATCTTCCAGAAAAACGTGGTTGGTATGCGCAGCTTCGTCACTGAACCAATGCGTTACAAACGCCTGCTGCTGGCCGGGGACTCGGCGCATATCGTGCCGCCGACCGGGGCAAAGGGGTTGAACCTGGCGATGGCGGACGTCTGCCTGTTGTCGCAGGCGCTTGAGGCATTTTACCGGCATAAGAGCTGGCGGCGACTGGACAGCTACAGCGACGATGCCCTGCAACGGGTTTGGCGCGCCGAGCATTTTTCCTGGTGGATGACCAATATGCTGCACACCCACCAGGACGACAGTGCGTTTCAGCAACGCCTGCAGCTGTCTGAACTGCAATACACCGTGAAGTCACGCAGCGCCATGACGGTGCTGGCGGAGAACTACGTCGGTTCGCCCTTTCAGATGATGTGATCCGGTTGGTATCACAAATATCAATAAAATTGACGATTGTTTCGATAATCGCCCAGGACAGCGTTTATCGTTGTTGACGCTGGCGGCGGTGCCGCGCCATCATCGAAAAAATGGCTCTTTGCCTGGAGGAACTATGGAATTACTGACGCCGTTGCTGCGGTCATCAGCGGTGACGGCCTGTTTTAGCGATGCCGCGACGCTGCAGGGAATGCTGGATTTCGAAGCGGCGTTGGCTGCGGCTCAGGCCCGCCTCGGCATTATTCCCCAGGAGGCGGCCCGGCGGATCGCCGAAGCCTGCCACAGTGCCTTATTCAATGAGACGGATTTGGCGCAGGCAGCCGCGCAGGCCGGTAATCTGGCGATCCCTCTGGTTAAACAACTGACGGTGCGGGTGGCGCAGCAGGATGCCCATGCCGCTCGCTTCGTGCATTGGGGCGCAACCAGTCAGGATGCTCTCGACACCGGATTGATGCTGCAACTGCGAAACGCGCTCGCATTAACACTTATCGACCTGGATCGACTGATGGCGGCGTTGGTGCAGCAAATCACCCGTCATCAGGATTGCGTGCTGGTCGGTCGCACCTGGATGCAGCATGCATCGCCGACCACGCTGGGCTTAAAGCTGGCGGGAACGCTGGATGCGCTGTTGCGCTTTCGGCAGCGGTTGGAAGATATGCGACCGCGCGTGTTGACGCTGCAGTTGGGCGGTGCCGCCGGCACGCTGGCGTCGTTGGGTGAGCAGGGGGCGGAACTGGTCACTACGCTGGCCGCCGGCCTGCAACTGACCGCGGCCTATACGCCCTGGCACAGTCAGCGCGATCGCCTGCTGGAAATTGCCGGCTGGTACGCCGGATTAACCGGGTCGCTGGGCAAGTTGGCGCGGGATATCTCTTTGCTGACCCAAACCGAAGTGGCGGAAGTGGCCGAACCGGCGGCGGCAGGACGCGGCGGTTCTTCCACCATGCCGCACAAGCGTAATCCGGTGGCCTGCGCGGTGATCCTCGCGGCGGCCAATCGGGTTCCAGCGCTGGTAGGGGGGCTCTATGCCGCCATGGTACAGGAGCACGAACGCGGTTTGGGCGGATGGCATGCAGAATGGGAAAGCCTGCCGGAGCTGGTGATGTTGGCGTCAGGTGCCTTGGATACCGCCGCTGATTTGATCGCCGGGCTACAGGTGTTCCCTCAGCAGATGCAGCATAACCTGAAGTTAACCGACGGGTTGATCATGGCGGAAGCGGTGACGATGGCCCTGGGTGAGGCTATTGGCCGTCAGCAAGCGCATCATCACATCGAAAAACAGTGCCATCAGGCGCTGGCGCAGGGGCTCACGTTGCAGGCGGTTTTGTTGGACGATCCGGTCGTCATGGCGAACTTAACGGCGCAACGGCTGCATGAATTGCTGGATCCACAGCAGTATCTCGGCAGTGCGCGGATCTTTACCCAGCGGGTGCTGCAACAGGCTACGGAATTAACTTCAGGAGTCCATAAACATGAAGGATGAACAACGTTATCAGCAGGGCATGGAGGTACGCAGGGCGGTTTTGGGGGACGCGCATGTGGACCGCACTCTGAGTCAACTCACCCCGTTGAACGAAGAGTTTCAGGACTTTATCAGCCGCTATGCCTGGGGCGAGATCTGGACCCGCCCCGGGCTGGCGCGCCACACCCGTAGCCTGATCACCATTGCCATGCTGATAGCCCTTAATCGCGAGGCCGAACTGCGCATGCACCTGAAAGCGGCGGTGAACAACGGCGTGACTCGCGAGGAAATCAAGGAAGTGCTGATGCAGAGCGCGCTGTACTGCGGTTTGCCGGCGGCGAACTCGGCATTTCATCTGGCGGCGGAGGTGTTTGCCGAACAGGATGCGCAGGGCGATTAAGCCGATCTCGCTGCGCCGACAATATTGCGCACCGTCGCGATGAAGGCCAGTACCGCCTCGCTCAGCTGACCGTCATTGCGAGTCAGAATGCCCACCGCTTCCTCCATGCCTTGGGTGGGCAGCGGCAAGGGCACCAACTGCCCGGTGGCAATATCGGCTTTTACCGCGCTGGACGGCACAAACCACACATAGTCAAATTGCAGCGTCATTTGACGCGCCAGCGAGGCGGAAAGCGTTTCAATGTATTGGGCGGGCAGGCTGAACCCCTGCGTCGACAGCAAACTCTCGGTATTGTGGCGCGGCACCGTGCCTTTGGGCGAGACGATGGCGGAATAACTCAGCGCGCGCTCCAGGGTGACAGTTTCGCTTAGCAACGGATGGCCCGGTCGGGTCACCATCAGCAACGATTCCAGCAGCAACAGTTCGAAAGCCAGCCCGCTCATCATTTCCGGATCCGCCATTCGGCCTATCGCTACGTCAATCTCACCGGCCTTAAGCTGAGCCAACAACCCGGTGTTGGTGCCGGTGATCACCTGGACCCGTGAATAAGGATGCGCCTGTTGGTACTGCCCGATGGACTGCGGCAGCATGCCCAGCGCGGTGGTCGGCAGGGTGCCGATGCGCAACATTTTGGCCGGTGCGTCCTCGAGCCGATCGAGCGCATGCCCGGCGGCGGTCAAGGCTTCCAACACCCGTGTGGCATAACCAAGAAATTGCTCGCCCTGTTCGGTCAGCAACGTGCCCTGTCGATGACGCACCAGTAACCGGTTACCGGTCAGGGCTTCCAGTTCGGTGAGCGTTTTGGACAGCGCCGGCTGGCTCAGACTCAGTTTTTCGGCGGCCCGGCTTAGTGAGCGCTCCTGCGCGACGGCAACAAAACCGTTGATGTGGCGTAAGCGCATGCGCTGAATAAATAAATTGGCTTTTTTCATACCTCAGTGTAGGAAGTTTTCCTCAGAGGTAACAAGTGACGGCGGCCGCATATTTGTACTGGCGTGCAAATTCCTGCGGCCGCGCTCCCAGAGCATCAGAGATCGAAAAACACCGTTTCGCCTTCGCCCTGGATCACAATGTCAAAATGGTACACCGACTCTTCGCCCCGACGCTCCGGCTGCGCAATCAACGTTTTACGCCGCACTTCCAGCTCAATCAGGTTCAGCACCGGATCCTGCTGGTTGGCCGCCGCCTCATCGGCAAAATACAGCCGGGTATGTAACCCAAGATTAATCCCGCGTGCGACGATCCACAGGTTGATGTGCGGTGCCATCATTCGCCCGTCACGGCCACAAACGGCGCCCGGTTTGATGGTTTCAAAACGATAGAGCCCGGTGTCGAAATCAGAGCAGCTGCGTCCCCAGCCACGGAACGTGGCATCGAGCGGTTTGTGCTGTTGCAGATCGCTTGGGTGGTTGTAACGACCATGGGCGTTGGCCTGCCAAATCTCCAGCAGCACGTCGCGGATCGGCGTGCCGCTGCCGTCGAATACCCGGCCCTCCAGGGTGATGCGTTGTCCCTGGGTCTCCGGCTGGGTCAACACGTGACCGAAGTTGTTTTCGAAAATCTCGAAACCGGCCGCCAGCGGCGCAAGACCGATATGCACGTAAGGCCCGGCGGTTTGTGACGGCGTTTCCGGCAGATACTGTAGTGGCATTATGCTTTCCCCTGCAGGCGGTTTTCAAACAAGGTGGCGCGGTGGCCGCGCAACACCAGATCGAAACGATAAGCCAGGCTGTCCAGTTGCACCGAAGCGGTTTTGTCCAGTCCGGCGATCAGGGTGCGCACCGCATCGTCATTTTTGATGGCGCGGACGATCGGGCAACTGGCAATCAACGGATCGCCCTCGAAGTACATCTGGGTAATCAGGCGTTGGGCGAAGGCGTCGCCGGACAGCGAGAAATGAATATGGGCCGGGCGCCAGTCATTGACCCGATTGCGCCAGGGATAGGGGCCGGGTTTGATGGTGCGGAAAAAGTAATAGCCGTTATCGTCGGTCAACACCCGTCCGCAGCCACCGAAGTTGGGATCGATCGGCGCCAGATACTGGTCTTTCTTATGGCGATAACGCCCACCGGCGTTGGCTTGCCACACTTCGACCAGCGCATTGCGCATCGGCAGACCATTTTCATCGCGCACGTAGCCGTGCACGATAATCCGTTCACCGATCGGCAAGCCTTGCGCGGCGTAATTGAGGATCAGGTCGTTATCCAGTCGGCCGAGTTCATGCTGACCGAACACCGGACCGGTGATCTCCGACAGTGAATTCTGCAGCGATATCAGTGCGTTTTTGGGTGAACGCAACACGCTGGTTTTGTATTCCGGCACCAGCACCGGCGGGTGCAGATCGTAGTTACGTTGATACAGTTCGTTAATCTGGCTCATGCGGAAATCCTCATGGCGTAGGCAGGGTGCAGAGGGCTGATCGGTTTTATTGTTGTGTCAGCGCGAAGGGGCGTGAAGCTCATTCCCCCGTCTGAGTCTCGCAAGCCAGAGTGTTACGATAAAGTGAAATTTGCAGTGTTTTACTTAACCTGAGGTTATGTGATGATGGTGTATCTTTTGTACATCATGCCCTCATTTTAAAATGCTGAGATACCCTTAGGGAAAATTAATTAAATATCTTATTAACTGTTTTTGAATGAGGTTTTCTATTTATGTTTTTGAATTATTACCTGCATTAAAAGCAATCGGTATTCCATGGGGATAAATCATGGAAATTAAATTTTGTGGTTGACATTCCTGAGGTGTTGATCGATTTTAAATCTCCAGAGATATCATTTAATTTTATTTCTATTGTGTGGTGGTGGTTGTTTGTAATGTCATGAAAATTAACGTGAAGTGAGGTGGTTCATGAAAAACAAAGCAAGAGAGGTGTTACATTACTCCTTCACAATGTTTACGGTTATCTGCACGGTGAAATACATAAATTCACTAAATGGTTTTGAAGGCGCGGCCACTCTATTTTTAATGTGTATTTCTTCCTTTTTTATTGGTGTTTTTATTGTTTTAATTAACCACGTGAGAATGTCAAAAATGGATGTTTGATTTTAAATTAAAATGGAGTTCGAAAATGAAGGAAATGAAGATCGGTTGGAGTAGATTTCAGAGAGATGTTTGGGGCTTTTAACTCGTGATGGCTCTGACCATGACAGATTAAGAATGAGCCACAGGGACGTGGCTCATCATGTTTTTCCTGAAAAACGCCGGGGTTAAAGCTGTTCGCCGTTGCTGGCGATCACGGTGCGGTACCAGTCGAAACTCTTTTTGCGCGAGCGCTCGAGGGTGCCGGTGCCATCATCGTGTTTGTCGACGTAGATAAAGCCGTAACGCTTGCCGTATTCACCGGTGGTGAAGGACACGCAGTCGATGCAGCCCCACGGGGTGTAACCGATCAGGTCCACGCCGTCTTCGATAACCGCCTTTTTCATCTGCTCGATGTGCGCACGCAGATAGTCGATGCGATAGTCATCGTTGATCTGACCGTCAGCCTCAACCGTGTCGAATGCGCCGAAGCCGTTCTCAACGATAAACAGCGGTTTCTGGTAACGTTCGTAAAGCACGTTCAGCGAGTAACGCAGCCCGACCGGGTCAATTTGCCAGCCCCAGTCGGAGGCTTTGACATGCGGGTTCGGCACGTTACCGGGGAAACTGAACATCTCGTTATCGCTGCTCACCGCATCGGCCTGCAGAGCGTTGCTCATGTAGTAGCTGAAACCGATGTAGTCCGCGCAGCCTTCGCGCAGGGTTTGCTCGTCCTGCGGTTGCATCTCAATCTGGAACCCTTTGCGCTCCCAGTCTCGCAGCAGGTACGACGGATAGTAGCCTCGCACTTGTACGTCGGTGTACAGGTAGCGTGAGTGCATGGCTTCGACGCTGTACATGACGTCGTCAGGTTTGCAGGAGTACGGGTAGAAGGGGACGCAGGCCAGCATGCAGCCAATTTTGAATTCCGGGTTAATCTGGTGACCGAGTTTCACTACCAGGGCGCTGGCGACAAACTGATGGTGCAACACCTGATACAGCGTCTGTTCCGGGTTCTCTTCCTGGGTATACACCACGCCGGAGCAGCAGTAGCCAAACAGCGGATACTGGTAGTTACTCTGGTTGTTGATCTCGTTAAAGGTCATCCAGTATTTCACTTTGTGCTGATAACGGCGCAGCACCACTTCGCTGAAGCGCACGAAGAAATCGACGACCTGTCGGTTCTTCCAGCCGCCATATTCCTTCACCAGGTGATAAGGCATTTCAAAGTGGGACAGGGTGATTACCGGCTGGATATTGTATTTCAGCAGCTCATCAAACAAATCGTCGTAAAACTGCAGGCCGGCTTCGTTTGGCTCTTGCTCGTCGCCATTCGGAAAGATACGCGTCCAGGCGATAGAGGTGCGGAAGCACTTAAAGCCCATTTCGGCGAATAACGCCACGTCCTGCTTGTAACGGCCGTAAAAGTCCACCGCTTCGTGATTAGGGTAACGATAGCCTTCCTGCACCCCGTCGGTCATAACGCGATCCACACCGTGAGAGCCGCCAGACAACACGTCGGCAATGCTTGGGCCTTTGCCGCCCTGATCCCAACCGCCTTCAACCTGGTGCGCCGCTACGGCACCGCCCCACAGAAAATCTTTCGGTAACTGTTGTTGTTTCATCGTAGGTTTCTCATCGGATTATTATCAGAAAGCACTGAACTGCCGGAATGAGAATATAGTAGCAAGCTGAAATGGAATGTCACGATATAACAAATTACCGTTCAGGTGACGTGTCACATTAAAAAAACAGGCTGTTTTATTTTGCGTAATTAATATGCCCCAGCCGCTTGCCGATGGTCTCGATAATGTAAATGACCGGGATTTGGGTGGTGATGTTGTGTTGTCCGGCGATCAACTGCGGGGGAACGTGGTAAGAGAGGTTGAAGTCCGCCATGCGCGCCAGCGAGGAGGTCTCGTTGTTGGTGATGCTGATGATTTTGCAGTGGTGCAGGCTGAACTGGCTGGCGAGGCGTAAAATTTCTTCGGTCTCTCCAGACACCGAAAGTATTATTGCGACCGCGCTTTTATACATGTCGCTATTGATGGGGTAATAAGGATCGTCGATATGGGTGCTGAATTTTCCGACGTTGGAAAAGAAACGCGCACCGTATTTCCCCAATGCTCCGGAGGTGCTGACGCCGACGAAAATAATGCGCTCAGCGGCGGCAATATGCTGTACCGCCTGGTCTATCAGTTGATTAAATTCGTCATTGTTAATGCTTTTAAAGAAGCTGATGATTTCGCTGGTGCCGAAATCCACCGGCGGTGCTTCAGTCTGCTCAAGATACAGCTTAAAACGGATGCGAAATTCGGAGTAGCCGTCGCAGCCCATTTTCTTGCAAAAGCGCAGTACGGTAGTGGTGGATACCCCGGCGGCCTCGGCCAGTTCGCGGATGGTCATATACATCACCGGGTTCTTGTTTTTGGTGATGTAGTTATAGACCAACAATTCCAGCGCATTGAGTTCGGCGATTGCTTTATGGGTAAACATAGACCTAATCCAGCGAGTAACAACAGACCTTAATCAGCGGACTAACATAGCAAATTTTGCCGTAGCCCGCTCGTGGTTTTCGTTGTTATTCAGGCCCGTTTGGCGTTGTCCAGCAGCTTGTCGTGCGCCGGTTCGCTGCCGGTCAGGTCACATTCCTTCGGCAAGCGCCAGGCGATGATGCCGGCGATGATCAGTGAGACTGCCAGAGCGCATACCGCCACGTTCTGACCATACAGGTAGATCATCACCCCTACCAGATAAGGCCCGCAGAAGCCGCCCAGGTTGCCGAGTCCGTTAATCACACCGCGCGCGCCGCCGGCGACTTCTGCCGAGGCGATACGCCCCGGCATTGACCAGAACGGGCTGGTGGCGGCTTTGAGGAAGAAGCCGCACACCACCAACGCGATGTAGGCCGCCACTACGTTATGACGCAGCACCACCGAAGCCAGCAGCGCCGCCGCGAAGCAGAACAGAGAAACCATCACCCACAGGCGGCGCTTGCCGGTTTTGTCGGTCAGCACCGAAATCAGGTAGATCCCCAACAGGGTGGCGACGAACGGCAAAATCGCCAGGAAACCGACCGAGGCCATGTTACCGCCGGTGAGGTTCTTCAAAATGGTGGGCAGCCACAGGGTGTAGCCGTAGTCGCCGGTTTGATAGAAAAAGTTCAGCAGCACCAGCTTCATCAGCCCTTTGTTGCGAAAGACGTCTCTCAACGGCGCCTTGCTGACCGGCTGCAGGCTGCTGCGCGCTTGCCGTTCACGCGTCAGTTCGGCGATCAGATACTCACGCTCACGGGCCGGCAACCAGCGTGCTTCCTGCGGACGATCGCTGATCAGCAACCACCAAACGGCCAACACCACCAGCGACAGCAGGCCTTCGAGGATAAACAGCCAGCGCCAGTCGAGCTGATTAATGATGGCGCCGGAAATCGGTGCGGTAAGCATACCGCCCAAAGGGGCAAACATCATGACAAAGGCGTTGGCGCGACCCAGTTCTTTTTCCGGGAACCAGTTGCTGATCATGGTCAGCACCACCGGTAACATGCCGCCCTCGGAAATGCCCAACACGAAGCGCAATACCAACAGTTGATAGTGGTTAGTGACAAAACCGGTCGCCACCGAGACTACCGCCCAGGCGCACAGCGACCAGGCAATAAAACGCTTGCCGCTGCCGTTGACCGCAATGCGCCCGCCGGGAACCTGCAAAAACAGGTAGCCGATAAAGAAGATGCCGCTGGCCAGCCCGGCCATCTGGCTGGTGATGCCCAGATCGCTTTCCATACCGCCGGGCAGTGCGAAACTGATATTAACCCGGTCCATAAAGGAAATAATGCAGGCGATCAGGATCGGGGCAATAACCCGCAGCCAGCGGGTGTTGGGTATTTTATTATCCATGGCGATCTCTCTTTACAGGGCGCAGGGAGAACCTCTCGTTAAAGAGGTTCTGTGGTTCGGCAGTAATAAAATCGAAAAGAAAACGCGTTAATTATTCAATGGCGTGGGGCAGCGGCGCCCGATTGAAGAAAGCTTCAACGTTGCTAAACACGATATCGCTCATCTTTTGCCGGGTTTCCTGGGTGGCGCTGGCGATATGCGGTTGCAGCACCACGTTTTCCATGGCGATCAGTTCGGCAGGCACCTCGGGTTCGTGAGCATAAACGTCCAGCCCGGCACCGGCGATGGCGCCGCTTTGCAGGGCGGCAATCAGGTCGGGTTGGTTAACGATGCTGCCGCGAGCAATGTTAATCACCAGGGCATGCGGCGGCAGGGCGTCGAACACCGCCTTGTCCACCAGGCCGGCGCTGTCTTTACCGCCGGAAATGGCAATGATAAAGAAGTCGCTTTCCCGCGCTAATGCCAGCAGGTCCGGGAAATAGCGATAGGGCAGCGAACTGTCCTGCGTGCGGCTGGCGTATTGGATGCGCATATTGAAACCGGCGGCGCGTTGGGCGATGGCGCGACCGATATTGCCCATGCCGAAAATACCCAGCCGTTTGCCGCTGACCTGCACCGACAGGCCAGGCGCTTCCTTCAGCCAGCGACCTTCACGCACAAAACGATCGTTGTGACACAGCTGACGAGCGGTAGCCAGCAACAATCCCAGAGCCATATCCGCCACGTCTTCCGTCAAGGCGCCCGAGGTAATGGTGACGGCAATGCCGTGTTTACGGGTGTAATTCAGATCAATCGCGTCAGTACCTACGCCAAACACCGCAATCAGCCCGAGGTTGGGTAATTGTTCGAGCACCGGTGTGGTTACGCCGATATCGCCACGGGTGACTAGCGCACGGAAATCGTCGCCTTTTTCAGCCAGAAAAGCGGCTGGGTCAGCCTGCTCATACAGCCGGTGTACCGCATAATTAGCTTCGAGACGGGCCAACAGGTTTTCCATCACTGGGGCAATTAACAGCACTTTATCGGGAGCAGAGTTGGTCATGGTTTCACCTGTCAAAATTAGCGTTGCTGGGTTAATGCTATAAAAGCGGTTTTCGGCAGGCGGTTTTGCGACAGATATCACGCTGAAGAGTGTTAACAAACTGTGTTACCCGTAATGTGATCAACGGGTGAAAATGGGTAACAGCGCGCTGTAACATGACCAGATTAAAGGCAAAGGGATAAGTGAAAAAACAGTTTTTATTAGCGTTAATTTAGCTAAGGCGAACTAGACGCTTTTACTATAAGCCCTAATGAAAAGTTATTTATTGTCACTGAGAAAGGGTAATAGATTGAGGTTAATGAAGGAAAACAACCTTACTGAAAAATAGAGAATATACCGGAGGTGAATATGTCCATATCGCCACATTACACATCGACGCAGACGTTTATAAACAATCCCAACGCGAATGCGAATAACCCCGGCACGCAAAATGCTGACGTATTTGAGCGTGACTTGACACCGGAGGCCAGTTGGCAACTGTTCAACAGCGGGTCAGCCGTCTTGGTGGATATCCGCAGTCCGGAAGAGCGAAAGACATTTGGCTATGTTGAACAATCCTCTTTGGTTCCCTGGCTGACCGGTTCGAACAAAATCCGCAATCCGCGTTTTTTCCTTGAATTAAGCAAGGTTGTCGACAAGCAGCGCCCGCTGCTCCTGCTGTGCCAAACCGGTAAACGTTCTGCGGACGCGGTGTTAGCCGCCCAGAAAGCCGGTTATACACAGGTTTACGGTGTGCAGGGTGGCTTTGAAGCTGTGCGGCATCTGCCCTGGTTTAAAACGTATTAACGGCGCTTGTCCTTGGTGGGTCATGGGGTGTTATCAGATAAACAGAGGGAATTATGACTCGCTTTTTACCGTTAAAAGAAAATACCAACTGGCAACTGGCCGATATCGTCAACGAGTTGCGTTCAGCGAGATTGCACTGGCGTGAACATAGCGGCCAGGCCTCAGTTTCCGGGCAAAAGGAGCTGCCATCGAAGAGCGCAGTCAACGAAATTGCCGAATCGCTGCGGGCGATATTATTTCCCATGCGCCTGGGCCCGGACGATCTGCGCCATGAAAGTGAAGATTACTTCGTCGGCCATGCATTGGATGCCGTGCTGAATGCTCTATTGATTCAGGTGCGGCTGGCGCTTGGTTTTAGCCGTTCCGAGGGCGAAGACGGCGAACCGGGGGATGCACTGAATACACAGGCGGTGACATTGGTGCGTCAATTCGCCGCCGTGCTGCCCGCCATTCGCCGCCGGTTGGACAGCGATATTCTGGCCGCCTATCACGGAGACCCCTCGGCACGCAGTGTGGATGAGGTTTTACTGTGTTTCCCTGGTGTTAACGCCATTATCCATCACCGTTTGGCTCACTATTTCTATCGGGCAGGCGTTCCCCTGTTGGCACGCATCATCGCCGAAAAGGCTCACGGAGAAACCGGTATCGATATTCATCCCGGAGCGCAAATTGATGACGGCTTTTTTATCGATCACGGCACCGGCGTCGTGATTGGAGAAACTGCGATTATCGGTAAACGGGTGCGTATCTATCAGGCTGTCACGTTGGGAGCCAAGCGCTTTGTCACCGAAGAGTCCGGCATTCTGCAGAAAGGGCAGCCGCGTCATCCGATTATTGAAGATGATGTGGTGATCTACGCCGGCGCCACGTTGTTGGGCAGGATCACCATTGGGAAAGGGTCTTCCATTGGCGGTAATGTCTGGCTGACGCGCAGCGTCAAACCCGGCAGTAATATTCGCCAGGCAAATATTCAGAGCGACAGTCATGAATTCGGCTCTGGAATTTAATTTGGCGTATTTTATTAATCCTGATTATTTCGCAGTGAGGTCTGCGAAACGAAATCAATAATCCCAACATCTATTTAACGCGCTATTTAACCGGCAATTAATCATTATTTATCACCAGCCTATTTTTTCAGGAGAAACAACCATGTCTCAACAAAATGATGCCCGGCTTGCATTAGGGGATAATGCCGCGCGGCAATTGGCTAACGCCACGAAGACCGTCCCGCAATTATCTATTCTCACGCCACGCTGGCTGGTGCATTTGCTGCAGTGGACACCGGTCGAAGCGGGGATATTTCGCCTTAACAAGGTCAAAAATCCATTAAATGTGCAGGTGGCCTGCTCGCAGCGTGACGAGGGGTTATTGCCGCAAACCTATGTGGATTACGAAGAGGCGCCACGTGAATATTTCCTCAATGCCGTAACCACCATTCTGGATGTGCACACCCGGGTGTCGGATTTGTACAGCAGCCCGCACGATCAGATCCGCGAGCAGCTGCGTTTGACGATTGAAACCATTAAAGAACGCCAGGAAAACGAGCTGATCAATAACCCTGAATACGGTTTATTGGCCAGCGTTGATGACGCCCAACGTATCTCTACGCTGACCGGGGCGCCGACGCCGGACGATCTGGATGAATTGATCACCAAAGTATGGAAAGAGCCCGGCTTCTTCCTGGCTCATCCATTAGCCATCGCGGCCTTTGGGCGTGAGTGCACGCGCCGTGGCGTACCGCCGCCAACCGTCAGCCTGTTTGGCTCGCAGTTCCTGACCTGGCGCGGCTTGCCGCTGATCCCTTCGGATAAGCTGCCGATCGACGAAGAGGGTAAAACCAAAATTATTCTGCTGCGTACCGGGGAAAAGCGTCAGGGCGTCATTGGTCTGTATCAGCCGGGCGTCGCCGGTGAGCAGAGCCCGGGGTTGTCGGTGCGGTTTATGGGCATTAACCGCAATGCGATCGCTTCCTACCTGATCTCGCTTTACTGCTCATTGGCGGTTCTGACTGAAGATGCCGTTGCCGTTTTAGACGATGTTGATGTGAGCAAATATCATGACTATCCAGACAGCTACAAATAACGCACTGCCTCACCAAGCCGCGCCGCCGGCCGGTTTGCCTGACGTTAACGCGTTGGCCACGCTGGCTAATCAGATCTTCAGCACGCTGCCTGGAAAGGAACTGGGCGCAGGGCTGCAACAAGCCGCAGGCAGCGAAAGCGCAACAAGGGTATTACCGCAGACCGCTGCGCCAGTTCTGGAGGCTGCGCTTGCTACTGACGCTCTGGAGGCACAGGCGCCGTCCGGCCGTCAGCTGGGGCAACAGCGTCAGGCTTTTTTGGCACCGCCAACGCTGCCTCAGCCGCGGGTTCCTGAAGCAACGCCCGGGTTCTATTTTCTCAGCGATAACCCGACTCAACAGCGGCAGGACTCTGCGGATAGCGGGCTGGCGGGGCTGGCAAGTCAGGCGCTGACCGGCCAGCAACACCTGAGCGATCAACCCTTTGCCGGGGCGATAAAGGGCGAACTGGAAGCGGTTATTGGCGCATTGTTTCCCCCAGACTCAGCGCCGGTCAGCGGCGTCGCGCAAGATGCGGCCAGCGGGCAATATTATTTCCTCGAGCAGGGACACCAATGGCGTGAAGGGGCACCGCAGCTCGGGGCTGGCAGCCGCTTTGATGTGCATGCCGTACGCCGGGACTTTCCCATCCTGGCAGAACGGGTCAAGGGTAAACCCCTGGTGTGGCTGGACAATGCGGCGACCACCCATAAGCCGCAGGTGGTTATCGATCGGCTGGCGTATTTCTACGCCCATGAAAACTCAAACATTCACCGCGCGGCGCATGAGCTTGCCGCCAGAGCAACGGATGCCTATGAGGGGGCCAGAAACAGCGTGGCCCGTTTTCTGGGGGCCAAATCACCGGCGGAAATCGTCTTCACCCGTGGCGCAACCGAGGCCATTAACCTGATTGCCAATACCTTTGGTCGTAAATACATCGGCGAGGGAGATGAAATCGTGGTTTCTCAGTTGGAGCACCACGCCAACATTGTGCCCTGGCAGCAGCTTGCGGCCAGCGTGGGAGCCAAGATTCGGGTGATCCCGGTTGATGACAGCGGGCAAATCCTGCTGGACGAGTACCGCAAGCTATTGTCACCGCGCACCCGTTTGGTTTCGATCACTCAGGTCTCCAATGCCTTGGGCACGGTTACGCCAGTGGAGCAGGTGATTGCACTGGCTCATCAGGCAGGTGCCCGGGTTTTGATCGATGGTGCGCAGGCGGTCTCTCACCTGAAGGTCAACGTGCAGGCGCTGGACGCGGATTTTTACGTGTTCTCCGGCCATAAGGTGTTTGCTCCTACCGGCATTGGTGCGGTGTACGGCAAGGCTGAGCTGCTGGAAACCTTGCCACCGTGGCAAGGGGGCGGCAACATGATTGCCGACGTCACTTTTGAAAAAACGCTGTACCAACCGGCACCGGCCAGATTCGAAGCCGGCACCGGTAACATTGCCGATGCGGTAGGATTGGGGGCGGCGGTGGACTATGTCGAACGCCTGGGGCTGGATAACATCAACCGCTACGAGCATGAGCTGCTGGAGTATGCCACCGAGCAGTTGATCCGCATTCCCGGCCTGCGACTGATTGGCACTGCGGCCAATAAGGCCAGCGTGCTGTCATTCGTTTTGAGTGGTTATCGCACCGAAGAGGTGGGGAATGCGCTTAACCGTGAGGGCATCGCGGTGCGATCCGGTCATCATTGCGCTCAACCGATCTTGCGACGCTTCGGCGTAGAAACTACGGTGCGGCCGTCATTGGCATTTTACAACACCCACGAGGAAGTGGATTTGTTGGCCGCCACCTTGCATAAGCTGGCAAAAGGGCGTTAGCCCCGGCGCGATGAGGCACAACCGGCACGGAGCAATCGGTGCCGGTTTTTTTATGCCGTCAGCAGGCCAGTACCCAAAAAAATAAAAAGCCGCACAGAGGTGCGGCCAAGCGTTCACGACGAACAAAACAAGGACAAAAAATTCCGGTAGACAGGCCCTGAAACAAACCTCAGAGACAGGCAAGAATCATAATCTAAATCTCCCCGGCGGTTAAATGCCGAATATGACTTTGCTAGTCGAATTAATAGATAAATAATCAGTCACTTACTTATCTTCTGACCAGCGTGCGCTGCCGACATCCACCTTGACCGGGAGGAGACCGATGGCGGTAAACTTATCCGCCAGTTGCTGCTGTTGCGCGAACACCTCCGGGGTCATGCGCTGGCTGCCAAACGGCATGCGGGCGAGTGCTTTGGCCCAGATAGCCTGATCCAATCCGGTACTCTGCGACAAGATTTTCGCCGCTTCATCCTGATGCTCGTTGGCCCAGGTGCTAAGTTCTCCCAACTGGCCGAGCACCAGCTTGGCGCTGTCAGGGTAGGTTTCGGCAAAGTGACGGCTGGCAAGGTAGAAGGTGTAATGCGGCACCAGGCCTTCGGCGTCTTTAAGCAGGCGAGCGTTGGCATGGCTTTGCACTTCGGCGTAATAAGGATCCCAAATCACCCAGGCGTCGACGCTGCCACGCTGGAAGGCGGCGCGAGCGTCGCTGGGCGGCAGATACACCGGGGTAACGTCCTTATAGCTTAATCCGGCCTGTTCCAGCGCGCTGACCAGCAGGTAGTTGACGTCGGAACCTTTGTTCAGCGCCACCCGTTTGCCTTTGAGGTCGGCGACGGTTTTGATCGGCGAATCCTGAGGCACCACAATGGCTTCGGTTTTCGGGCTGGCCGGCGAATGCCCCAGATAGATCAGATCCGCCTTGGCCGCCTGAGCGAAGGCCGGCGGTGCATCGCCAGTCGCCGCCAGGTCAATGCTGCCCACGTTCAGTCCCTCCAGCATCTGCGGCCCGGCGGGGAATTCAATCCAACGCAGCTTGATGCCTTGAGGTGCCAGGGCCTTCTCCAGCGAGCCACGGTATTTTAACAGGGCAAAGATATTGGCTTTCTGATAGCCAATGGTGATTTGCTGTGGTGTTTCCTGTGCCGCCGCGCTCGACAGAGCACAAGTGCCCAACAGCAGCGACGCGGCGATCAAAGAGGCTTTCAATTTATTCATCATCAATATCCATTTAACAAAAGGGTTATTGCCGGTGGTTTAATCGGCGCGAAAGCCGATCGCCAAAAAATTGCAACAGGGTGACCAGAGCCACCAGCACCCCGATGACGGTGAGCATGACCTGGGTGTCGAAACGCTGGTAACCATAACGGTAAGCCAAATCACCCAGACCGCCGGCTCCGATAGCCCCGGCCATCGCCGAAGCGTTGATCATGGTGACCAGAGTAATGGTGAAACCGCTGACGATGCCGGGCATCGCTTCCGGCAGCAGTACGTGGCGGATGATGTGCCCACGACGACATCCCATGGCCTGTGCCGCCTCAATCAGGCCGTGATCCACCTCCCTTAGACTGACTTCGGCGATGCGCGCAAAGAACGGCATGGCGGCGACCGTCAGCGGTACTACCGCTGCCCAGACGCCGTAAGAGGTGCCGACCAGCATGCGGGTGAACGGGATCAAGGCGACCATCAGGATCAAGAAGGGGATCGAGCGAAACAGATTCACCAGCCAGCCGAGTACCCGTTGAACCCCGACTTGTTCATAGAGCCCACCGCGTTCGCTGACCACCAGCACAACCGCCAGCGGCAGCCCCAGCGCCAGTGCCAGCAGGGAAGAAACGCCCACCATCAGCAGCGTATCGAGAAATCCGGCCCACAGCCGGTCAAGCAGCAGTGACATAGCCCAGTACCTCCACGCTGTCGGCCAGCGTTTGTGGAATAGCGGATGCGAACGGTGACGGTGTCACGCTTAACAGCAAGTACCCTATGGCCCTTCCCTGAATATGCTCAATGGCGCTT
Source organism: Serratia sp. OS31 (assembly GCF_014164835.1). Lineage (NCBI taxonomy): Bacteria > Pseudomonadati > Pseudomonadota > Gammaproteobacteria > Enterobacterales > Yersiniaceae > Serratia > Serratia sp. OS31. The sequence continues at coordinate 50,943 of NZ_JACJFQ010000016.1, read as the reverse complement.
TCGACCAGTGTCACATTGCCCTGAAAAGCCGCCAGCACCCGATTCAGTTCCAGCGAAGCCCCCAGACCGCGATAACGCAATCGGATTAACAACGGCGAATCAGGCGCCGATGGCGTAGCGGTAATTCGTCCGGCCAGTATCTCGGGCAGGCTGTCGTGCGCCGGGGTCAACAAGATACGTGTAGTTTCCTGCTGCGGATTGCCGTACACCTGCCAGACGGGGCCGTACTCGATAATTTCGCCGCGCTCCAGCACGGCGACCCGGTGGCAAATATCGTGGATCACCTCCATTTCGTGGGTGATCAGCACGATGGTGATGTTGAACTCTCGGTTGATGCGTTGCAGCAAGGCCAAAATGGCGCGGGTGGTTTCCGGATCGAGTGCCGAGGTGGCCTCGTCGCACAGCAACAGTTCAGGGTTGTGCACCAGTGCCCTGGCGATACCGACCCGCTGTTTCTGCCCGCCGGAAAGCTGTGCCGGATAGGCGTCCGGGTAGTCACCTAGCCCGACCAGCTCCAGCAGCGCGTCCACTCGGCTGCGCCGTTCTGCGGGGGGCACGCCCGCCACACGCAGGGGCAGCTCGATATTCTGCCGAACGGTTTTGGCCGACAACAGGTTGAAATGCTGAAAAATCATGCCGGTACGCCGTCGGAAGGCCACCAATTGATCTTCATTCAGACGATCAATATCGACGCCATCGACCTCGACGCTGCCGCCGCTGGGGCGTTCCAATCGGTTAATGGTGCGGATCAACGAGGATTTCCCCGCGCCGCTACGGCCGATGATGCCGAAGATTTCCCCTCGGCGAATGCTGAGGTTAATTTCCTTTAGCGCATCGGTCAGTTGGCCGGGATAACGCTTGCTGAGCCGGGTAAAGCGCAGATGAGTATCATCCAGGTGGCGAACCGGCTCATCGGCAACCAGGGCCTCCGGCGGAGTCAGGACCAGGCTGGACATAACTTATTGACTCCAGCCTGGCTGATACAGTTTGCCGTAGAAACTGTCCAGCTTCGCGCGTACCACCGGGGAATGCTGATACACGTCGACAAACTTGCGCAGTCGCGGATCGTCCTGATGACCGTCGCGGATCACGAATTGGATCACATACTCTGGGTTCTCCAGGCCGTCAAACAGCAGGGCGCTGTTGGGATCGACGGTGCCGGAAAGCCGCAGGTAGTGGGGATAGCCCTGCGCCAGATCCACTTCTTCCAGGGTGCGCGCCAGTTGCACCGCTTCTACCTCGATAATCTTGATGTGTTTGGGGTTACTGACAATATCGGCCTGGGTCGCCTGGATACCGGTACCGGGTTTGAGCTTAATCAGCCCGGCCTTTTGTAACAGCAACAGACCGCGCCCGCCGTTAATCACGTCATTGGCAATCGCCACGCTGGCGCCGTCCGGCAGTTCGGCAATGCTTTTATGTTTCTTGGAATACAGCCCTACGTTATTGATGATCGCAGGGGCATAGGCCACCAGATGGAAATTGCCTTCTTTGTTGGCGTTATGCAGGAAAGGCAGGTGCTGGAACAGGTTGACGTCGATATCGCCGTTTTCCAGGCTGACGTTAGGAGCGGTCCAGTCGCTGAATTCGATAATGTCCACCTTCAGCCCTTGTTTGCGAGCCTCTTCCGCCGCCACTTCCAACGGCGGCGCGAAGGCAGCGGTGGTGCCGACCTTCAGGGCGCCACTGTAGTCATTGGCCGCCGCCACCGAGCCTGAGAAGGCCAGCAGCGCCGGGAACAGTATTTTTAGTGTCAGATTGGCTATGGTCATGATGTTGTCCCTTTAAAAGAAAAGTAAGTGGTTCAAACCGTTAATGGAGCATCCAGACGCCAGCGGGCTGCCGGGTGACTTGGGGGTAATCGGTCTTGTTGTTGGAACAGTTTTTGCCGCAGGCTGCCGGCACGGTAGGCGGTCTTGTATCGCCCGCGCGCTTGCAATTCCGGCACCACCAAATCAATAAAATCGCGGTAGCTGCCTGGGTTAACGATTCGCGTCAGGTTAAAACCGTCGATATCGGCCAGGTCAATCCACTGCAGCAAGGCATCGGCCACCTGCTGGGGATCGCCCACCACCAGTGGGTAGCGGCCGCCCATAGCGTGCTGTTCCAGCAGTTGGCGCCGGGTCCAGCCGCGGTAGGTTTGGGTCACGGATTGAATGGCCTGGGTCGGCCCGGTCTGGATCGGATCGTCGAGCCCGAAACGCGAGAGGTCGATGCCGGTAGAACTGGAGAAATGCGCCAGGCCGGCTTCCGGACTGGCATAGCGCAGATATTCGCGATATTTGTCCTGAGCTTCCGCGGCCGTGGGGGCGACGATAACGCCGACCCCCATAAAGACTTTCAAATCCTGACGCTGGCGTCCGGCGGCTACGGCGGCGTAGCGCAACTTGTCCACCTGGGCTTTCATCACCGCCGGCGTAGCGTGATTCACGAAGGTGCATTCCGCATGGCGAGCGGCGAATTGGATGCCACGTGACGAACTGCCCGCCTGGAACAGCAGTGGGGTACGCTGTGGTGAAGGCGACGACAGGTGATAACCTTCCACCTGATAGAATTCTCCCCGATGGATCACCTTATGGATCTTCTGCGCATCGGCGTAGATTCGCCGTTGTCGGTCAGCCAATACGGCCCCGTCTTCCCAACTGCCTTCCCACAGCTGATAGGCCACGTCGAGAAACTCATCGGCCTGGTCGTAGCGGCGATCGTGATGTACCTGTTCGTTCAGCCCCATGGCGCGGGCGGCGCTGTCGAGATAACCGGTCACGATATTCCAACCGATACGTCCCTGGGTCAGATGATCCAGCGTCGACAGCCGTCGGGCAAAGGGATAGGGGGCTTCATAGCTGAGGTTGGCGGTGATGCCGAACCCCAGATGGTGAGTGACCGCCGCCATGGCCGACACCAGCAGCAGCGGGTCGTTGACCGGCAGCTGTATCGACTCGCGGGCGGTCAGGGCAATATTCTGCTGGTAAACATCATAAACGCCGAGAATATCGGCGATAAACAGTCCGTCGAACAGGCCTCGCTCCAGCAGCTGCGCCAATTCGGTCCAGTAGCCCAGTTGGTTGAATTCGGTGGAACGATCCTGTGGATGAGTCCACATGCCGTGATGAATATGGCCGACGCAGTTCATGTTGAAGGCGTTCAGCAGAACTTCTTTGGCAATAGCGCTCATTACAAGGTCCCCCGACGCGGTGGCAACACCCCGTTTAAAACGTAATTGCCGATTGCCGGGTATTTCCAGCGCACCGGATCGTGCAGGGTATGAGTGCGGGCATTGCGCCAGTGGCGGTCAAGGTTGTATTCCTGCACAGTGGCGCGGCTACCGGCCAACTCAAACAGCAGATTGCCGGCGGCCAGCGAGACTTCGGTGGTCCAGGCGCGCGCTCTGGCAACTTCAATCGAGGCTTCCGCCACCGACTGTGCATCGCTGTGGCGCTGTGCGGCGTCGACCGCTTCGCCCGCCACTTCCAGCAAGGCGTCGCCGGCCTGAATTCGAGCGGAGATTTTGCCTATGCGATCCAGCGTTAGCGGGTCATCGCTGGCCTGTTCGACCCCAGAATCAATCCACGGACGGGAACGAGTACGGACAAACTGCAACATGTCTTGCCAGGCCGCTTTGGCAATGCCCTGATCGATGGCGGCGTGCATAATCTGCGCCAGCGGGCCCACCGGCGTGGGCCGTTCAAACGCAGTCTGGAAAGGCACGATATCCTCTTCATCGACCGGGCAATGGTTTAACGCCACGCTGCCGCTGCCGGTGGTGCGTTGGCCAAAGCCCGACCAGTCGTCAGTAATGGTCAAACCCGGCGTATTGCGCGGTAAAAACACCAATTGCTCTTTACCGTCCTCACCCAGCGCGGCGGTTGGGATGCGGCCGGCATAGAGTGCGCCGGTGGCGTAAAATTTTTGGCCGTTCAGGTGCCATTGCCCCTGATGCCGGGATAGCGCGGTACTCCGCTGGTGAGCGGCTTTGCTGGTGAATTCCGCCAGCGCATTGCCAAAATGCACCCCGGCCAGCGCTTCCTGATACAAACGTTGCTGCTGACGCTTTGAACCGTTGACCCGCAGCACTTCCAGTGCGTAATAGTGATTTTGCGGCACCTGACCGATCGAGGCATCGGCCTGGCTGAGAATGACGATGACCTGCGCCAGAACGCGATTTGACAGCGCCGGGCCGCCAAATTCACGCGGGACGGTGATCCCGCCAAGCCCGGAGGCGAACAATTCGGCCAGTTCGGTAACCGGCAGCCGTCGTTGGCTGTCACGTTCGGCGGCACCGGGACTGAATTCTGTCGCCAGCCGATGGGCGGTCTCCAGCGCCTGTCCGGCATCGGTAATACTCTGCGCGGTACGTTGAGGGACTGTCTGGCTTGTCATGTTCGGTTCCTTTAAATCCACGAATGGCGCGCGGGAAAACGGCCGTTGAGGTAGTAATCGCCGATGGCGTGGTATTTCCAGCGTACCGGGTCGTGCAGGGTGTGAGTGCGGGCGTTGCGCCAGTGACGGTCGAGGCCATGTTCTGCCAATGTGGCGCGGCTGCCGCTCCACTCGAGCAGTTTTTCGCTGGCCAACAGCGCGACCTCGGTGGTCAGTACCTTGGCCTCGGCCACCGCAATCGACGCGGCCGCGGCGCTTTCGGCCGTGATCGGGTGGCGATCGACTTCATCCAGCGTGAGTGCCGCCTTTCTCAACAGGGCATTTGCCGCGCACAGCTCGACGCTAACTCGACCGACGTCGGCCAGAATGTAGGGATCGTCGGCGTTACGTTCGACGCCTGCATCGACCCAAGGGCGAGAGCGCTCGCGAATAAACTGCGTGGCCTCATCCAGAGCGCCTTGGGCAATACCGGCATCGATAGCCGCCTGGATCAGTTGAGAAACCGCGCCTTGAATGGTGGGTTTTTCTGCCAGCGGCAGCAGCGGGATGACGTTGATCGGGTCAACCGCCACGTTACGCAACCGCAGGGTGCCGCTGGCCGTGGTGCGTTGGCCCATACCTGACCAATCGTCGACAATCTCCAGGCCGACCGTGGGCCCTGGCAGCAGGGCCAGTACCGGCTGCTGCCGATCGTCGAGGGCTTTGACGGCGACGATTTGTGCGAACAGCGCGCCGGTAGAGTAAAACTTGTCCCCATTGAGACGCAGGCCATCAGGCGTTTGCTGCAGGCGGGTATGCATGTCCAGCGTGTGTTTGCTGTTTTTTTCCGGGCCACCGTTACCGATGCGTCGGCCGGCCAGCACTTCGCTGAAAATACGCCGTTGCTGAGCTTCGCTGGCCGCATCGCGCAGCAGTTGGATCAGACCAAAGTGGTTTTGCGGGATCTGGCCCAGTGCCGGATCGACGGCGGAAATCAGGCGAAAGACCTCTGCCACCGTGGCGAAGGATAGCCCTGGCCCGCCGTATTGACGCGGAATCGAAATGCCGCCCAGGCCGGACTGGCTAAACAGCGCCAGCTCTTCCAGAGGATACTGCCGATGGCGGTCACGCAGCATGGCACGGGGAGCTGCGGCGTTGGCCACCTGACGCGCCGCATCCAGCGCCTGACGATCGTCAGTGAGGTAACGAGCCGGCCCATCGGCTGGGGGGGCGGTGGGTGCATCCGGTGCAGGCGAAACAGAAACAACCATAACGATGTCCTCAATACGGTAGGCAGCAGTAAAGAGCGCGCCGCTCTGTGCGTAGCGCAATAAAATATAATTAAAATTCAAGTCGGTTCTGCGGCGGGAACGTAATGATAATAATAATTTGCGCGCGAGGGTGTAAAGCGGCGGCTTATTATAAATAGTCCCTTGCTTAGCGATTAATTAGCTAAAGGGAATGCCGCAGCCCAAGCGGCGTGGCAGAGGGGGAGTGCCGCGCGCCACGGCGCTGTCGGCCTGGAGGGAATATAATAAACTCGGACCTCATATTAGCCTGTGGAAATAAAAAAGATTACCGAATAAAATAAAGCTTCAAGATATATCTCCTGCTTAATAACGCTTAATTCACCGAAATAAAATATATCAATGCTTCTGACGGCGGTTTCACGCAGGAAGAAAGTGTGCTCGTTTTTTGTTCACCACCAGCGACCTGAGCTGCCGTTATTTTCACCAGTCATCGGCAATCGATAATAAATACCCACTTTTCGTTAAAGCAATTGCCGCTACATACCCTTAACATTAGCAAGTATTTCAATGATTATAATTAGCATGCTGTGAGTTATTCATCACAGTGATATTACGGAGAGATCCGTTTGGTTAAGGATATGCATTCACCATGGAAATAAAAATAAACGGCCGGATGGTCGCACTGGGCGCGATTTCACCCGAAACGCCGCTACTCTACGTGTTACGCAACGATCTGGGCCTTAACGGCCCTAAATACGGCTGTGGCCTCGGGGAGTGCGGTGCTTGCACGGTACTGATCGACGGCGTAGCCGCCCGCTCCTGTTCCCTCCCGCTGAGCGGTGCCCTCAACAAATCCATTACCACGCTGGAAGGCCTTGGCGAGGCGGGGCAACTGCATCCGGTTCAACAAGGTTTTATTGATGAGCAGGCCGCGCAGTGTGGTTATTGCACCAACGGCATGATCATGACGCTGGTGGCTCTGTTTGAACGCAACCCTCAGGCAGATGAACAAGAAATCAAAAATGAGCTGGCTTATAACCTGTGCCGCTGCGGCACCCATATTGAAATCTTGCGTGCAGCCGCCAAAGCCCGCCAGCTGTTGGCGGAAAGGAGGCCGGCATGAGCCGCCTGGAAATCACGCGCCGTCGCCTGTTGCAGGCCGGTGGCCTGGTGATGGTCAGCAGCCTGCTGCCCGTTTCACTTAATGCTTTCGCCGCTGAGCCAGCGGCGGTCGGCGATCTGCCGCTCGATCGCGTGGACAGCTTTATCGGCCTGACCGCCGATGGCCGCGTCACCGCATTTAACGGCCATGTGGATCTCGGCACCGGCATTCGCACCGCATTGGCACAGATTGTTGCCGATGAAATCGGCGTACCTTTTGAGCACGTTACGGTGATTTTGGGTGACACTCAGCGCACCCCGGATCAGGGGCCTACCATCGCCAGCGCCACTATCCAGGTGACTTCGATACCGCTGCGCCAGGCTGCCGCGCAGGTGCGCCAATTGCTGCTGGCGCTGGCCGCTAAGGCCTTTGCGTTACCGGTGGAACGCCTGCAGGCTGAAAATGGCCGGGTATTTGCGATAGATAAACCCAACGTCAGCCTGAGCTATGGTGACCTGGCCCACGGGCAGAATTTACAGGTGGCACTGGATAAAACCATCAGGCTGAAGAGCGTGGCGGAAAGTCGTTATGTGGGCAAGGCGGTGCCGCGCGTGGATATCCCGGCCAAGGTGACCGGCCAACTGACCTATGTGCATGACTTCCGCCTGCCGGGCATGCTGCATGGCAGAGTGGTGCGTCCGCCGTATATCGGCGCCGACAGCAGCGCCCCCTTGGGCAGCGGCCTGCTGTCGGTAGACTCTGACTCCATCGCCCATCTGCCCGGCATCGTAAAACTGGTGGTGATTAACGACTTCATCGGCATCGTCGCCGAACGTGAAGAGCAGGCGATTGCCGCGATGCGACAACTGAAGACTGTCTGGCGCCCCTGGTCCGGTTTACACGATCTTTCGCTCACAGGATTGCATCAGGCCCTGGTGGAAAACCCCAAGACCGATCGCGTGCTGCGTGATGATACCGGGGTAGATGCCGCTTTGGCGTCGTTGCATACCGAGGTCAATGCTGATTACGTCTGGCCTTATCATCAACACGCGTCAATTGGTCCGTCCTGTGCGGTGGCCGACGTCGGTCGCGATCACGCCGAAGTCTGGTCAGGCACGCAGAATCCTCACGATTTGCGTAAGGACATCGCTCATTTGCTCGACTGGCGGCCAGAGCAGGTTCATATCAATCGTATGGAAGCCTCCGGCTGCTATGGTCGCAACTGCGCCGATGACGTCTCTGCTGACGCTGTGCTGTTATCGCAGGCCACCGGCAAGCCGGTCAGGGTACAGTTGATGCGTGAACAAGAGGCTGGCTGGGAGCCCAAGGGCACCGGGCAACTGATGCGAGTCCGTGGCGGGTTGGACCAACACAATCAGGTGGCGGCTTACGAACTGAAAACCAGCTATCCTTCCAACAACGCAGTGACACTGTCACTGGTGCTGACCGGTAAAGTGCCCAATCGGGCAGACGTCCAGCAGATGGGCGACAGAACCGCCATTCCACAATATGAATATCCCAACATGCGGGTGGTGTGCCAGGACGCGGCGCCGATAGTACGGGCTTCGTGGATGCGTGGGGTCTCGGCGTTACCCAATGTGTTCGCCCACGAATCATGGATTGATGAACTGGCGTGGCGAGCCGGGCAGGATCCGATCGCATTCCGCCTGCAATATCTGAAAGACCCGCGTGCCGTGGCGCTGATTCAAGCGTTGAAAAAGCAGGCCAATTGGCAGGATGGCCCGGCTCACCGCAGCCCGGTATCCGGCGATCCTGAATGGGTGACAGGGCGCGGCTTTGCCTATGCGCGTTATTTCCACAGTAAATTCCCCGGATTTGGTGCCGCCTGGGCGGCCTGGGTGTGCGATCTCAGCGTTAATCGCCACAGCGGTCAGATCAAGCTGGATAAAATTTTCGTTGCCCACGACTGCGGCCGCATCATCAACCCGGCCGGGGTTCGTCACCAGGTGCACGGCAATATCGTTCAGTCCGCCAGCCGGGTGCTGAAAGAGTTCGTCATCTTTGACGCCGCGGCCGTGACGTCACTGGATTGGGGCGGTTATCCGATCCTGCGGTTTGACGAGTTGCCGCAGGTTGATATTCAACTGCTGGACTATCCGGATGAACCCTCGATGGGGGCGGGAGAATCTGCCTCTGTGCCGAGCGCGGCGGCGATCGCCAATGCGTTGTTCGATGCGCTGGGCGTGCGTATGCGGGAAGTGCCTTTCACCCCGGAGCGGGTGGTGAAGGCGTTAAAACAGCAGGCTTCCGGCAACGCAAAAGGGGATAAATCACTATGATCAGCATAAAAAAAGTTGCCGGATGGGGCAGTCTGACGGTGGTTGCCGCCGTGGTCATTGGGGCGATAGCCAGTTGGCAACCGGAAATCGCGCCGCTGGAGGAAAATGATCATCACGTTTTCAGTCAGCAACAGATAGCCAAAGGGAAAGTGCTGGCCGATCTCGGCGACTGCGCGGTGTGCCATACCCGGCCCGGCGGCGAGCGCAATACCGGCGGCTTGGCGATGGAAATTCCGTTCGGCACCATTTACAGCACCAACATTACGCCGGATAACGAAACCGGCATTGGCCAATGGTCGTATGCCGCTTTTGAGCGAGCGATGCGCCATGGGGTTGACCGTGAAGGGCACTATCTCTACCCGGCCTTTCCCTACACGGCGTTTACCCGCACCAGCGATGAAGATCTGCAGGCATTGTACGCCTACCTGATGTCGCAACCGGCCGTGAAATATCAGCCGCCGGCCACCGAGTTGAGTTTTCCGTTTAACATTCGCCAGGGCATCGTCACCTGGAACTGGCTGTTCCTGACGCCTGGTGCGATGAAAGCCGACCCGACACAAAGCGCCGAATGGAATCGCGGGGCCTATCTGACCGAAGGCCTTGGCCACTGCAGCGCCTGTCACTCGCCGCGCAACCTGATGTTTGGCGAGAAAGGCGGCTCCGAGCACCTGACCGGCGGCGTGGCGGAAGACTGGACGGCCCCGTCGCTAACCGGCAGCTCCTTGGCTCCGCTGGAGTGGAAACGCGAGGATTTGCTCAGCTTTATGCGCACGGGCTATTCGGCGGATCACGGCGTGGCAGCCGGGCCGATGGCGCCGGTGATTGAAGAGGGGCTTTCGCGCTTGCCAGAGCAAGACTTGCAGGCCATAGCCACCTATCTGCGCACTTTTCATCCGACCGAGCCCAAGGTGACGGAGGCCAAACGCTTGAATCAATGGGCCGAGTCACGCACCGAGCCGTTAACCACGGAGGGCGCACGTATTTTCTCCGGTGCCTGCATGGCATGCCATGCTCAGGAAAAGGGCGCTCAGATGATCGGCGTTCGACCTTCGCTGGCGTTGAACACCAACCTGTATGCCGATAAGCCGGACAATGCCATTCGGGTGGTGCTGGACGGTATTCAGCGGCCGGCCAATAGCAGCCTGGGCTATATGCCGGCATTTCGCCATAATCTGAACGACCGCCAGATTGCCGAATTGCTTAACTATCTGCGACAAAGTTATGCGGGGAAAGCGCCGTGGCCCGAGCTGCAAGCGCAGGTCAGCCGCTTGCGCGCTCAAACGGCGGAGAAATAGCCTACTTAGCATCGAGCCAGGGGCCGCAAAGGTCTCCTGGTTTGTTAAAGGGCAGGTGAGCTGGATGCTGCGTCCGATAGGGCATATAAGTTCGAAGCCTGTCGGGCATGTTTATCAGCAGGTTGAGGGGCCAAGGCCCCTTTATCGTCGGTAACGCACAGCTCATTCCAGTAACTGAAACGGATGCTCTGCTTCAGTCGGTCATTCCACACGTAGCGTGCCATCGTTAACTCCTCCCGTGTCTGGTTAAATAAATAGCAGCTCTTGCCGTCCAGGGCGAATACGTTAATTCGCTGAGCTTTTGATATTTTTGGGATAGGCGTTTCGCTTATTATTCGGCAACATTCGGGGTTTAGAAGGCGTCTCACGGTGGAAAAAGTCAATTTAGACCAGCTCAACACTTTTGCTCTGGTGGTCAGGCAAGGGAGTTTTTCTGCGGCGGGAGATTTGCTGGGGCTGACCCAGCCTGCCGTTAGCCTGCAGATACGCCAGTTGGAACAGCGTCTGCAGGTGCGGCTGTTAGAGCGGGTTGCCAAACGCGTGCGGCCCACGTCCGCCGGTGAAGTGTTACTTGAACACATCGCTCGTATCAATACGGCAGTGGACAATGCACTGGGTGCGATGGCCGATCATGCACAAGAGATTGCCGGCGTCATCACCGTCGGAACCGGGGCTACCGCCTGCATTCATCTGCTGCCGTCGCTGCTGCGTGAACTGAAACAGAATTACCCACGATTAAACATCGGCGTACGTACCGGCAACACCGATAACATGGTGAAAGCGGTGGAGGAAAACCGGCTCGATATTGCTTTGGTGACCTTGCCGGCCAGCGGACGCAATGTGCAGTTAACCCCATTGTTGCAAGATGAATTCGTGGCTATTTTCCCTGCGGATGGCACGAACGTGCCCGTCGAATTCACGCCGCAGGGGCTGGGCGCGCTGCCTTGGGTCGCCTTCGAGGCCGGTAGCAGCACCCGTAGGCTGATTGACAGCTGGTTCCTGAGTGCCGGGGTGAAACCGATGCCGGTGATGGAGCTGGGCAGCATTGAGGCGATCAAAGAGATGGTTGCCGCCGGGCTGGGGTACAGCATTATTCCCCGCATGGCGCTAACCGACTTACGCGGGAGATCCCTGACGCCGGTGCTTGAGCGTACGTTGGCTATCGCGTTACGTCAGGACAAACCACTCAACCGGGCTCTGCAAAAGGTGATTGCCGGATTGAACGGGTTGAAACAACTGCCTTGAGTCACACAGGGTGCAGTAAGGTTTGCCGGGTCAGTTTTTGACGTCGTAGGCAATAGGCGCAATCAGCTCGACGACGCCGTTACGCAGCAATTCTGCTGGCGGCGGTGGCAGAGGTTGTGCCCGGGCGATCAGCCGCATAGCTTCCCGATCCAGTATTCGCTCACCGGAGCTGGACAGCAGTTCCGCCGCAATGACATTTCCCGCGGACGTGACCTTAAAGCGAACGTGGCTCACGCCTTGCAAACGATAGCGCAAAGCTTCCCGGGGGTAGCGTTTATAGCGCGCAAGGTGTGCCAGAACGTCGCTGTTCCAGTTGACCTGCCCGCTGACAGCGGCGGCCGAAGGGCTGGTGAAAGACGCGGAATTTTTCTGTGACTGTCCCGGTAAAGGGGCGCTGGTCGTGGGGGCGCTGTTGCGGGCCACCACCGGCAAGGGAAGGTCGTTCAGCTCAGGCGTCGGCTTGGCTTTCTTGACCTGCAATTCGGTACGAATAGCCTGCGTTCCCTGTGGCGAGCGCGTCAACTTGGGCAAGTCTTCGGATTTTTTTTCGGGTTGTTTAACCCTTTCCGGAGCCGCCATGTTTTGCTCCGGCCCGGGGGGAACATCGGCGGCAGGGGTCGCCATCTGCTGATACATCGCCAGATCCATAATCACGGCCGGCGGCAACATGCCTTGTGGCGTGACGTGATGCACCCAGCCGATCAACATCAGGGCCGCCAACAGGTGTACGGCGATGCCAAGCAGCAAGCTGAACGTCCAACGAGGGGCAGGAATTAGCGGCGATTTGAATTTCACCAAAGAGACGGCCGAGCCGCCGGTGGCCACCTGTCGAAATGATTTCATTACCCACTCCATGCCTTTCCATGTCTCATTCAACATATCGATTAGCGTAGCGAAAGGGGGATAACACCCCCCTGGATCCGCGAATATATCGAATTTAATGCTGCGGATTATACTCAATGATAATCACTTTGATAGTGGTAGTGATTATTATTTGCATTTGATCTGCGCTTTGCTTATAACCCTCAGCCTTATAAGAGTGAACGCCATTGTATTCACCTTCAGAGTCGCCCCTGTTTTGCAAAATATTGCTGCCTGCAGCGTGAGTAACCGACTCAATGTTTCCGAATTCTGCGGCAGCCTGGCCTGCCAATTCGTTCGGGACAGTGCGATCTTTACGGATATCGTCATGAATAAACCGTCATCAAAAAAGGTAAGTCTGGCCTACCAGAATACCTACGGTCAGTTGGTGAGCTTCTTTCGCAAACGGCTGGATAATGCCCACGACGCGACAGACCTTTCGCAAGATGTCTTTGCCTTATGGCTAAAACGTGCGAAACAGACGCCGGTTGAGCATACCCGCGCCTTTCTGTTCAAAATCGCTCATCGGGTTTTGATTGATTATTGGCGCAGCGCCGGCAAGCGGCGTCTTTTGTTGGCGGAAGATCAGGAAGAAGAGATTTATCGACAGGATGTCGCGCCCTTTGAAACCGATCCTCACCAAAGGCTCGAACATCAGCAGCGCTTGAACCATTTGGAGGCCGCAATCAACAGTCTGCCGCCGCGGCGACGTCAGGCTTTTGTACTGCACCGTTTCGATGGCCTGTCGCAAGTAGAGGTCGCGGAAAGAATGGGCATTTCCGTCAGCATGGTGGAAAAGCATATTGCCGGCGCCTTAGTGCACTGCAAGCGTTATCTTGCCGGGCAGGAGAGTGTGCAACATGATGAATGACAAGCATTTGCTGAAAAGCGAGATTGATGAACAGGCCGCGTGGTGGTTTAGTCGCAGCCAGGCGCGCCGTTTAACCCGTGACGAGCAGCGCCAACTGGCCGACTGGCGAGCTGCTTCTTCGTTGCATGAGGCGGCCTTTCAGGAAATCCAGCAGATTTGGGGCGATTGCCTGCAAATAGCGCGACCTGCCGATACGGTTCGTCACCAGACTGCCGGCTGGCTACGGCCGCTGCGCCGTTGCGGCACTGGATTGTTCTTTGCCCTGGCGCTGCTGCTGCCGACCAGCCAGCTACCGCTGTTGCTGACCAACAACCTTAGCGTGCAGACCGCCGACAGCCCCCGGGATGTGGTGCTGACGGACGGCAGCCGGGTTTACCTGAACCGCCAAACAAAAATACGCGTGCAGTATGGTCAACAGCAGCGACAGCTTTGGCTGGAACAAGGTGAAGTCTATCTCAGCGTCGCAGCTAACAAGGAAAAACCCTTTACGCTGTATGCGGGGGAAAGCCAGGTGCGAGTGGTGGGCACCGAATTTGACGTGCGCTTTGATGGCGCCAGCGTAGCCGTCGCGGTGCGCAAAGGGATTGTTGCCATGATGGGGCGGCCTCACACAACCCCGGTATTGTTGCACGCCGGCGATCTGGCTCGTCAGGAGCCGACCGCTGGGGAGCTGCAACGTGGGCGCAGATCGTTGGAAGAAATAGGCGACTGGCGTCAGGGCCAATTGCTGTTCCGCAACCGTCCATTGGGCGACCTGGCAGCAGAGCTTAACCGCTATCGGGCCGGCCACATCAGTTTGGCCAGCCCGGATCTTGCCGAAATGCCGGTGTCAGGCACCTTGGATTTGGCCGATCCTGATGCTTTCCTGACGGCGCTGCCGCTGTTGTTGAACGTGAGCGTGGTGCGTGATGCAAATGGCAATGCATTGATAATAAAGGCTAAATAAAAAAGTTAAAAAATATTTCATTTTTTAGGTGAGGATAATTCTCATTATCACGTCTTCCCAGGTGCTGTGCCGATGGGTACGGCACTTTCATTTTCTAGGGAAGAACACTCAACATGACGCAAAAAAACAATAAACGCTCTGGGATGCCGGCACTGACCGCGATAGCGCTGGCGACGCTGCTGTCCAGCCCACTGGCTGGTGCCGCAGCACTGCAACTTAATATGGCTGAACAACCTCTGGCTAATGCCATTGCGCAGATCGCGCGACAGGGGCAACTGCAGGTGTTGTTCACTGAGACAGACTTGCAGCACTTGCGTGCTCCGGCGCTCAACGGCAGCTACAGTCCGCAGACCGCCTTGCAGCAGCTCCTGGTCGGCAGCGGCCTGACGTTGGTCGACAGCGGCAATGGCTATGTGATCCGTCCGCCGGCCGCACTGGGCAATACCAAGGGCATGGTGTTGCCAACTACGTCGGTGATGGGAGAGGCCGGCGGGCGCAGCGCGGACAATCTGATGTCGGCGCCGCAGGTCATCACTTCCGAAGAGATCCGTCAACGCTCAACCGGTAACGGCAACGTCACCGAACTGTTGAAATCCAACCCTGCGGTACAGTTTTCCAATGCCGGGAATACCGGCCTGACGCAGGGTGAAATCAAACCTGAGGCGATATCCATTCATGGTTCGTCGAGCTATCAGAATGCTTATAAGTTAGACGGCGTCAGTTTCAACAACGACGTTGACCCTGCCAGTGACGGTAACGGCGAAACCATCACCCGTATCGACAGCAGCGAGCAGGGCATGTATATCGATAGCCGCCTGATCGACAGCGTAACGGTGTTCGATAATAACATCCCGGTTGAATACGGCGGCTTCACCGGCGGCACGTTGGACGTCACCAGCCGCCGCTGGCGCGGTGAAAACAGTGCGCATGCGTATTTTCGTGAAACGCGTTCCTCGTGGAATAAAGTGTTCACCGATCCTGATATGGATTTTGACAGCGCCAAAAACGACACCAGTCGCCCTGGGCGCTATCAACCCAAATACACCAAACAGAACTTTGGCGGCTGGTTTGAGGCAGGGATTGCCGATAACCTCGGCATCGTGGTTTCCGCCTCGCACCGTATCTCCGATTTGCCTACCTACACCACCGGTGGCAGCGGCCTGCAGTTAGGGCCGGACAATGCCCTGGAAATTGTGTCTACCGAGCCGGGTTACCGTAATCAAAAGCGTGTTTCCGACAACTATTTCGCCAAACTGTCATGGGATGCCAATGAGCGTACCACCGCGCACCTTTCCGCTAATTACTCGGCTTACACCAGCAAGCTGTTTTCCAGTAGCGTACTCAATTCAGGCTATGACAATGACCACAATGGCCTGAGCACCACGTTGCAACTGGAGCATCGTTTTGACGTTGCGAGTCTGGATCTCACCGCCAATTACCAACAGTTAAAAGATCAGCGAACCAACGATCTGAAGGATTATTACACGCTGGAGGATTACTCTGACTGGCGCAACCCGCAGTACTACAACAATGGCGGTCAGGGGGATTTGACGACGCGGCAAAACAGCGGTGCGGTGAAAGGCGTGCTGAGGTTTACCCCTTTCCAGGCCCTGGGGCTGCGTCATTCGCCGAACATGGGGTTTGAAGTCAACAAAACCAGCGCCCGTTACCTGCGCGATCGGGATTACTACCGTTACAAGTTCAGCGGTACCCCGGAAGATCTGGAGTACATGAACAATGCCAGTTACGTCACTCGCTTCCGGGCAGGCAATTATCAGGCAGGTTATACCAACTATGCGTTGTTCCTTGACGACAGCATGCAATACGGGCGTCTTACCGTACGGCCGGGCATTCGCCTGGACCGAGACGATTTCGTCGAAAAAACCAACCTAGCCCCGCGACTGACCAGCAGTTTCGATGTATTCGGTACCGGATCAACCGTTCTGATTGCCGGCGCCAACCGCTACTACGGTCGTTCAATGCTGACCTACGCGTTGTATGAGGCGCAGAATGCCGGCATGGAACACTGTTACTATTTCTGCTCTTTGGATCCGGCGGAAAACGACTGGGATGGCGTGAAAGATTTTGAAGGCGTCGACAGCCTGTCCACTCCCTATAACGATGAGCTCAGCTTTGCCGTTGAACAACAGGTGATGCAAAGCCTGTGGCGCTTGCAATACGTGCACCGCGAAGGGCATGACGAAGTTCGCAGCCGCACCAAATATGCCGACAGCGCCAACGCCATGAAATCGCGGATCCGTACTTTCGATAACGGTGGCCGCAGTAGCCACGACACCTTGTCGTTGGCGGTCAGCAACAGCAAACCCTGGGAGCTGGGTGCGGTAACGCATGCGTTGTCGGGGTCCATAAGCTGGCAGCAGAGCAAAAGCAACACGCCAAAAGACCAGGGATATGCGTTTTTCGATCCCAACACCAAGCTGGATTCCGACAAGGTGTGGTATGACGGCCGGGTGATAAACGCCGCTGACCTGCCTGCCACCGACTTCAATTCGCCGTGGCGCTTTAACCTGGAGCTGACCAGCGACTGGCAGGAATACAACCTGACGTTTTATAACCGTTTGCAGTGGCGGAGCGCACGTAATCAGGCGGTTCGCTACGGGAATGAATATTACCTCGATCCCGACAGCGGCAAGCAAATGCTCAAATACGACAAAACCCACTTCGCCAGCAATTTCCGCTGGGATACCAAAGTGACGTGGCAGCCGGCCTTTGCCTATGGCGTCGGCATCTCGGTTGAGGTCAATAACCTGCTCAACAAACGCAACGTGGCCGACACCTTTGTTTATGGCGATCGGGTCTTGCACTCCTACGAGCCGGGGCGTCAGTTCTGGCTTCAGCTGAATTACGATCTCTGATCCCTTTTGATGAACTTGACCCCGGGCATTAAGGCCCGGCGGTCAGGCATGGGAATTTCTCAACCTGGGTTAGCGGTTCACTAATGAAAACTTTGAAGCAATTTTGTTATCTTGCCGCCCCTTTCTGGGGGCGGCGTGCGGCGCTGTGGTCATGGCTGCTGCTTTTGGTGGTGTTGGCAATGAGCCTGTCATCAGTCTGGTTCAACGTGCGTCTCAACCAGTGGAACGGCGAGTTCTATAATGCGCTGCAGCAGCTCAACAGCCAGTCGCTGTATCGTTTGCTACAGGACTTCTTGCTGATTATCACCGCGTTGATCCTGGTGGTGGTCTTTGCCGACTACCTCAAACAACGCTTGATCATGCGATGGCGTATCGGTATGACCCAGCATGTTCTGGCGCGCTGGCTGTCGGCGGACGGTCGCCACTACGATCTGAAAATCAATGCGCTGGTGCCAGATAACCCGGACCAACGTATCGCGGAAGACGTGCGGTTGCTGATTGAGTCCAGCCTGCGGTTGCTGATCACCTTTCTGCATTCGATGCTGACCCTTATTTCATTCGCCACCATTCTCTGGCAACTGTCCGGCAGCCTTAATTTTGAGCTGATGCAACGCAGTTGGCGTCTGCCTGGCTACATGTTCTGGGTCTGTATTGTCTACACCTTGGTGGCTATTGGATTGACGCATTGGATTGGCTATCCACTGCGCCGGCTCAATATGGAAAAACAGCGGCGCGAGGCGGATTATCGCAGTGGGCTGATTGCCCGCCGCGAGGCCAGCGACGCGATAGCCGGCCAAAGAGGCGAGCGGCATGAACAAGCGGCGCTGCTTTCCCGTTTCGCCGCCGTGGCGGAAAACTGGTACCAACTGATCCGTTACGAAAAAAACCTTTCATTCTTCACCGTCGGTTATCAGCAATTGAGTGCGCTGGCACCGATCTTCTTTGCATTGCCCAAGTTTCTCGCCGGCGAATTGCTGCTGGGCGGGCTGATGCAGATCCGTCAATCCTTTGCGCAAGTGGCTGGAGCCTTGGGGTGGTTTATTTTCTCTTATCGGGAAATTGCCGCCTGGCAGGCTACCGTGACTCGTCTTTACAACTTTGTCGTACTGCTGGATGCCCCGGCCACTGACCCGACGGACAATGCGGCGGATCTGGCCACGCCGTTGCAAGCGACGCTGGACGTCAAGACGGCGGAGGGGCGCACGCTGTTGGAGAACGTCGTCATTACCGCCACTGCCGGTAGTTTGTCGTTGATTCAGGGCCGTTCCGGCATAGGAAAGTCTACGTTGTTGCGAACGCTGAGCGGACATTGGCCGCACTTTCAAGGACAGATCCACCGTAGCGACAGGGTGTGCTGGATCCCTCAGCGTCTCTATCTGCCGGTTGAACGGCTGGATGACCTGCTGGCGTACCCGCTGTCCCGCGGCAATTTCAGCGAGGCACGCTATCGCCAGGTATTGACGCAGGTTGGCCTGCCTCAACTGGTTGCGCAACTGGCGCTATCGACCGACTGGCAGCAGCGCTTATCCGGAGGGGAACAGCAACGCGTGATGTTCGCCAGGCTGCTGCTTAACCGTCCTGCATTGGTCTTATTGGACGAAACCACCTCCGCGTTGGACAAATCCAGCGCCCGTCATCTTCTGCTGTTGCTGAAACAACAACTTCCGCAAAGCGCGGTGTTATTGGTCAGCCACCAGGCTTTCCTGGCCGATATCGCCGAGCGCTGCTATGCGCTTGATGAGGCCTCGGTGAATAATCACGGAGTTACACCACCATGTTGAACCGGCTCGTCATGATCCCTCTGTTGGTCCTGCTGCTGGGCTGTGCGCCATCCCAAAAAGGCGCCGGCCCTCAACCCCTGCCGTTGCGGGCTGATTTACACCACTTCAAGCTGGATAACGGCCTTCAGGTCTATCTGTTGCCGCGATCGCAACCCGGTGCCGAATTACGGCTGATCGTGAACAGCGGATCGCTGCAGGAAACCGAACGGCAGCGCGGACTGGCTCATTTTGTCGAGCATATGGCCTTTAAGGGGACTCGCCATTTCCCCGGTGCCAGCAGTTTTAAATCGCTGGAAAAGCAGGGTATTACGCTGGGCAGTCACGTGAACGCGGCCACCAGTCTCAACGCCACCACCTACAAGCTTTCGTTGCCGAAGGCCGACGAACAGCAAGTGCAGCTGGGTCTGCGCATTTTGGCGGACTGGGCGGGGGGGATCAGTTTCGAGCCGGATGCTTTCCAAAAGGAACGCCAGGTGATTGTTGAAGAGTGGCGTTTGCGCCAAGGGGTGGGGTCTCGTATCAACCAGTCGCTGCAAGATTTGCGCTATCAGGGCAGCCGCTATGCGGAGCGTGATCCTATTGGCCTGCTGGACGTCGTGGAGCAAGCGCCCGTTGCCGATGCGATGGGCTATTATCAGCAATGGTACCAGCCACAGCGTATGGCGTTGGTGGTGGTCGGCGCATTCGACCCCGACAGGGTGCGTCAACAGGTGAGCAGCCTGTTTACGATGCCGAAACCGGCCCATCCCGCGCAAGACAATCCCGATTGGAAAAGATTTGCGCCACAGTCTGGATTATTGACCACCACAATACTGGACCCTGAGCAGGGAACACGGATTATCCAGTTGAGCATTCAGCGCGATCTGCCGCAGGCATTGAATACCGACAATGGTCAATGGCGCGATTTGCTGGATACCTTATGGCTCAACATACTTAACCGGCGACTCTCGCTGCTGGTCGATAACGAAATGCTCCCGATGGCCAGCATCAATCAACAGGGCGCGCTATTGGATAACCAACGCATTCAGCATTTGCTGATCGCCCGTCCTAAAGACGACGACTATGCTGGAGCGCTACGCTTGCTGTTCGTCGAGTTGCAACGCCTGGCCAGCGCAGAGGTCAGCAAGCAAGAACTGGACGCTGCGCGCCAACAGGTCTTAACCAAATTACGCCAACAGGCTGCGGCAGAAGGGCGCTATCAGCATGATTATCTGGCGGATAACCTGACGACCGCCATCGAGTTTGATCTGCCGATGCTTAACAAACAGCAGCAGTTGGCGATGACGCAGGCCTGGCTCGATGCCATCACGGTGAAACATATTCAGGCGCAGGTGGCTGAATTGCTGACGGTGGGATCACCGCGCCTGGCGCTTATCGGCCCCGACAGCGATAAAAACAAGCTGGACACGCGGCAATTGGCGGCGCTCTGGGAAAGCATTCGCCATTCTCAGCCCGGCCCCTTCACGTTAACGGCAAAGCCGGTGACATTGTCACTGAATTCGCCAACGGCGGGCAAAATCATCGCCCGACAGAAGCTGCCGGTGGCCGGAAGTGAGCAATGGACCCTGAGTAACGGATTGCGGGTGATCGTTAAAGCGGACAATAGCCTGAAAGACGACATTCAACTGTCATTGCGTATTCCAGGAGGACGCTCGTTAGAAGCGGCCAACGGTGTCGGTGAAGTCAACTGGGCCATGCGTTTGCCAGAAGCCAGTGGCTACGGCCAGTACAGTGCCCGTCAGTTGGCCAGATTGAACAAGCAGAACGACATTAGCCTCACGCCCTATGATGAAATGCTTTACCACGGGCTGCGGGGTTCGGCACCGCCGGAACAGTTGGAAACGTTGTTACAGCTGTTATATCTGAAAATCACCGCGCCGCAGTTCGATGCCAACAAACTGGAACAGCAAAAACAGGCCTTTGCCCTCAGTCTGGCAAAACAACCGGTTGAACGGCAGTTTCTGGACCATCTGACCCGGGCAGCCTACCAAAATGGCGATCGGTTATTGATGACGCCAGAGGGCGCGTGGCGTGATTTCAGCGTCGAAAGTTTGTCCCTGCGACATCAGCAACTGTTTGCTGCGACTCAGGACATGACGTTAACCCTCAGCGGGGCGATAGACCTGCGGCGCTTGCAAGCATGGGTGGAACGTTGGCCGGGCGCGTTGCCGGCGTCAACGCAGCGTTCCCAGTGGCGGGATCTTGGCATTGTGCCAACACACCGTAGCCTCAAGGCCGATTATCCGCTGGCCAGCAGCCCTAAAACCATGGTCAGCATGCAATTCTCGGCCGACGCGGCATGGTCGCAATCGAACCAGCTCGGTTTACAACTGCTGGATAAAATTGTCAGCCTGCGCCTGCGTTATGCCCTGCGAGAACAGGCCAGTGGGGTTTATACGTTGGGGTTCTCACAGTTGCTGGCCAAGTTACCGCAACCTTATTATCTGGCACGTCTCAATTTTACCGTTGCGCCACAACGCGCCAAAGAGCTGAGCGACATAGCCCTGAAAGTTTTGCATCAGACCGCGCGCGAAGGCGTCAGCCAGCAAGAGTTGATTAAGGCGAAGAAGGCCTGGCGGATCGAACAACAGGCCAGCCAAAACAGCGCCAGCTATTGGACAGACACCTTGGCGCAGGTGGCGGCTGATGACGGAAACTTTGCGTCGTTGGCTCAGGAAGACACTTTGCTGGAGGCCGTAACCGTTGAACAACTCAACGAACTTGCGGCGCAGTGGATAGGCAAAAATCCAAAAGTCTTTACACTAAGTCCGGCAAAAAATGCGCAGTAACGTCAGGCAACGCTAAAATTCGGCGGGAACCCCAGTCGGCATCCCGCCGGTTTTATGCCGCGTTATCGGATGAAGGGCGGTTAGCCCGATTTTCCCGCACCAGTCGCCAGCCAAAATTCATGCCCGCCGCCGCAAGCAAGATGGCGGCGGCGCCCGACAGTTGCATCAGGCTAAGGCGGTGTCCGAATACCGCCCAGTCGACGATAATCGCCACCAACGGATAGATGAAAGACAACGCGCCTACCAGGGCGGTGGGGATTTTCTGGATTGCGCTGTACAGCAGCGAAGACATCAGCCCGGTGTGCACCAGGCCCAGGGTCGCCAGCAGCAACCAGCCGTTGGCCGTTGACGGCAGTTGGGCCCAGCCGGCGAACGGCGCCAGCAGCACGACGCCCAGGGTGAGCTGGATCAGCACGATCAGGTGCGGTGGTACCTCTTTCAAACGCTTGACGATCGCCGCCGCTACCGCATACATAAAGGCTGCGCCCAGCGCCAATAACACGCCAGTGAAGTAATCGGCACTGGCATCGCCGCCATCTTGTTTACCGCTAATGATCAGCAGCATGCCGACGAAGGCCAGTACCAGCCAGCCAAACTTGGTCGCCGTCATTTTTTCGCCGAAAAACAGCACCCCGAGCCCAACCAGCATAAAGGGCTGGACGTGGTAGGTGACGGTCGCCACCGCAATAGAGGCATGGGTGTAAGCACCGAACAACATTACCCAGTTCAGCACCAGGGCGATGCCGCCCAGCACCGCAATGGCGGCCTGACGTCGGGTCAGCATGCCTTTTTTAAGCAGGCCAAGCAGGGCGCAGGCGATCAGCATCGCTAGCGCGCCAAACGCGCAGCGCCAGAAAACCACCGTGGCGGGCGGCTGCCCCAGCAGCACCACCGGCCAGCCCACGGTACCGGAAATGACCATGGCAAGGGTCATCTGCAACACGCCACCGGTTTTTATCTTCATTTGCTTTCTCCCTGCTAGCGCGCTGCGCTTGCCGCCGTTGGCGGTTATCATTAAAATGAACAACTGAACATTATGATGAACACCTGATGGGCGTTCGTCAAGTCGAACGAATGAACGATATGGTGAACAATGAGCGACTTTGTCAGCAATAACGCTACGCCCATCGGCCTGCTTTCGGCCGCCATTCGCCGTGAACGCGAGCGATTGGGCCTCTCGGTTACCGAATTGGCTCGCCGAGCCGGCATTGCAAAATCGACGCTTTCGCAGTTGGAAACCGGCAGCGGCAACCCCAGCCTGGAAACTTTATGGGCGTTGGCGATGGCGCTGGATGTGCCGGTTAGCCGGTTGATTTCTCAGCCACGCCAACACGTTCAGGTGATCCGCGCCCATGAAGGGGTGACCACGGTTTCCGAACAGGCCAACTACGCCGCCACCTTGTTGGCGACCTGTCCGCCAGGGGCACAGCGCGATATTTACCGTCTACAGGTTCAACCGGGCGAAGCCCGCATTTCGCGGCCGCATATGCCGGGCACCATTGAGCATGTGATTATCAGCAGCGGCAGGGCGTTAGTCGGGCCTAAGGACCAGCCGGTAGAATTGAGTGCAGGGGATTACATCAGTTACTCCGCCGACCGCGAGCATATTTTTGATGCTTTGGAGAGTGATACCACGGCTGTCATGTTGATAGAGCAGGGTTAGGTCAGGCACGCCGGGCTGAACCGGTATTTTATTGAAAACGATTCTCAATTGTATTAGTGTGCCGCTCTTGCGCCAGTGGTCAGTACTTTATCAATGTCACTGTTATCGTTTAAAAAACTTCAAGGAACGAAGATGAAAATTATCATCCCTTCTCTCGTGTTGGCCGCTGGACTGGCGGCGACGCACCCGGCAACGCTGTTGGCCGTGGAGGCCCCCGCGGTTGCCGCCAAGGATGCCGCCGTTAGCAATGATTTCAGCTTTGTACGTTACCGCGCGGATTATCAAGTCAATGCCAATGCCAGCAACACCAAGACCGAGAGTTATGAGGTGCTGCTCAAAACCAAGGCGGCGGTGGAGAAGTTCAGTCAGATCCGCCTGAGCTACAGCGAAAAAATGGAAACGCTGAAGGTGGTTTCGGCCTATACGCTGACGGCCGATGGACAGCGCCATGATGTCGCGCCCGATCGCATTTATACCCAGGAAAGCTACTCCAGCGCCTCTGCACCGCTGTATGCCGATCGCAAGGTAAGGGTGATCGTCTTCTCCAACCTGGCGCCGGGTTCTCGCGTGGTGTATCAGGTGTTGCGCACGCAAAATACACCGTATTTCCCGGACTACTTCGGCCTGTGGGAGACCTTCAGCGTCTTCGACCAGTTTGATGACGCCGAGGTCAATTTGCAGGCGCCGGCCAATGTGCCGATGCATGTCTTTACCCGAGGCGTAGAGGGCGCAGATAAGCCGCAGATCCGTGACGGTCAGGCCCACTGGCGCTGGCACTACCGGCGCAGTGAACCGCTGGAAGCGCAAAACTGGTCGGCGAACAGCTGGACATTCAGCCCAACCATCATGGCCAGTACCTACCGCGAATGGCCACAGCTGGCCAAAGCCTATCAACAGAAAGCCAGTCAGGCGGCCAAAGTGACCCCGGCGATCCAGGCGTTGGCGGATAAAATTACCGACGGCATCAGCGACCGTCGTGAGCAGACGGCGGCGATTTATCGCTGGGTGGCACAGAATATTCGTTACGTTGCGGTCTATTTGGGCAACGGCGGGCTGGAGCCGAATTCGGCGCAGAGCATTCTGGATAACCACTATGGCGACTGCAAGGATCATGTGGTGATGCTCGAGGCGTTGCTGGCCGCCAAGGGCATCGTTAGTTCACCGGTGCTGATCGGCATGGATCAAGGGCCGATCTTGCCGACGGTGCCGCTGCTGGGCCGGTTTAACCACGCGATTACCTACGTGCCGGAGTTCAATCTGTATCTGGATTCTACCAGCCCGTGGGCGCGCTTCGGCCAACTGCCGGGGGCCGATCTTGGGGCCCCGGTGCTGCTGACGCGCGAAGCCAAACTGGCGCGTACCCCGGATAACGACGAACAGCGCAACAATACGTCGCTCAGCGTGGACTTCTACTTCGATAAAGCGGGCAATATGCGCGGCCAAACCGAACGCAAGCTGGGTGAGGTGGATGAGATCAACCTGAGAGGCTATTTCTCGCAAATCAATCAGCAGAACCGGGCGAGAGTCGAAGAGAACATCATGGCGTCCTCAGGCATTGATGGCCGTGGGGTTATCGTGAAGCAAGGCGATGCGTTCGATCTCAAAAAGCCGTTTGCCTACAGTTACAAATTCAAAGCCGAGGATTATGTCGATTTCAGCGTAGTGGGCGGAATGGCCGTACCGACGCCGCCCGGCGGCAAGTCTTTCCGTACGCTTTACTCGACGACGTCCGCCCCGGCTAACGAAACGCCGTTCTTCTGTACCGCGCAGCAGTACGACGAGACCTATCGCCTGCACCTGCCCGCCGGCGTGCCGATTATCGCCATTCCCAAAAACCAGCAGTTCAGCAACGCGGCCGGTCAATACCAGGTTGAATGGCAGCTCGAAGGACAGCAGGTGGTGGGCAACCATCGGCTACAGCTGAATGCCGTGCGTGGCAAGGACGCACTCTGCCAGGCGCAGGATTATCCGGCCTTCCGCGCCTTGTTCCAACAGGTGCGGCGTGGCTTCCGTGGTCAGGTCGTGTACGGCGAGTTGGCGAATGCCGGTGCTACGCCTGCCGTCGCCAAGCAGTAGAAACCCAAAAAAACGGGCGTACCTTTCACTGGTGCGCCCGTTTTTTTATCGTTATTTCATCACTACCAACCCCACACCACGGCCACGCGGATCGGAGGCGGTTTCCGGCGTGTCACCATTGACGCGGATCGCCTGTATATCCCCCATGTACCAGCCCTGATCTTCCAGTGTGTATCCCATGGCTTTCAACTGGTCGGCCACGTTGCCGGTCAGTGGGGCAAAAGCGTCGTAGAAAATAGTGTCTTTCGGCAACAGTTGGTGATGGACGCGCTGAGCGGCCACCGCTTGTTCCAGCGGTAACCGGTAGTCATAGAGATTGTTTATCACCTGGAAAATCGAGGTGAAAATGCGAGAACCGCCAGGGGTGCCGATCACCAGGCTAACGTTGCCGTCGCGGGTGATAATGGTCGGGCTCATGGACGAAAGCATGCGTTTGCCCGGCTCAATGGCGTTGGCGTCGCTACCGACTACGCCAAAGGCATTGGCCACGCCCGGTTTGGCGCTGAAGTCGTCCATTTCGTCATTCAACAGGAAGCCTGCGCCTTTCACCACGACACCGCTGCCGAAGTCCCAGTTCAGCGTATAGGTATTGCTGACCGCGTTACCCTGAGCGTCAACAATCGAGAAATGCGTGGTTTGATGGGGCTCCAACCCTGGGCGCACCTTTTCGGTCGGTGAAATGGCGGTCGGGTTGATCTCCGCAGCTCGCTTTTGTAAATAATCCGGGGTGACCAACTGGGCAACCGGCACCTTGGCAAAGTCAGGATCGCCGAGGTAATCTGCGCGATCGGCAAAGACGCGCTTTTCGATTTCCGACAGTAAGTGAATATAGCGGGCGGAGTTCAGCTCTACGCCTTTGAAATCGGCAGCTCGGTCTTCTTTTATGCCCAGTAACTGCGCCAGCGCGATACCACCGGAGCTGGGCAGCGGGGCGGTATAAAGGGTATTGCCGCGCCAGGCGATTTTCATCGGTTCGCGCCACTTTACCCGATAGTCAGTCAGATCCTGCTGGGTGATCAGGCCACCATCGTGCTGCATCTGGGCGATCAACAGTTTGGCGGTTTCCCCCTGATAGAAGTCCTCTGCACCCCGGTTGGCGATGCGTTCCAGAGTTTTGGCCAGCTCCGGCTGTTTAAACACCGCGCCGGGTTTCATGCTGCCAAAGTAATCGCCGAAGTTGGTTTTGTCGGCGAACAGCTTGTTGGCATCCTCGCGGTATTGGTATTGCTGATCGGCCACCTTAAAGCCTTGCTGCGCATAGCCGATAGCCGGGGTCAGCAGCTCTGCCCAGGGCAACTTGCCGAAGCGTTTATGAGCCTCCCACAGCCCGAGTACCGTGCCGGGTACGCCGGCGGCCTTGGTGCCCACCAGGCTGAGGTTTTCGATCACTTCGCCTTTTTCGTTAAGGTACATGGTTTTGGTGGCCGCTTTGGGCGCGACTTCCCGGTAGTCGAGGAAGTAGGGCTTGCCGTCGACGTACAGGGTCATAAAACCGCCGCCGCCGATGTTGCCGGCCTCCGGGTAGGTCACCGCCAGCGTAAAGGCGGTCGCGACCGCGGCATCGACAGCATTACCGCCGGCCTGCAAAATTTGTGCGGCCACTTTGGCACCGTATTGATCCGGCGCCGCCACGGCACCGGCGTTCAGATTAGCGGCGAATACCGAAGGGCTGAGAGTGGCTAACGCCACGCCAAGTGCTAATGTTTTTAATAAACCAGAATGCATAGCCTTTCCTTTCGAATTGAACGATGACAGGTGAATTCAATCTCAACAACCACTTAGCGCCATTGTTTAAGCTTGTTCGGGCGCTTGATTGAAAGTAGCACCGCTCAATCCGTCGCGCTTTATCCTGCGTTTGGAAGCGTGAGGTAGAACGTTAAATCGCCGCCGGTAATTGGGTTAGTAACCACTCACAGAAATGCTGAGTGAGGGGATTATTCTCGCTGTCGCGATGAATCAGCCATGCCCAATGGGGGCCGCGCACGCTTTGTTCCGTCAGTGGCTGCAGCAGGCCTCTAGCCTGTGCCTGCTGTGCCAGCAGTTGGCTGACCAGAGCGATGCCCAGACCGTCGCAGGCCGCATCCAACAGCAGGCCGGGATCGGAGAAGTTCAGGCCGTGGCTGCTTTGCCCAACGTTGGCGCCGCCCTGAACCGCCCAATGACTCCAGTCCATCTCACGTTCGCCGTGCAAGGTGGTGCGTTGTGCCATATCCCGCTTCAGCAGCTCAGGATGGCAAGCCGGATAGAGCCGATCCTGATGCAGCATTTTGAGACTACATTCAATTTGCGCGCTGAGATCGTCGCGTATCGCCAGATCGACGGTTTCGGTCGCCATATCCGGTGGATCGAAGGTGGTGAACAGCCACAGGTCGATATCCGGGTGCTGCCGGTGGAAGCTTTTAAGGCGTGGAACCAGCCAGTGGCGGGCAAACGCCGGCGTAGTGTTGACGATCAGTTGGTTGGGTTTGCGGTACTGCTCCAGACGGCGGATGCCAACGGCCAACTGTTGCAGCATCACCTGGGCGGTGCTGTAGAGATCCTGACCGGCATCGGTCAGGCTGACGCTGCGGCCGCTGCGGAAAAACAGCGGTTGCTCCAGGAAGGCTTCAAGGCTGCGAATTTGTTGGCTGATCGCTGACTGAGTGAGGTGCAACTCATCGGCGGCCTGGTGGAAACTGCCCAGCCGGGCGGCGGCTTCAAAACCGCGCAGGGCGTTCATCGGGGGCCAGTGCTTTAGCATTATTGATAAGCCTATCTAATCAGGTGTCCGCTAAATGTATCCTTTGTTTTACCTGGATTAAAGGGCTTAACATAGCCGTTATCGACATCACGCCGTCTTTTGCTGAATAGATTAGCTAATTGTTTTGGCGGCAATACAGGAGCAAACCATGTCAACACGTCGTGAATTTATCAAACGGGCTTCCCTGATCGCCGGCATTAGCCTGACGGCCTCGATGGGGCTGGCATCATTGTCCAGCCACGCGGCTCAGAAAACGGCTGGCGGAAGCTGGCGCATGCCCGATGAGGGCGAGCCTCAGCAATGTGCATTTATCGCTTTTGGCGCACAGCGGGCGATTTGGGGTGAGTTCACGGCGGACGTGCAAGATGCCCTGGGCCGCATTGCCCGTGCTATCGCGGTTTACCAGCCGCTGACGGTATTTTGCCGTGAACGCGAACGAGAGTTGGCAGAGAAAAAATGCGGCAGCCACAATGTGAACTTTGTCATTACCGAGCTCGATGATATTTGGATGCGCGATATCGGTGCCAACTTCGTTACCAACCACGCGGGGGAGTTGGCGGCGGTGGACTTCAATTTTAACGGTTGGGGCAATAAGCAACGGCACGGTAAGGATGCTCAGTTGGCCGCTTTCCAGGCCAGGCATTTCGGCGTTAACCCACTGCGCCGCAGTGCGCTGGTAGGGGAAGGCGGTGGCATCGAAGTGGATGGCCATGGCACCGGCATCATGACCGAGAGCAGCTGGGTCAATCGCAACCGCAACCCTGGCTGGAGCCGCGATCGGGTAGAGCAAGAGCTCAAAGCGATGCTGGGCCTGCGAAAAATCATCTGGCTGCCGGGGATTAAGGGCAAAGACATTACCGACGCTCACGTCGATTTTTATGCCCGTTTCGTCAGCCCAGGCGTGGTGATCGCCAACCTGGACAGCGATCCGGAGTCCTACGACCATCAGGTCACGCTGGATCACCTGGCGATCCTCAAACAGGCCACGGATGCCGATGGGCGCAAGATACAGGTGCATACGGTGTCGCCACCGCTGGATCCACGACGTAGCCGCTTCAGCAAGGGCAATGCCGATTTTGCCGCCGGTTACATCAATTACTTTGTCATCAACGGCGCGATTATCGCTCCGGAGTTTGGCGATGCTGAAGCGGATGCCGCAGCCTTGGAATTATTGACGGCGCTTTATCCGCAGCGTGAAGTGGTGCAGTTGAATATCGACGCTATCGCCGCCGGCGGTGGGGGGATCCATTGCGTGACCAGCCAACTGCCGGCCGTTTAAGGCAGATCAATCGCTTCTAGGGGGCACCTGCCGTGCCCCCTAAAACAGGAAATAACGATTTTACCGCTTCACTGTTGAAGCTGACTCTTGCGCAGTTCGGTCACGCTCTGTCCTCCCACGCCCCAGTTGTCGGTAGCTACCTCATCAATGACTACAAAAGTAGTATGACGCGGCTTATTCAGTACCTGTTCCAACAATTTACTCACCCCTTCAATCAACAGGCGTTTGTGCTCGGCGCTTACCGCTTCATCGGTGACTTTAATATTGACATATGGCATAGCAAGTTAACCTTTACCAGACACCGGCAGTGGAGCCGCCGTCTACAGTAGCGACTGTCCCCGTAACAAAATTGGCGTCGGTGAGGTACAGCACCGCATCTACGATATCCTGTGGTTGACCAATACGCCCCGTGGGTGCCAGCTGTTTCATAAATTCAATGCCTTGCTCATCGGAACCATGCATTGGCGTGGCGATAATGCCGGGTGCGACGGCATTGACCATCACGTTATACTGCGCCAGTTCAAGCGCAAGTCCGCGTACAGCATGATTTAAGCCGCCTTTAATCAGCACCGGTAACAGTGCAGGGACTTTATTATTGGGCTGCATGGCTATAGAAGCGGTAATAGCGATGATATGGCCTGAGCCATACTGCGACATATGTTTGGCTGCCGCCTGCGCTGGGTAGAAGAAGCCTTTAAGATTGGTATCAACCATGGCTTCTACATCTTGTGCGGTATATTCAGCTATTGGTTTAGCAATAAATATCCCGGCATTATTGACCAGGATATCCACCTGACCAAATCGTTGTACTGCCAGTTCGAACAGCCGGTCGGCGGTTGCCGGCAGTGCAATATCTCCCGGTACCAACAGCAGGTTTGCAGGCTGACCAAGCTTGTCAGCCGCCGACTGCAAGTTCTCCAGTGAACGGGCATTGGCGACCACATTATAACCCCGAGCCAGGTAAGCCTCCGCAATGGCGAAGCCCAAACCACTCGATGCACCAGTAACAATAACCGTTTTAATTCTGCTCATTATGCGTCCTCATCAGGGCAACCATTTGCCATGCATGCACGGTAATACATAACAATAAATTGAAAAACAGACGAAAAAGAACTTTAATTTATACATGATGTAATTAATTAACCTGGAGCCGTGGTGCAGCGTTATTTCGATGATATACAAATGGGCAGCATAGAATTGTTCTGCCTCACTGTAGAAACCGGCAACTTTACGGCGGCCGCCAACGCGGCAGGAGTCACCCCTGCCGCGGTCAGCCGCTCGATAGCCCGGCTGGAAGAACGGTTGCAGGCCAAGCTGTTTATCAGAACTACGCGGAGTATGCGCACAACGGATGCTGGTCAGAGTTATTATCTGGACTGCCGTAAGGCGCTGAGCCTATTGGTTGAGGCTGAGATTAAGATTTCTGGCGAGCGGCAAATGCCGGTAGGCGTCCTTGGTATCAGCGCACCGACACTTTATGCACACTACCGCCTGTTGCCCCGATTGAGTGAGTTCTGCTCCCGCTACCCAGATCTGAAGATAAATCTGCACGTGAGCAATCAAAATATCGATTTCTCAGAGGATAAGTTTGACGTTGCCATCAGGGGAAGTGAACTGAACGACTCAGGTATGGTTGCTCGTCGGTTAGAGGATGCGGAGCTCATTGTGGTAGGCACGCCATCTTACCTGCAACATCATCCGGCGCCTGTTGTACCTGCAGATTTGATAAATCACGAATGCATTCAGTACGCATTGCCCAGCACTGGCAGAAAAACACCCTGGACGTTTATTGAACACGGAAAGGTCATTAACGTGGAGACTACGGGCCGCTTTTTATGTCAGGAGGATTTTCTTGCGACCCTGACGCTGGTTAAAAACGGCGCAGGACTTATGCAGGTTTACCGCTTTACCGTCGAGCAGGAGCTACAACGCGGTGAGCTCATCGAGATTTTACCCGCCTATGCAGGTATCTCAAGACCCTTTATCCTAATTTATCCCTACGCTCGCTACGTCCCTCTAAAAATAAGAAAATTCATAGATTTTTTGACTGAGGTATAGAAATTCCCCGAGCGAATTCTAGCCTTATCAAGAGAGGGGCTCGCGCTGTTCCTGTTAAGGAAAAATGGCAATCTCTCATTTCACCGGCCTGGCGTAAAAGAGTGAATTGCCGTCACTCATGAAACGTCACTTTTAGCGCTGCGGCCCCAGGCCGTGACTTAACAGCGCAATGGCGTGCCGCGCGATAACTTCGGCGCTCTGCGGACCGTGGCTGTTGTTGTCACTGTGCCATTTCGGCGCGGTAGCCAGCGGCAGCAGCGTCATGCCAAACAGGGTAATAAACAGCAAAGAGGGTTCCAGATCGGCATTCAACTTGCCTTCTGCCTGCCAGCGAGTTATCGACTTCAGGGCCGCTTTGCGTTGCGCATCGCCAAAACGCTCGTCCATCCGTTGCTTCAGCACGCCGTTATCACTCATCACTTCTCGCAACCACAGCGGGGCGAACCAGGGGTGCGCGGTGGAGATATCGATAAACCTTTGGGCCAGTTGGGTGAAGGCGGCGATAGGATCGTCCGCATTGGCGTCAAAAACGCTGCCGGCGGCCAGCCGTACCGGCAGGAAACGCTCTTCGATCAGCACGTCTAAAAGTTGTTCACGGTTGTGAAAATAGTAGTGGAGCATGGCGGGGGTGACGCCGGCTTCACGGGCAATGGCATTGAGCGAAGTATCGGCAATGCCCTGACGGGCAAACAAATTAAGCGCCGTATCCAGCAGGTGCTCGCGTTTTTCTGTACCCTTGGTGCCACCACTCGGCCGACCAGGGCGGCGCGGGGCTTGAACGTTTTGTGCTGTCATCGCGGTGAGATCCATTGACCGGAGAAAAGAATCACTCATATATTAATTACTCAATTAATTAATTACAAGTGAGCTCACCTTAATGGGTATCAGTCATCTGGCAGGCAGCGAAGACAGCAGCGGGGCGTCTGGGCAGGCGCCCTCGATCCGGTTGTTGTTCTCTGCGTTGCTGCTGGTCATGTTGCTGGCGGCGCTCGATCAAACCATTGTGTCCACTGCATTACCGACCATTGTCGGCGAATTCGGCGGGCTGGAAAATCTGTCGTGGGTAGTCACCGCCTATTTGCTGGCATCGACGATAGTGGTGCCGCTGTATGGCAAGTTCGGCGATCTGTTCGGCCGTAAAATCGTGCTGCAGATTGCTATTGTGGTGTTCCTGCTCGGTTCGGTGCTGTGCGGGTTGGCACAAAACATGACCCAGCTTGTCCTGATGCGTGCCTTGCAGGGGCTGGGTGGTGGCGGGTTGCTGGTCGTCACCATGGCGGTGGTCGGCGATGTGATCCCGCCGGCCGAACGCGGACGTTATCAGGGGCTGTTTGGCGGCGTATTTGGTCTGGCGACGGTGGTGGGCCCGTTGATTGGCGGGGTGCTGGTGCAGCATTTCTCATGGCGATGGATTTTCTATATCAACCTGCCGCTGGGGATTTTCGCACTGTTGGTGATTGGCGCGGTGTTCCAATCCAGGGTCAACCGCGTGAAGCATGAAATCGATTTTCTGGGGGCCGGCTACCTTGCCGCAGCCCTGACCTGCATTATCCTGTTTACCAGCCAGGGCGGCACGGTAATGGCCTGGTCGGACGGCCAATTGTGGTGCATTCTGGCCTTTGGCCTGGTGTCGTTGGGCGGTTTTATCTACGAAGAACGGCTGGCGAGCGAGCCTATCATTCCGCTCGACTTGTTCCGCAACCGGACCTTTTTGCTGTGCGCATTGGTCGGCTTTATCGTCGGGATGTCGCTGTTTGGTTCGGTGACTTTCCTGCCGCTGTATTTGCAGGTGGTGAAGAATTCCACGCCGACCCAGGCCGGGATGCAACTGTTACCGCTGATGGGGGGGATTATGTTCAGCTCCATCGTCAGCGGGCGATTAATCAGCAAGCGCGGCAAATACCGCATTTTTCCGATTATAGGCACCTGCTGCGCCCTGGCCGGGATGATACTGCTGGGGACGCTGAAAAACTCGACGCCGGTGCATCTGCTGTATCTCTACATCAGCCTGCTGGGGTTGGGATTGGGTATGGTGATGCAGGTGATGATCCTGGCGGCGCAAAACAGCGTCGAGCCAAAACACATGGGCGTTGCCACTTCGAGCGCCACGCTGTTTCGCTCTATCGGCGGTTCCATCGGGGTCGCCGTGTTTGGCGCGATTTTTACCAATGTGCTGCACAGCCGGTTGGCCAGCCTGCTGCCTGAAGGGACGGCGTTACCCCGTTCTTTGGGCGCGGCGGCGGTGCATCATCTGCCGTTGACGTTGCAGAACGACTATTTGCAAGCCTTTGGCGGAGCCATTCACTCGGTGTATCAGATTGCCGCCGGGGTTATGGCGCTGGCCTTCGCATTGACCTGGTTCTTGAAAGACGTCCCCCTTCGTCAAAAGTAAAGCCCTTAACCGGTGCGTAAAGTGGGCGCGCACCGGTTCTCCTCACGCTCTGCGATGCAATTTTACGCAATCCTTACGGAACCCTGTCAGACTAAAAACAGCGCTTTCTATATATTGAGAATAAACGTTCTCAATAGGATAGATAGTCGATGCAGAGGAAAAAGGTTTTACTTGTCAGCCTGTCGTTATTGCTGGCCGCTTGTGATGGCCAGAGCGGTGGATCACCCGCCGGCGCCGGTGGCGTGCAGGAGGTGGGTGTCGCGACGCTGCAGGCTCAACCGGTAACGCTAAGCAGCGATTTGACCGGCCGCGTGAATGCCACCATGACCTCGGATGTTCGCCCCCAGGTGGACGGCATTATCAAAAAGCGTCTGTTTACCGAAGGGGCCGAGGTCAAGGCTGGGCAGGTGCTGTATCAGATCGATCCCGCAACCTACCAGGCCAGCTACGATCAGGCTGCCGCTCAGTTGAAAAGCGCTGAAGCCACGGTGAAGTCCAGCCGCCTGAAAGCCCAGCGCTATGCGGCGCTGGTAAAAGAGAATGGCGTATCCAAACAGGATGCGGATGATGCCATGGCGACCTATCTGGAAGCGGTTGCCGCCGTTGCGCAATACCAGGCAGCGCTGGAAACCGCAAAAATCAATCTTGCCTATACCCAGGTTCGTGCACCGATTTCCGGTCGTATCGGCATTTCCTCCGTTACGCCGGGCGCTTTGGTGACCGCCAGTCAGACTGATGCCCTGGCGACCATTCGCGCGCTCGATCCGATTTATGTCGATCTCACTCAGTCCAGCAGTCAATTGCTCAAACTGCGTAAACAGCAGGCATCGCTGCAACGTGACGATGTCACGCCGGTAGCGATCAAACTTGAGGACGGTACGCCCTATACCCACCCCGGCAAACTGGAGCTGACGGAAGTGGCGGTAGACGAGTCAACAGGCTCCGTTACCCTGCGTGCGGTGTTCCCTAATCCCGAGCACGAATTGCTGCCCGGCATGTATGTGCACGCCACGGTCGACAACGGCGTCGACCCCAAAGGGATTTTGGCGCCTCAACAGGGGATCACCCGTAACGCCAAGGGGGAAGCCACGGCGCTGGTCGTCAACGCGGAAAACAAAGTGGAGCAACGCACGGTTATTACCGAGCAGGTTATCGGCAGCAATTGGCTGGTCAGCAAGGGCCTGAATGCCGGCGATCGTCTGATCGTTGAAGGCACCAATAAGGTGGCTGCGGGCGTTGAGGTCAAAGCGGTTGATGTGAAACAACCGACGGCTAACGGCGGGGAGCAGTAACCATGGCGCAGTTCTTTATTCGGCGACCGGTTTTCGCCTGGGTGATTGCGATCATCATCATGCTGTGCGGGCTGATGTCGATCAACTCGCTGCCCATTTCGCAATATCCTGACGTCTCCCCGCCACAGATATCCATCTCCGCCACCTATCCGGGCGCCGATGCCGAGACTCTGGAAAACAGCGTGACACAGGTCATCGAACAGCAACTTACCGGGCTGGACGGGCTGCTTTACTTTTCAGCCACCAGCAGCTCCGACGGCTCTGTGAGCATTAACGTGACCTTCGACCAGGGTACCGATCCGGATATCGCGCAGGTGCAGGTGCAAAACAAGGTGCAGCAGGCGGAAAGCCGTTTGCCTACCGAGGTCACCGCGCAAGGGGTTACGGTCAAAAAATCTCAGAGCAGCTTCTTGCTGATCGTCGGTCTGTATGACGAAACCGACAAGGCCAGCATGGCGGACATTTCCGACTATCTGGTGAGTAACATTCAGGATCCGCTGTCGCGCATTGAAGGGGTTGGCGATGTGCAGGTATTCGGATCGGAATACGCCATGCGCATCTGGCTTGACCCGACCAAGCTGACGTCCTTTTCACTGATGCCTTCCGACGTGTCGACGGCGATAGAAGCGCAAAACACCCAGGTTTCCGCCGGTAAGGTCGGCGACTTGCCGTCCGGTGCCGATCAGCAGTTGACCGCAACGGTAAAGGCGCAGTCTCGCCTGCAAACGCCGGAGCAGTTCCGCAACATCATTCTCAAGAGTGACAGCAGCGGCGCACTGGTGCGCCTGGGCGACGTCGCACGGGTGGAATTGGGTAACGAGGACTACTCCTCCAGCGCCCGTTTGAATGGGCATCCAGCCTCAGGCATCGCGGTGAAACTGGCCGCCGGTGCCAATGCGCTCAATACCGCCAAGCTGGTAAAAGCCAAGGTGGCGGAATACCAGACTTCGATGCCCGACGGTTACAAGGTGGCCTACCCGAAAGACAGCACCGATTTTATTAATATCTCGATCGAAGAAGTGGTGAAAACGCTGATCGAGGCGGTGGTGTTGGTGGTGATCGTGATGTTTGTGTTCCTGCAAAACCTCCGTACTACGCTGATCCCGACCATCACCGTGCCGGTGGTGCTGTTGGGCACCTTTGGCGTACTCGCCGCCTTCGGCTATTCGATCAACACCCTGACGCTGTTTGGCATGGTGCTGGCGATTGGACTGTTGGTGGATGACGCCATTGTGGTGGTAGAGAACGTCGAGCGCGTGATGCGGGAAGAGAAGCTGTCGCCGCGCCAGGCGACGGAAAAATCGATGAAGGAGATCACCGGGGCACTGGTCGGCATCGCCATGGTGCTGTCGGCTGTGTTCCTGCCGATGGCCTTCTTTGGTGGTTCCACCGGGGTTATCTACCGTCAGTTCTCCGTTACCAT
Organism: Serratia sp. OS31; assembly: GCF_014164835.1. Classification (NCBI taxonomy): domain Bacteria; kingdom Pseudomonadati; phylum Pseudomonadota; class Gammaproteobacteria; order Enterobacterales; family Yersiniaceae; genus Serratia; species Serratia sp. OS31. The sequence continues at coordinate 14,345 of NZ_JACJFQ010000016.1, read as the reverse complement.
CGTGGCGTCGATGGTGCTGTCAGTGATCCTGGCGCTGACGTTGGCGCCGGCGTTGTGTGCCACCTTGCTGAAATCGGCTCATGACGATCTGACCGACAAAGGCCTGCTGGGCAAATTTAACCGCGGCTATAACCGCCTGCAGGAGAAATACGCCGATAAGGTGGCTCGGGTGATCCACAGTCCGATGCGCTATCTGCTGCTGTACGGACTGCTGCTGATCGCCGTCTTCGTGATGTATATGCGGCTGCCGACCGGCTTTTTGCCCAATGAAGATCAGGGCGTGGTGATGGTGCAATATACGCTGCCTGCCGGCGCGACCAATGCCCGTACTTCGGCGGTCAGCGATGCGGTGAAAGACTATTTCCTCATCGATGAGAAGGCTAACGTCAGCACCATTTTCACCATCAACGGTTTTGGTTTCAGCGGCAGCGGGCAAAATGCCGGTATGGCCTTTGTCAGTCTGAAAGACTGGAGCCAGCGCCCCGGCAGTGCCAATACCGCCGATGCGATTGCCAAACGCGCAATGGCGCACTTTGCCACGATCCGCGATGCCCAGGTGTTCTCGATGAGCCCGCCGGCGATTGACGGCTTCGGCCAGTCCGACGGTTTCACCTTCGAACTGCAGGCTAAAGGGGCGACCACCCGTGCGGAGTTGCAGGTGATGCGTGACCAGATCATCGCCGCCGCCGGGAAAAACCCAAATCTGAGTGCGGTTCGCGCCAACACCTTGCCGGATACGCCACAGCTGCAGGTAGACATCGACAACGACAAACTGCAGGCGCTGGGCCTGAGCGCCGGCGACGTCAGCAGTACGCTCACCAGCGCGTTCGGCAGCACCTACATCAACGACTTTATCGACCGCAACCGGGTGAAAAAGGTCTATATGCAAGGTGACGTCGAGTATCGGTCAAAGCCGGAGGATCTCGACAAGTGGTTTGTTCGCGGCACCTCCAGCAGCAGTACCACCAGCATGACGCCGTTCTCTGCCTTTGCCTCTTCACATTGGATTTACGGGCCGGAAAATCTGTCGCGTTACAACGGACTGTCGTCGTTTGAGATCACCGGTGAGGGCGCTGCCGGTGCCAGTTCCGGCACGGCAATGGACGAGATGGAAAAACTGGCGGCGCAGTTCTCCTCGGCCAGCAGCTTCTCGTGGAGCGGGCTGTCTTATCAGGAACGACTGACCAGCGGGCAGGCAGCATCTTTGTATGCCATTTCGTTGGTGGTGGTGTTCCTGTGCCTGGCCGCGCTGTACGAGAGCTGGTCGATCCCGTTTGCCGTGATGATGGTTGTTCCTATGGGCCTGGTGGGGTCGCTGCTGGCGATCACGCTGCGTGGGCTGGAAAACGACATTTACTTCCAGGTGGCGCTATTAACCATTATCGGCCTGTCGGCCAAGAACGCCATTCTGATCGTCGAATTCGCCGAAGAGAATTACCAGCGCGGCGAAGCCTTGATCGCCGCCGCCGTGGAGGCTTCCCGTATGCGCTTGCGTCCCATTTTGATGACCTCCCTGGCGTTTAGCGCCGGCGTATTGCCCTTGGCGGTTTCCAGCGGCGCCGGGGCCAACAGCCGGATCGCCATTGGTACCGGGATCATCGGCGGCACCATTACGGCGACATTACTGGCCATCTTCTTCGTTCCCTTGTTCTACGTATTGGTTAGACGGATGTTTTCACGCAAAACAACCCCCGCCAAACCAACAGAAAACACTGCGCCGCAGGCAGGAGAATAACGTGCTGCAACGTTTAATCACTTTGACCTTTCCGCTGGTGCTGGCGGGGTGTATCTCACTGGATCCGGACTATCAGCGCCCGCAGGCGCCGGTGCCCTCAACGCTGCCGCAAGGGGCGGCTTATACCGCGCCCTCCGGTAAATTGTCATTGAGCTACCCGGACATCCCATGGCGCGACTATGTGGTTGATAGCCGATTACGGCAGGTGGTGGAGATGGGGCTGAGCAGCAGTCGCGATTTGCGCGAGGCCATTGCCAACATCGAATCTGCCAGGGCGCTCTACGGTGAGCAGCGTGCCGATCTGTTTCCTACCATCAATGCCGGTCTGGAAGGAACGCGTTCACGCGCTCTGACCGGTGGGGCAAACAACGCCACTGCGATTAGCCAAAGCTACGAGGCTAACGCCAGCACCAGCGCCTTCGAGTTGGATCTGTTTGGCAAAAATCGCAGCCTGACTCGCTCTAAATTCGAGAGCTATTTGGCGGAGTCCGAAGCGGCTAAAAGTACCCGTTTGGCACTGATTGCCGATATCGTGACCGACTGGGTGAACGTGGCGGCAGAACGCAGCAATCTGGCCGCGGCCAAAGGCACCATGGAAAGTGCCAAACAGTCGCTGGCGGTAACGCGCAAGAACCAGCAAAACGGCATTTTGTCGATGGTTGACGTGGCGTCGGCGGAGACGGTGTATCAGCAGGCGCGTTCGGACGTAGCCAGCTACACCACCAGCGCGGCGCAGGCGAAAAATGCGCTGGATCTGGTGGTCGGGCAAAGCGTGCCGGAAAGCCTGTTACCTGATGGGATCGACGCGTTGTCTGGCATCATGAAAGACCTGCCGGCCAATGTCTCGTCGCAGGTGCTGCTGAACCGTCCGGACGTGCTGGAAGCCGAGCATAATCTGAAGGCCGCCAATGCCAATATCGGTTCTGCCCGCGCGGCGTTCTTCCCGTCTATCAGCCTGACTGCCAGCGGCGGGGTGGGCAGTGGAGAACTGTCATCCCTGTTCAGTCAGGGGGCGGGCGTTTGGTCGTTTGCACCGAGCATCAGCTTGCCAATCTTTACCGGCGGCTATAATACGGCGCAGTTGAATTACACCAAGGCGCAGAAAGATCTCTACGTCGCCACCTATGAGAAAGCGGTGCAGACGGCATTCCAGGAAACGGCCGATGCGTTGGCACGCAAGGGCACAATCCAGGAACAGTTAACGGCACAAACCGGCTATGTGGCGGCCTCGCAGGAATATTATCGCCTGGCGGAGCTGCGTTACCGCCACGGAGTAGATACCTATCTGGTTATGCTGGACGCACAGCGCACGCTGTATACCGCCCAGCAGTCGCTGATTGCGGCTCGCCAAACCGAATATCAGAACCTGATTACTCTGTATAAAGTCCTGGGCGGGGGCATCGCGGCAGAAAAGCAGGGCGATGGCGTGGTTGCCAATAATAGATCTTTAACCCAATAAGATTTAAGCCTGGGCAATAATTAAATTACGCAGTGTGGTGATAGCACGCTGCGTTTTTTTATATTCATTCTGTGGTGGAAGTGTAAAGAAAGGGAAAATGACCAGACGATGGAGAACTCGTCACCATCAGCAGGGTCTGAATGATATCGCATCATTCTCGCGGCCAAATATATTGAGGTTGAAATGGAAAGTGATATTCAGCAACAGGTCATTTCAGTGATTGATCGCTATAATTCGCCCAGCCTGCTTAAAAAGGGGGTAGCCGTTACTCTCAACACGGAAATAAACAAAGAGCTACACCTGTCCTTGCCAATGTCGGAAACGCTAATGCGTGGCTATTTTGACGCCTTTCTCATCGACAGCAGCAATTACAATCATGAGCTGTATTTTCGTCAGGAGTCAAAATCGGCGTTATTGTTCTCCTCATCAAATCGTCGAGCGAATCACTGGGATCTTGAAATGGAAAGGATCCGGCCATTGTATGTTTATATGCTGGTGCGATCCGCCCGGGCCAAACGCTGGCTTTATGACATTCACTTTCTGATTGAGCAATTAAAATGATCCAATATTGGATGAGTTAACTCATCGCGCCGAATGCAGTTTCAGGCCCGCAAAGAAATTGCGGGCCTTTTAACGGGATTATTGTGCCAGCAGCTCGGCAAATTTTGCCAACCATTGCGGGTGCGCCGGCCAGGCAGGGGCGGTCACCAGATTGCCGTCAACATGGGCCTGATCGATACCGATATCCGCATAGTGACCACCGGCCAGCTGCACTTCCGGGGCGCAGGCCGGATAGGCGCTGCAGGTTCTGCCTTTAAGCACCCCGGCGGCGGCCAACAGCTGCGGGCCGTGACACACGGCGGCGATGGGTTTGCGCGCGGCATCAAAAGCCTGCACCAGCTTGATAACCTGCGGGTTCAGGCGCAGATACTCGGGCGCTCTGCCGCCGGGGATCAACAGAGCGTCGTAGTCTTCTTCTTTTGCCGCGGCAAAGTCGGCATTGAGGGTAAAACGGTGGCCAGGTTTTTCACTGTAGGTCTGCGCGCCGTCGAAATCATGGATTGCCGTCATGATGTAATCGCCTTTGGCCTTGTCCGGGCAGACGGCATCCACCTGATGGCCAATCATCTGCAATGCCTGAAAGGGCACCATGGTTTCATAATCTTCAGCGTAATCACCAACCAGCATCAGGATCTTTTTCTTGCTCATACGGGGATCTCCGGGAGGAATAATCCCTAACATATAGCCTACCGCTGGGTGGAACGCGAACCTGCTCCTGGCGTGGATGCATCTATACTGATTTTACCGCCGGAGGCGGTTCAGGGAGATCAACCTCAATGAGGTGGCGCAGTATCTCAATCATTGACTCACCGGGCTTCCCGGTTTCTGCTCATGAGACCCTCACATGCTTAATTTGGCCACATTGCTTGAAGAGAGTGCGCGTACTTTCCCAGATCGTCTGGCACTGGTTCAGGACGAAGTCCAGCTTAGCTATGTCGAACTCGATCGATTCGCCAACCAGGTCGCCCATCTGCTGAGGGGGCGGGGCGTGAAACCGGGGGAGCGGGTGGCGCTGGCCTGCCCCAACCGTTGGGAGTTTCCGGCTATTTATTTCGGCATTCTCAAAGCAGGTGCGGTGGTGGTGCCTTTAAATACCTTGCTGAAAGCGGGGGAGTTTGAATACTATCTGCAGGATTCGCAGGCGGTGGCCTTCTTTTGCTTTGAAGGGGGCCAGGGATTGACGTTGGGGGAAGAGGCAAAAATCGCGTTCGATTCCGCTCAACAGTGCCGCGATTTCATTATTATCGGTGACAGCGTGCCGCTGAGCGGCGACCGTTTCAGCCAGGCCATCCGCCAGCAACCTGCTGATTTTGACAGTGCCAGCACCCTGGAGTCCGATACCGCAGTGATCCTCTACACCAGCGGAACCACCGGTCGTGCCAAAGGCGCGGAGTTGACCCATTCCAACCTGGTATTGAATGCGCTGGGTTCGGTGCAGTTATTCAACAGCTCGGTAGAACGCCCCGATCGCCATTTGGTGACGCTGCCGCTGTTCCATACTTTCGGCTCGACCGTCCAGATGAATGCCGGCTTTGCCTTGGGGGCGACGCTGGTGCTGGTTCCGCGTTTTGATGCAAAGTTGGCTATCTCGCTGATGCAAAAGCACGCCATCACTTTTTTCGCCGGCGTACCTACCATGTATTGGGCATTGCTGAACGCGCTGGACGACAGCGTAGATCTGGCGCTGTTGCGCAAAAATCTGCGCATGGCGGTCTCCGGCGGAGCCAGTTTGCCGGTGCAGATCATTGAAGATTTTGCCCGTCGTTTCGGCGTTAACATTCTGGAGGGGTATGGGCTATCGGAAACCAGCCCGGTTGCTACCTTCAATCACCCAGGACGCGTTAACAAAGTGGGATCTATCGGCCAACCGATCTGGGGCGTTGAAGTCCGGCTCGTTGATATCACCGGCAAAACAATAACGGGCAGCGATCAGGTCGGTGAGTTAGCGGTACGCGGTCACAACGTGATGAAAGGTTACCTTAACCGACCGGAGGCCACGGCCGAAGTTCTGGAAAACGGCTGGTTTAGAACCGGCGATCTGGCGCGGCGAGACGCCGATGGCTTTTATTTTATTGTCGACAGGTCGAAAGACGTGATTATCCGCGGGGGATTCAACGTTTATCCGCGCGAAGTGGAGGAACTGATGATTCGCCATCCGGCCGTTTCCTTCGTGGCGGTGATCGGGGTGCCGCATCCATCGCTGGGAGAGGAAATTAAAGCGGTAGTGGTGTTGAAAGATCTGGACGAGGTGGTAACGGAAGAAGCCTTGATTACCTGGACCAAAGAGCGACTGGCGGCGTTTAAATATCCGCGTATCGTGGAGTTTGTAGAACAGCTACCGATGACCAGCACCGGAAAGGTGTTGAAAAGGTTACTGCGCTGAAGGGCTCTGTTTGGAAATAATCCCGGCCTGCAAAGCAAGCCGGGAGGGATAACGCATTAACCTGGGTAAATGCCACGCTCTTTACGTGCGGTCAGGATACGCTCACAGGCGACGATATAAGCCGCGGTGCGCAGGCTGCACTTCTTCTCTTCGGACTTGTTCCAAACGTGAACCATAGCGTCGGTCATGATCTTGTCCATACGCTCGTTGATTTCGCTTTCGCTCCAGAAGTAGCTGGCCATGTCCTGCACCCACTCAAAGTAACTGACGGTCACGCCGCCGGCGTTACAGATAACGTCAGGCACTACGGTGATGTTGCGTGAACGCAGAACGTCGTCCGCATCTGGATAGGTTGGGCCGTTCGCCCCTTCCAGTACCAGCTTGGCGCTGAGAATTTCTGCACGTTGACGGGTGATCTGACCTTCCAGGGCGGCTGGGATCAGGATGTCCATGTCAACAGACCAGAAAGCTTCGCTTTCGATTTCTTTTGCGCCAGGGAAGCCGGCGATCTGCTTGTTCTTGGCTTGCCATTCGGTCAGCGCGTTCAGGTCGATACCGTCCGGGTTGGACAGGGTAGCTGAGTGGTCCTGGATCACCACTACGCGTGCGCCGATGCCGACGAACAGGCGGGCCGCTTCGCTGCCCACGTTACCAAAGCCCTGTACTGCCACTTTGGCACCTTCGAGCTGTACACCCAAACGTTTGGCCACTTCACAACCGGTAACGAACACGCCACGGCCGGTCGCTTTTTCACGGCCCAGAGAGCCGCCGAGGTGAATAGGCTTGCCGGTGACGACGCCGGTGATGGTAGTGCCGTGGTTCATGGAGTAGGTATCCATCATCCAGGCCATCACTTTGGAGTTGGTGCCGACGTCCGGTGCGGGAATATCTTTCTGTGGGCCGATGATAAAGCCGATTTCGCTGGTGTAGCGGCGGGTCAATCTTTCCAGCTCGCCTTCAGACAGTTTGAAAGGATCGACGCGGATCCCCCCCTTGGCGCCACCGTAAGGCAGGTTGACTGCCGCACATTTGATGGTCATCCAGGCTGACAGCGCCATAACCTCATCGAGATCAACATCTGGGTGGTAACGGATGCCGCCTTTACCCGGGCCGCGCGACAGGTTGTGCTGAACGCGGAAACCTTCGAAGTGGCGGATTGAACCGTCGTCCATTTGCAGAGGAATATCAACGATCAGCGCACGCTTAGGGTGACGCAGGGTATCAACCCAACGCGACAGCTCACCGAGATAAGGTGCAACGCGGTCGATTTGTTGCAGATAGGTGGCCCAGGCCGTTGTGCTGCTTTCTGAAGCGTAGGATAGCTTTTCCATAACCAACCTTTTTATATATAGGTATTTATTTTGTTTAACCGTGGATTACTAAGTGCATAACACTTTTGCGACGCTAAATTTACCATTAAAAACGCGGCTTGTTAGCCCCCACTCATCGGGCCACAGGCCGGTTTCAAGCCGGTTTGGCGACGCAAAAATGAATAGTTAATTACTTTTGTACGGTGGTACCGGGAGCTACTCATGCTTTATGCATAAAAAATGCATAAAACCCGTTTTTATCTATTTTTCAGAAGCTTGAATGTGATCAAAAAGTTTCATTTTATTTAAGTGTCGTGTTGACAATGCCGTTTCCTGACGCCAGAGTTAAATTCATGTTAAATCGGCGTTGTCAGCGTTTTATTCTTGAACAGAAATAATCACAACTGACTGATAATAAATGAATCATCCTCCACGCTCATGCTTCGCATGCTAAATGTGGGCTACCGCGCAGCTCGAACAGCCGTTTTCTGATGCGTACAGTTTTTAACTTCCCTTTAACAAAGAGCCGGTATCGTTTTGCCGGTATCTCCCAGCAGGGTGGCCTGAAAGTATCAATCACACAAATTTGGGTATTCCAGTATTTCTTCACCTCACGTTACAATATGTGGAAAAGATTCCATTACAGAATTCCTGATTATGGAATTAATCCAATCAACGGTTCAGGTCTGCCATGCAAAATAAACTGGAAATGTTGCGCATCTTTTGTATCGTCGCAGAGTCAAGAAACTTCAAAGATGCTGCGATACTTCTGGGCATCTCACCTCAGGCGGTGACCCGTGCGGTGAAAGAACTCGAACAGCAGCGTGGTGAAATTTTGTTTTACCGAAGCACCCGGCAGATGAAAATAACGGCCGATGGTGAGCGCCTCGCGCAATATGCCCGGCAGGCTGTTAACGCTGTCGATACCTTGTTGACGGTAAAACCGCAGCCAAAGTCAGATGAGATGCGGGGAACCATTCGGCTGACGGTATCTTCCGTGTTTGGCCGCAAGTTTATTATTCCGGCATTAACGCAATTTTCCCTGCGTTACCCGGATATTGTTGTGGACTGTATTTTGACAGATACACACAGTGATGTGATTGATGAGCGGATAGACATTGGTATTCGCTTCGGTTTTTTACCCGATAACCGTTATGTGGCACGTGAGCTGGCTAAAATTCATTTCTTTGCCGTCGGTACACCAGAATTGATTAGTCAGACAGGAATGCCCAAACGTGTTGATGAGCTGGACTTGTTCCCGCTGACAGCATTGATTGATCATAAAACCGGGCGTTGCTGGCCTTGGAGTTTCAAGAACACGCGAAGTTTTACGCCGTCGAATCCACGTTTTATTACCGATGATCTGGAAGCTGAGTTTCAGGCCGTGCTCGATGGCGTCGGTTTTGGACATATGCCCGGGTTTCTGGCACTGCCTTATTTAAAAAGTGGGCACCTGATTCAGATCCTGGAAAACAATGCATTCGCAAGCTGGGGGCTCTATCTTTATCGGCCACAGCGTGGGCCAACATCGTTGCGGATTAGGACGCTATTTGATTATCTGGCTGATATTTTAGCGGATATTGAAACCTGACCTTATACAGAAAAGCTATTTATCTGGCGATCAGGATGTGTCAAACAAATGGAGTATGCCAATCCAGAACTGACGGCGGAGGATGAGCCGTTTTATTATCAAGTTTGGCGATCGCCAGAGCGATCACCTTTAACCAGTGGGCAGTTACACAGAATTATTTACAGGTTCATTCGACCCCAATAGCAGCTTATTCAATATCAATAACTACCTTGATAGATGCCGAACCGTCCTGCACTGCGTGGTGCGCGTCGAGAGCCTGATCGAGATTGAAATGACGGATGTCGACAACCGGATGAATTTTACCCTCTTCAATCAGGCGGGTAGCGGCTTCCAGTATTTCACCATGATGAGCACGAGCTTCTCCAGACAGCATGGGCATCAGGACAAACACGCCAGACAGCGTGGCACAACGTAACGAAGATACCGCCAGATTATGCTCACCGAACGCGGCACAACTGGTGATATGTCCGTAATGTCGGGTCATGCCCAGCGAATCTTGCAGAACCTGGCCTCCCACAGTGTCATAAACAATGTCAAAGCCCTGGCCTGAGGTGCAGTTGTTCACGATCTCTTGCGCAGACAGCGCGGTGTAATCCAGTGGTGTTGCACCTAACTGAGCGATCAGTGATTGCTTAGCCGTTGAGCCTGTGGCCCAGACATTGGCACCCATGGCCTTTGCCAGTTGCACAACCATGTGACCAACGCCACCGGCGCCGCCCTGGACCAGCACATTCTGCCCCGGCTTTACCTTCGCATTATCGACCAGGCCTTCCCAGGCCGTTAATAAGGTTAACGGAATGGCAGCGGCTTCACGCATGGATAAATTACGGGGTTTCAGTGCCAGTAAATCGACATCAACCGCAGCATATTGTGCAAGAGAACCCTGAAGTCCACGAACGCCACCGGTCAGGCCATAAACTTCATCACCGACATTGAATCGTTCGACGCCATCACCAACGGCAACGGTAACCCCCGCCATATCAGTCCCCAGCACCGCCGGTAGCTCTGGCATTGCGTAGGGCGCTTCGCCAAGGCGAATTTTATAATCAATAGGGTTAACGCCACTTGCGTGTATCCGTACCAGCACTTGGCCCGCTCCAGCTGTTGGTACAGGGTATTGAACTTGGCTAAATTGCTCGTCGGCAAAATTTTCCAGCACCAGCGCAGTCATCATCGTATTCATAAATTTAATCTCCGAAATAGAAGTATGGGAGTAAATATACCAGTACAGGTGATGACAGATAATGAAACCATCTGGATTTTATAATTCCATAAAGTGGCATTAATGGGTTGATGTAGTGACCCATGAACAACTAACACCGCCCTGGCCGTTGATTGCTAAAACAGTAGGTCCGGTGCGGGAGGGCCTCGGCATTCCGGGGCAACTGAGGTATGCTAAGCGGCTGACCCAATGATGAAAACTGGCCAATATCATCATGCCTTATCGCTATGGAGTAACAGCAAAGTGCTGAAAACCACGTCCCAATTAGAATTACTGCAGTCGGTTGCCGACGGCATTGCAGCGCTGTTTTTTCCCAATGTGGAAGTGGTGATACACGATCTCTCTACCAATAAGGTGGCGTACCTCGCCAATAATCTGTCGAAACGCAAACCGGGTGACGATGCCGGTTTGGAGGATTTTGACATCGACAGCGAAGGCCAGGTGACCGGCCCTTATGAAAAGCTCAACTGGGATGGCAAGAAAATGCGATCGGTGAGCATTGCCGCAAAAGACGAACAGGGCGTTCCCCGCTACCTGCTGTGCATTAATTTGAGCACCGCGACTTTTGAAGACGCCAGAAATGCGTTGGATATGTTCCTGTCGGTCACCCGCTTGCAGCCTCAACCACAGCAGTTATTCAAAGATGACTGGCAGGAGAAGATCAATACTTTCCTGCACGAGTGGATCCGCCGGCAAAATGCCTCATTGGGTTCATTGAGCCGTGAACAGAAAAAGCAGTTGGTGATTGACCTGTATAACGAAGGGGCGTTCAAAGCCAAAAGCGCCGCTGATTATATCGCCAACGTGTTATCCCTCGGCCGGGCCACGGTTTACAAATACCTGAAAGAGTTAAAAAAGGGCGAGAGCCCCCCCTAAGAAGCCCTCGCCAAAAGCGGGTATGACCCCGCCGATGCCTGGAAAAAAGGGTTTAAACGATAAAATCCGTACTGGCGTTGGCATGGCCGACGATATTGACCAGGAAATCAGGCTGCCAGCCACTGTTGCCGGCGTCATGGCCGTGCAGATCCAGCGCCAGAATACTGTTGTTGCCGCTGTGGGTTATCGTCGCCTCGTTGCTGCCGCCGCTGAAGGCAGCGACAAACTGAATATTGCCGGCGAAAGCGCTCAGATCGATTTTGTCGATCCCGGTGGTGAAGTCTTTAATCGTATCTGCCGCTTTGGCTGTGGAATCCGCTGCGGCGGAGAAAGCGAAAATGTCTTTACCTGCACCACCCCATAGCGTGTCCGCACCGGCGCCACCAAAGATAAAGTCGTTGCCGGCACCGCCTTTCAGTACGTTGTTCAGCGCATTACCGACCAGAATATCGTTGCCGCTGCCCCCTATGGCGTTTTCGATACTGGTTCCCTGCGTGATCGACACGTTGCCTTTCAAACCACCGACATCAGAGAAAGATCCCTGGTTAAGGTTTATGCGTTGGGCGCTGGTATAACCCGAAAAATCAAAGGTGTCGTTGCCTCCGGTATCCCAGGCGCTGAAGATCACTTTATTGTCGTTACTATCGGTGGAAAGATAACCGCGCTGCGTATTTGAGTTAAAACCGTAGACGGTATTCCCGGAGAACGCATGGGTATTGGCGCCGTAGAGGTACTGCATGGCTGCAATGTCATCAATCAAAGGAGCCGAAGCGTAATGACCGTGGAAATCCCCAATCGCCGGTTTATTGGCGGGACTGAGCTCTGAAAAATAGCTCATGATGGAAAATTGGTTGGTGTCTTCCACATATCTGGCATCGTTTTGATAGGTCGCACCGTCGCCATTATAGGTTCCAGGGTGATCAAGCCCCAGGGCATGGCCCAGTTCATGAGTAAAAACCTGGGCACCATAGCCGCCAAGAGAGGCCGGATCGCGGTTTTCGGGGAGGTCGATAAACCATACCTGGCCAGAGATATCATGCCCCCAGCCGTCAACAATGGGGTGCCCATCTTCCAGAGTATGGGGCAAAAACCCGTAGTTGCTGTCATCCTCTTTGGCTTTGGCAAAATTGCCGAACTTTATCTGCGCCGTCTGGCTTTGGTTGGCGGGCAGATCTTTAAACGTCAGGTTGGCTACGTCTGCCCAAGCCTGTAATGAGGCTTTGGCATAGGCTTTCTGCGTAGCATCGAGCCCGCTTAACCCCCCGTCGCCTATGCCATTCTTACGGTGTTCCTGCCAGGTCGGGAAGGCGTAGGTTAGCGTTGCCCCTTTCCCGTTCGCGTGTTCACCGACGCCATTCCAGCTTTGCTGATTGCGAGCGAGGTTGATACCGGCTGTCCACGCCGTGTCTGACTCGCGCCCATTCAGCGTATAATTTCCTCGTTCTTGATAATGCCAGAACAGGTCAATGCTTTTATAAATGCCGGGATCGTCGCTGTCCGCCAGTACAGATTTATCATACTGAGTGTAAATATAGTTTTCATTGCTCATCGTTTAATGCCTCGAGATAGGTTAGTCCATTGCCGTTGTGTGGGGGTCAGCCCGTTTAGTCCCGTGGCGTTGATAAGAATGAAAAGGTAGATGTAATTTTTTATTTTAACGACTAAAAATCTAGCTATAGACTCATCATTATGTAAATGAAACAATGAACTTCCTGATTGGAAGGAATGGTGCTGCATAAAGAATCACTGGGTTGATTTATCATGCTTAATTTATTCCTCTTTTTTTATGCCAACTATTTCAATGGCTACTCGATAAAGTTTCCTGGTGTAATCGCAGGATTGGGCTTCGATTTCTTTAACCAAATAGGTCAGGACAGAGGCTTTGCTGGCGGTTTTTTGTGCTAGTGCGATATGGGCAAGGCACTTTCCCAATATCGCGTAAACCTCCAGATGGATATCCTCATTATTACCAATAAGACCATAGAGTTTTAAATCTATCTCTTTATTCATTGAGTAAACCTTGCTGTTCATGTGCATTGGCAAAGATTGTGTTGCTATCTCTGTTCATCGAGCATATTCATCGGTGGCAGGCTGGCCTGCAAATGCATTTTTATAAAATCCACACTGGTACGGATTAGATGAGTCTTTTTCTCCTGGTTTTTTATCACTGCGATAATATCAGCTGATTGCTGATACTGCGGTAACACTCGGACCAAAACCCCAGACGCCAATTCTGGCGCAATGCCCCATATGGGCAGCAGGGCAATGCCATGATTTTTGACAGCCCAGTTTTTGACCACGTCACTGTGGCTGGCGGACAGCGTCCCTTTGACCTTGACCTTGCTTTCAATTGCGCTGCGGGTGTCGGTAAGCCGCCATAACCCCATACTTTCTTCGCGAGGGCGATACAGTATGCAGTTATGGTCGCCGAGTTGGTCGACTTCCTCCGGGGTACCATGGCGTTTGAGATAAAGCGGCGAAGCGCACAGAACCCGAAAGCTGGTGGCTATTTTATAAGCCACCAGGTGTGGTTCTTTTACGCTGCCAATCCGGATATCGATATCAATATCGTCAGCAATCAAATCGTTTTGTTGGTTAGTCAGATCCAGCCAGATGTTGAGCCCGGGGTTCTGACGTTCCATTAACGACAGTACCGGTGCAAGATGATTCTGCCCTAAATAGGTATTGCAGCTTATTCGGACATTGCCACTGGTGATATCTTGCAAGGCATTGACACCCAAAATGGCATCTTCAACATCCCCCAGAATATCTTTAACTTTAATAAAAAAGAACTCGCCGCTTTTGCTCAACATAACCTGACGGGTGGTGCGCACGAACAGTTTGGTATCCAGGGCTTTTTCAAGGGAATGGATACATTTTGTTACGTAACCCGGCGTGATCCCTAATTCCAGAGCAGCCCGGTTGAAGCTAAGGAGTTTTGCCACCAAAAAAAACACATTCAAATCCCATAAAGATATCTGTTTGGGTAAGGTTTTTAGCACCGACATACAGCAGTTCTCATATAAAACATACGGGCATTAAGAGACGAAAAATTCTTTGCAATGATGAATTGCAACGGTTTTATTAAAAAACAATATTAAGTTGATAACATTCTGCATATTTTACCCGAAACACTCTAAGTGTAAATTGGGACTTTTACTGATGAATTATTCTCAGGTTCAGTGGGTGCCTTGTTTTATATTTATAT